>JBKJPE010000194.1:0-21168 GCA_046595185.1 Nocardioides sp.
GACCTACGACGAGCGCGGCGGCTACCCCCACCCCGACCACCTGCGCTGCCACGAGGTGAGCGTCGCGGCCGTCGAGGCCGCCGCCGACCCCGGGCGCTTCCCCGGCGCGGGCGAGCCCTGGCAGGTGCTGAAGCTCTACTACCACCACTCGTTCAACCGCGAGCGGATGCAGGCGCTGCACGACGGGACCCTGGCGCACGGCCTGGAGTCGCCGTGGGCCGAGCGGCTCGCGGAGTGGGTCCCGGAGCCCGAGTGGGACGCCCGGGTGACCACCAAGGTGCCGTGCGGCGACTACTTCGGCGTCCGCGACCAGGCGCTGCTCGCGCACGCCACCCAGATCGACCCCGACGGCCACTGGTTCGCGATCCCGCGCGAGGTCCAGCAGAAGGTCTGGCCGACCGAGGACTACGAGCTGGTGACCAGCCACGTGGACTCCCCGCTCCCCGAGGACGACCTCTTCGCGGGGATCCCGGCCGCCGCCCCGGCCTGGCGTGACGTGGGATGATGGGGGCATGGACCTGCTCGTGACGCTCTGGCAGCTGGATCCCACCCCCGAGCCCGACGAGGTGGTGGCCGGGTGGGGTGCGTTCGCCGTCTTCGGGCTGGGGATCCTGGCCATCGCGCTGCTCGGGTGGAGCCTGGTGCACCGGCTGCGCAACGTCGACGCGGCCGAGGAGCGGGGCCTCTACGACCCCACCGACCGCAAGCCCCACGAGGGCGTCCCGCAGGACGGGCCCGACACCCGCCGCGGACTCAAGGCGCGCCACGCCCCGCAGCAGGACGACCCCCGCACCTGAGCCGTCAGGTGCGCACGCAGCGGACCAGGCAGTCCCAGGCCGTCGACGCCGTGGCGCCCGGACGTGCGTGGGTGTCGTGCGGGTGCACCTCCCGCGCCACCCGGTGGGCGGTGAGCACCTCGGGATCGCGGTCCGCGAGGTCCCCGAGGACGTCCTCGGCGCTGAACAGCACCGCCGGGTCCTGCGGCCCACCCGTGCCCTCGGCGAGGTTGGTGCGGTCGTGCGCGACCAGCAGGAGGGTCCCTCCCGGGCGCAAGGCGTCGTACGCCGCGCGCACCGCCGCCCGCCGCTCCCCGTCGGGCAGCTGCAGGTAGGCCAGGACCGCGAGGTCCTGGTCGGCCGGAGGCGTCCAGGACCTCGCGTCGGCCTGCCGCCACGTGACCCGGTCCGCGTGCGGTCGTCCCGCGGCCAGCGACCGCCCCTTGTCGAGGGCGACCGCGGAGAAGTCGGCGGCGGTGACGCGCCAGCCGCGCGCGGCGAGCCACAGCGCGTTGCGGCCCTCGCCGCAGGCCAGGTCGAGCGCCCGCCCCGGCACCAGGTCGGCGCACTCCCGGGCCACGACCTCGTTCGGCTCGACGGACCAGACCAGGTCGCGGCCGGCGTAGCGCTGGTCCCAGGCGTCGGCGTCCACGGCGCTCAGCCGCCGACCCGGTCGCGCAGCACCCGCTTGAGGAGCTTCCCCGACTGGTTGCGGGGGAGCTCCTCGACCAGGAGCACCTGCTTGGGCACCTTGAAGCCCGCCAGGGACGCCCGCGCGTGCGCGACCAGCTCGCCCGGTGCCTGCGCGGCGTCCAGTCCCGCGTCCGGGCGCAGGACGACGAAGGCGGTGACCGCCTCGATCCACCGGTCGTCGGGCGTGCCGACGACCGCGACCTCGGCCACCGCGGGATGGGTGTAGAGGACGTCCTCGACCTCGCGGGAGGCCACCAGCACGCCGCCGGTGTTGATCACGTCCTTGATCCGGTCGACCACGGTCAGGTAGCCCTCGGCGTCGACCCGGACCAGGTCACCGGAGTGGAACCACCCGTCCGCGAAGGCCTCGGCGGTGGCCTCGGGTGCGTCCCAGTAGCCCTCGCAGAGCTGCGGCGAGCGGTAGAGCACCTCGCCGCTGCCGCCGGGCGGCACCTCGGCCCCGGTCTCGTCGACCACCCGTACCTCGACGAAGAGCACCGGCCGCCCGCAGGAGCCGGGCCGCTCGGCGTGCTCCTCGGGCCGCAGCACCGTGGCGAGGGGGCCGATCTCGGACTGCCCGAAGCAGTTCCACACGGTCAGCTCCGGCAGGGCGTCGGTCAGCCGCGCCAGCACCGGGCCGGGCATGACGGAGGCGCCGTAGAAGGCCTTGCGCAGGCTGGTCAGGTCGCGGGTGGCGAAGTCGGGGTGGTTGGTCAGCGGCACCCACACCGTCGGGGCCAGGAAGACCGCACCGAGCCGGCGCTCCTCGACCAGGCGCAGCACCTCCGGCACGTCGGGGGCCTCCATCAGGTGGTTGACGGCTCCCACGGCGAGGTAGGGCATCAGGAAGACGTGCATCCCGGCCGAGTGGTAGAGCGGCATCGGGTGCAGCGGCTCGTCGCCCTCGCGCATCTCCAGGGCCACCACGCAGGAGACGTACTCGTGGACGAGCGCACGGTGGGTCATCATCGCCCCCTTGGGGCGCGAGGTGGTGCCCGAGGTGTAGAGCAGCTGCACCAGGTCGCCGTCGTCCACGGGCGGCTCGCCGGCCGGCAGCACCGCCGCCGGCACCGGGCCCGAGACCGCCCGCTCGAGCAGCGAGCCGGGCTCGTCGCGCAGCGTCAGCACGGTCGCGACCGCCAACCCCGCGGCGTCGTACGCGGCGCGCAGCCCGGGGTCGACCAGGGCGGCCACCGAGCCCGACTGCTCGACGAGGTAGGCCAGCTCGTCCCCGGTCAGCGCGTAGTTCACCGGTACGTGCACCAGGCCGGCGCGCGCGCAGCCCAGGAAGCCGAGCAGGTAGGCGTCCGAGTTGCGCCCGTACGCCGCCACCCGGTCGCCCCGCGCCAGGCCGAGGCCCCGCAGGGCCACCGCGGCCCGGGTCACCGCGTCGTCGAGCTCGCGGTAGGACCACGTGCGGTCGGCGAAGCGCAGCGCGACCCGGTCGGGGTGCCGGCGTGCGCTGCGCGCGAGGACGTCGTCGACGGTGCTGGAGCGGACGGCGGACATCGGACCTCCGGTGGGTCGGCCTGGTCGGGCGGAGTGACCCGGGTCACGCTAGTCCTCGGGCCGGTCGGCGGGCCGGTCGGTCAGCCAGGCCGCGGTGTAGGCCGGCAGCACGACCCGCTCGCCCTCGGAGCGGACCGGCGCCCCGGCGACGCCCGTGAGGTGGTCGAGGACGACGACCCCGTGACCGAGGCCGGCGGCGTGCAGCACCGGCCACGGCACGCGCCGCTCCTCCGCGGTCATGTTGTAGAGGCCGAGGAACGCGCCCAGGGGGTGGCGGCGCAGCACCGCGAGGACCCCCGGCGCCGGCGGGTCCAGCACCTCGGCGGCGGTCGCGGCGTGCAGGTGGGGCAGCCGGCGGCGGGTGGCGAGCAGGTCGCGCAGCCGGGGGAGCACGGCGTACGGGTCCGGCAGCGACCCGTCGGCCGCCCACGGCATCCGTGGTCGGTGCGCCCACCGGTTGTCGCCGGCGTGGGCGGGGTCCTCGGCCCAGCCGGGGTCGTTGAGCAGCGCCACCTCGTCGCCCATCCAGATGACCGGCACCCCGCCCCAGCCGGCGATCACGGCGTGCAGGAGCAGGACCCGGTCCGGCCCGTGGGGGTCGCCTGCCTCGACGCCGGCCAGCGACGCCAGGGTGCCGGAGGTGCGCTTGTCGCCGGTCACGGGGTGGTGCTGGAAGACCAGGCCACGGGCCCAGGACCCGTCGAAGGTGCCGTCGTGGAAGTCGGCGAGGAAACGCCGGTGGGCGGCGCCGGACAGCCCGGACGCAGCGGCGTCCTCGTCGCCGATCGCCCACCCGATGTCGTCGTGGCAGCGCGCGTAGGTGACCCAGGCGGTCGACGACGGCGGCGTGGGCAGCTGCTGGAGGGCGTGGGAGGAGAGCGTGGTGTCGCCGGAGGCGAGCATCGACCACAGGTGCACCATCAGCGCGTTGTGGTAGGCGAGGTCGCTGATCTTCCCGTGGTGGCGGCCCCGGCCCAGGTAGGCCGTCAGGTCCTGCGGCCCGACGATGGCCTCGGCCTTGAACACGACCGCCGGGCAGGCGATCCGGGTCACGCAGCGCAGCGCCTGGGTCAGCGCGTGCACCTCGGGCTGGTTCTGGCAGTCGGTGCCCAGCCGCTTCCACAGGAAGGCGATCGCGTCCAGGCGGAGCACCTCGGCGCCGGCGTTGGCCAGGAAGCACACGACGTCGGCCATCTCGACCAGGACGTCGGGGTTGGACCAGTCCAGGTCCCACTGCCAGGCGTGGAAGGTGGTCCACACCCAGGCGTCGAGCTCGTCGTCCCAGGTGAACGATCCGGGGGCGAAGTCGGGGAAGACCTCGGGCAGGGTCTGCTCCCAGCGGTCCGGCCCGGTGCGGTCGGGGAAGGTGAGGAAGTAGGCCCGGTGGTGCGGGTCACCGGCGCGGGCCGCCGCCGCCCACGGGTGCTCGCGGGCGACGTGGTTGACCACGAGGTCCAGGCACAGGCTGATCCCCTCGGCCCGCAGCATCCGGGCCAGGTCGCTCAGGTCGTCGACGGTGCCGAGGTCGGCCCGGACCCGGCGGTGGTCGGCCACGGCGTACCCGCCGTCGTCCGGCCCGGGGCGCGGCTCGAGCAGCGGCATCAGGTGCAGGTAGGTCACGCCCAGCTCGCGCAGGTGCCCGACCCGCTCGCCGACCCCGGCCAGGGGGCCGCCGAAGCGGTCGGCGTAGGCGACGTAGCCGACCGTGCCCGGCTGCTGGAACCAGTCCGGGGCCAGCGAGCGGCGCAGGTCGAGGTGGTGGAGGTCGTCGGGGCGCGCGGCGTACCCCGCCGCGGCGACGGCGAGCAGGCGCTCGGCCACGGCGTCGGGGTCGTCGTGCACGAGCGCGAGGGCCTCGCGGAGGTCGGGTCCCCAGCGCTCGACCCGCGCCTGGAACACCTCACGGCGGTACGCGGCGTCCGACGCCCCGGTCATGCGGGGACCGGGGCCATCCCGCGGGCGTCGTGCACCGCGGCCGGCCAGGGGCCGCGCAGGGCGGCCCACGAGGCCGCCACGCGGGCCACGACCTCGTCGGCCAGCGCCGCCACGGCCGCGGTGTCGGCGAGCAGCCGCTCGCGATCGGTGTCCGGGGCGCCGGCCACCAGGCCGGGCAGGTCGCGCAACCGGTCGGCCAACCAGGCCTCCGGGTCCGCGGAGAGGGCGACGTCGAAGACCCGGTCGCCCGGCTCACCGTCGTGCATCACGGGGTGCCAGTGCACCCGGTCCGCCGCCCCGGGTGCGGACTCCAGCAGGTCGACGCGGCAGACCGGCGGCGCCAGGGCGAGGGCCGGGGAGGAGTAGAGCGAGCCGTCGGCGGTGACCGCCACCGGACGCACCTCCAGGCGCACCCCGCGCTCGCGCACGTCGGGCTCGCCGGCCAGCGCGGGATCGGCGAAGTCGGTCTCGCGCAGGGTCAGGGCCAGGTGGTCGAGGAGCCAGACGCGTTCCATGGGGCAGATCCTGCCGCGGGAGGCCGCTCGCGGCCAGCGGAGGCGCACCCCCCGGGGGGGCCTGCGCGGCGCGACCGGGGGGTCCGTGGGCTCTACGATGGAGGAGAGGGGACGTCCGTCCTGGGGGATCTCCTCACACCTAGGGAGAGGAACCCGCCATGCAGATCATCGGACTGCTCGTCGTCGGACTCATCATCGGCGCGCTCGCGCGCCTGATCAAGCCCGGCAAGCAGGCCCTCGGCCTGCTCGGCACCATGGCGCTCGGCGTCGTGGGTGCACTCATCGGTGGTGTCATCGCCAGCCTGATCGGCACCGGTGACATCTTCGAGCTGAACATCATCGGCTTCGTCGTCGCGGTCGTCGCCGCCTTCCTGCTGATCGGCGTCGCCGAGAGCGTGCTGGGCAAGAACAAGTCCAAGTCCCGCGTCTGACCCCTGCGAGCGCGCGAACGTCCTCGCACGGTCTCCCACCCGGCTCCCGGGTGGGAGACTGGGCCCCATGGCCGCACCCCTGATCTCCGCCGTGACCGACCCGTCGCACCGGGTCGGTCCGCTTCCCTCTCGCCCCGCGCGGGTCACCCTCGGGGGACGACCCCTCACGGTCGTGGGGTCCGCGCGGATCTACGTCTGCGGGATCACCCCGTACGACGTCACGCACCTCGGCCACGCGGCCACCTTCGTCTGGGCCGACCTGCTCGCCGCCGCCCTCGGCTCGACCGGTGTCACCCCCGAGGTCTGCCGCAACGTGACCGACGTCGACGACGTGCTGTCGGCGGCCGCGCGTGAGCGGGGCCGGCACTTCGACGAGCTGGCGGTCACCCAGGAGGCCGTCTTCGAGCAGTCCATGCGCGCCCTGCGCGTGGCCACCCCGGCCGCGCAGCCGCGGGCCCGTCACCACGTCCGGGCCGTCCAGCAGCTGGCCCAGGGGTTGCTGGACGCGGGCGCGGCCTACGAGCACGACGGCACCGTGTGGTTCCGCGGCGCCGCGGTGGCGGCCACCGCCGGTCTCGACGGGGACGGGGCCCGGGCGCTGCTCGCGGCCTACGGCGACCCGACCGACGCCACCGGCCAGCAGGATCCCCTCGACGTCGCCGTGTGGCGACCGTCCGTCGGCGACGCCCCGGCCTGGGCGAGCCCCTGGGGCTGGGGGCGGCCCGGCTGGCACGCCGAGTGCGCCGCGATGGCGCTCGACGTCCTCGGCGGGTGCGTCGACGTCCTCGTCGGGGGCGAGGACCTGCGGTTCCCGCACCACGCCCACCAGGCGGCGATGGTCGAGGCCGCGACCGGGGTGAGGCCCTTCAGCCGTGCCCGGCTGCACGTCGGGACTGTACGCACCGGGGGCGCGAAGATGGCCAAGTCGACCGGCAACCTGGTGCTGGTCGAGGACGTCCTGGCCGACCGGGAGCCGGCCGTGCTGCGCCTGCTCCTCCTCGACCGCCCCGTCGACGTGGCCTGGGACTACGACGAGGCGCTGCTCGAGGGGGCCGCCGAGCGGCTCCGCCTCCTGTACGCCGCCGCGGGCCGCGCCGGTGGGAGTGGCGCGGAGGCCGGGCTGGCCGTGGCCCGGGTGCGGGACGGCCTCGACGTGGCCGGCGCGATCGACGTCGCGCTGGAGGTCGGCGGCGAGGGCGCCCGCCGGCTGATCTCGCTGCTGCGGCTCGGCTCCGCCTGAGCACTCAGGGGTGGCTGGGTCCCGGCGGCGCGCCCGGGACCTCCATCGCGACGTCGTCGACGTAGCAGTAGAACCACTCCTCGCCCGGCTCGAAGGACCGCACCACCGGGTGGTCGGCCAGGTGCGCGTGCGCCGTGGCGTGCCGACCCGGCGAGGAGTCGCAGCACCCCACGTGGCCGCACCCCTGGCACAGCCGCAGGTGCACCCAGCGCCCGTCCTCGGCGAGGCACTCCTCGCACCCCGGCGAGCCGGGCACGGGCGGGGCGGGGTCGTCGAGGTGGGTGCAGTGCGGGTCGGTGCCGGTCATGGTGGTCTCCTCCGGGTCGAGCGTCAGCAGGGTCATCGGGACGGGGTCGCAGTCGGCGTGGCCGGTGGCGTCGACGCGGGTGGCCAGCGGGGGCCCGCCCGCGCCGGCGCAGTGCCGCAGCTGGTGGGGCGGGCCGAGGCCGGCGGCCGCGTCGCCGTCGTCCAGCACGTCGTCGCGGACCGTCAGCGCGGCCAGCAGCCCGCCCGCGAGGAGCACCGCGGCCGAGATGAGCAGCGCGGTGGCGAAGCCGGCGTCGAAGGCCACCGGGTCGTCGTAGACCCGGCCGTCGAGCCCGGCCAGCACCGGGACCGCGGCGACCGCGGCCAGGCCGGCGGTGCGGGCGACGGCGTTGTTGACGCCCGAGGCCATCCCGGCGTGCTGCGGCGGTGCCGCGGCGAGCGCGGTGGCGGTCAGCGGCGAGACCATCACGGCCAGCCCGAGGCCGAAGACGACGACCGCGGGCAGCACGTCGGCGGCGTACGACGCCCCGGGCCCGATCCGCAGCATCAGCAGGACCCCGGCCGCGGCGACCACCGGTCCGGCGGCCATCTGGCGGCGTGGGCCGACCCGGGCCGCGAGCGCGCCCGAGCGCGGCGAGAGGACCAGCATCAGCGCGGTCACCGGGAGCAGGGCCGTCCCGGCCACGACCGGGGAGAAGCCCGCCACGACCTGCAGGTGGACCACGAGCAGGAAGAAGACGGCGCCGAAGCCGCCGTAGACGACGAAGGTGACCGCGTTCGCCGCCCGGAACGCGGGCTCGGCGAAGGCGGCCAGCGGCAGCATCGGTGTCGCCACCCGCCGCTCGACGACCACGAAGGTGAGCGCCGCGAGGAGCCCGAGCCCCCCGACCAGGGCCGTGGCGGGCCCCGGACCGGACTCACCGGAGGAGATCAGCGCCCAGCTCAGCGCGCCGAGGGCGAGCGCGCCGAGGGCGGCGCCGACGAGGTCGAGGCGCCCACCGGCGTCGGGGTCGCGGGACTCCGGGACGTGGCGCAGCGTCACCCAGACCACCAGCGCGGCCAGCGGCACGTTGACCAGGAAGACCCAGCGCCACGACCCGAGCTCGACCAGGCCCCCGCCGACGAACGGGCCGATCGCGGTGGCCACGCCGCCCAGGCCCGACCAGGCGCCGATCGCCCGGGCCCGGTCACCGGGCCCGAAGCCGGCCTGGATCATCGCCAGGCTCCCCGGGGTCAGCAGCGCCCCGCCGACGCCCTGCAGCGCCCGGGCGCCGACCAGGGCCCAGCCGGTCGGGGCCACCCCGCAGAGCAGCGACCCGACGGCGAACCAGACCACGCCGACGAGGAACACCCGGCGGCGGCCGTACCGGTCCCCGAGCACGCCGCCGAGTAGGATGAACGAGGCGAGGGTCAGCGCGTAGGCCGAGACGGTCCACTGCAGCGTGGTGAAGTCGGCGTCGAGCGCCTCGCCGATCGCCGGCAGCGCGACGTTGACCACGGTGGCGTCGATGCCGGCCAGGCCCGAGCCGAGGACGGCGGCCAGCAGCAGCCACCGCCCCGCGGCGGAGTCGAGGGTCAGCACCCCCGCAGCGTCGCACGGCCCGAGCGGTCGGGCGAGGCCCTCAGCGCAGCGAGTAGGTGGCCAGCGAGACGCCCACGTAGTGCGCGGCGAAGGCGACGATGGTGAAGGTGTGGAAGATCTCGTGGAAGCCGAACCAGCGCGGCCACGGGTTGGGCCTCTTCAGGCCGTAGACCACGCCGCCCACGGTGTAGAGCCCCCCGCCGACGAGGATCAGCACGAAGGCCGCGACGCCGAGACCGACGTCGAGGTTGAGGGCGCCGTCGAAGAACGACGGGATGAAGAAGACCGCGGCCCAGCCCAGCGCCAGGTAGATGGGCACGTAGAGCCAGCGTGGGGCGCCGGTCCAGAACACCCGGAAGAGCACGCCCAGGATCGCCCCGGACCACACCACCACCAGCAGCACGGTGCGCTCGAGCCCGTCCAGCAGGATGACGCTGAACGGCGTGTAGGACCCGGCGATCAGCAGGAAGATGTTGGAGTGGTCGATGCGGCGCAGCAGGCGCCAGGTCGGCGGCGACCACGTCCCGGTGTGGTAGACCGCGGAGACTGAGAACAGCAGGACTCCGGTGGTGCAGAAGATGGTGTTGGCGACCTTGGTGGCACCCGTCGGCGACAGGAGCACCAGCACGATCCCCCCGGCCAGGGTCAGGGGTGCCGTGCCGAGGTGGAGCCAGCCGCGCAGCCGGGGCTTGACGTCCGCCAGGACCTCGCTCACGTGGTCCAGACCCTGCCGGGTCCGCTGCTGTCCACGGTCGACGGACTCGTTCATCCTGCGAGCCTAGCCGGGCCGGGACCGCCCTCTGCGCGGCTACCATCGGCAGGTGGTCGACTGGAAGCGGGGCGTGCGCCGGGTGCTCTACCCGGCCTACGAGGCGCGGATGGTCCGCCGGATGCCGCAGCACCTGCCCCACCACGTCGGGGTGATGCTCGACGGCAACCGTCGGTGGGCCCGGACGGTCGGCAGGGACTCCGCGCACGGCCACCGCGCCGGGGCCGCCAACATCGAGCCGCTGCTCGAGTGGTGCGACGAGGTGGGCATCGAGGTGGTCACCTTGTGGCTGCTGTCCACCGACAACCTGAACCGCCCCGAGGACGAGCTCGGCCCGCTGCTGGAGATCATCGAGGAGGCGGTCGCCTCGCTCGTGCGGCGGGGCCGGTGGCGCCTGCACCCGGTCGGGGCGCTGGACCTGCTGCCGTCGGCGACGGCCGAGCGCCTCAAGGCGGCCGCCGAGGCCACCGCCGACGTGGACGGCTCCCTGGTCAACATCGCCGTCGGGTACGGCGGGCGCCGCGAGATCACCGACGCCGTCCGCTCGCTGCTGCAGGAGCACGCAGCGAAGGGCACCACGCTCGAGGAGCTGGCTGCCGTGCTCGACGTCGAGCACATCGCCGACCACCTCTACACCAAGGGCCAGCCCGACCCCGACCTCGTGATCCGCACCTCGGGCGAGCAGCGCCTCGGCGGCTTCCTGCTGTGGCAGAGCGCGAAGTCGGAGTTCTACTTCTGCGAGGCCTACTGGCCGGAGTTCCGCAAGGTCGACTTCCTGCGTGCGATCCGGGCCTACGCGCAACGCGAGCGCCGCTTCGGCTCGTGACGCGGGGTTCACCCCACGTCCTGGCGTGTCGGGCCGTGGGGCGTGTCGCCCAGGCGTACGTTCGCAGGCAATGGCGGGTGGGGAAGCCCGCCGTACTGGGAGGCTCGTTCGTGGCAGCTCACGACCTGGAACGACCGTCGGCCCCGGCCGACGGTGGTCCCGGACGCCGGCACTCCGGCGGTCGCGCGCTCTCCCGGTCCGAGAGCAGCAGCGACTAGGGCCGGGGCGAGGAGTGCACGCGCCGTCCTGTGAGGAACCACCGTGACCGTCTCCACCGCGTCCTCCGGCAGCCCCCGCCCCACCCCCGCCCGTCCGATGCCCGTCCCGGGCCGTCGGACCTACGTGGTCGACACCAGTGTCCTGCTGGCCGACCCCGGCGCCCTGCGTCGCTTCGCCGAGCACGAGGTCGTCCTGCCCGTCGTGGTCGTCACCGAGCTCGAGGGCAAGCGCCACCACCCCGAGCTCGGGTTCTTCGCCCGCTCCGCGCTGCGGCTGCTCGACGAGCTGCGGGTCGAGCACGGCCGGCTCGACGAGCCCGTCCCGGTCGGCGCGGACGGCGGCAGCGTCCGCGTCGAGCTGAACCACACCGACGCCTCCTCGCTGCCGTCGGGCTTCCAGCTCGGCGACAACGACACCCGGATCCTCGCGGTCGCCCGCAACCTGGCCGACGAGGGCTTCGAGGTCACCCTGGTCTCCAAGGACCTGCCGCTGCGGATCAAGGCCTCCGTGGTGGGTCTGGACGCCGAGGAGTACCGCGCCGAGGCCGTCAGCGACTCCGACACCGGTTACACCGGCATGGCCGAGCTCGACGTGGCCGCGGCGGAGCTCGACGGGCTCTACGACGACGGCGTCCTCGACCTGGAGGCCGCACGGGACCTGCCCTGCCACACCGGGCTGGTGCTGCTCTCCGAGCGCGGGACCGCGCTGGGTCGCGTGGGCCCCGACAAGCAGGTGCGCCTCGTGCGCGGCGACCGCGAGGCCTTCGGCATCCGCGGTCGCTCCGCCGAGCAGCGCGTCGCCCTGGAGATGCTGCTCGACCCGGAGGTCGGCATCGTCTCCCTCGGCGGCCGGGCCGGGACGGGCAAGTCCGCGCTCGCACTGTGCGCCGGGCTCGAGGCCGTGCTGGAGCGTGGCCAGCACCAGAAGGTGGTCGTCTTCCGGCCCCTGTTCGCCGTGGGCGGGCAGGAGCTGGGCTACCTGCCGGGCTCGGAGGCCGAGAAGATGGGCCCGTGGGCCCAGGCGGTCTTCGACACCCTCGGCTCGATGACGTCGCGCGACGTCATCGACGAGGTGCTGGCCCGGGGGATGCTCGAGGTGCTTCCGCTCACCCACATCCGCGGCCGCTCGCTGCACGACTCCTTCGTCATCGTCGACGAGGCGCAGTCGCTGGAGCGCAACGTGCTGCTGACGGTGCTCTCGCGGATCGGGGCCAACTCCAAGGTGGTGCTGACCCACGACGTGGCCCAGCGCGACAACCTCCGCGTCGGCCGGCACGACGGCGTGGTGGCGGTGGTGGAGAAGCTCAAGGGGCACCCGCTCTTCTCCCACACCACCCTGACCCGCTCGGAGCGCTCGCCGATCGCGGCGCTGGTGACCGAGATGCTGGAGCACATGACCGTGTGAGGTCCGGGGACGGTGCGAGGGCAGCCGGGCCGGTGACGGGCGGGGCCGGTGGGGCGCGTGCGACGCACGTAGCCCCACCGGGGCCCCGGGGTTTGGACCAGCGGGACCCGTCGTGCAGGGTGGGCCGAGATCTTCTCGTGACCTGAGCCGGTCAGGGCCCTCGCGGCCCGGCCTGCCGCTGCCGCCGAGCCCCCGGGACACCGCACCTGTGACCAAGCACGTCAAGCACGTTCCCCAGCACCGCGCCGCCCGGACCCGTATCCCGCTCGAGGTCCCGCGGCGCGCCGTGCGCACCACCCTGGTCCTCTCCTCCGTCGCGGTCGCCGCCACCGGCGTCACCGTCGCCGGAGGCGTCGCGGTCGGTCCCGGTGCCGTGCTGGAGACGGTCGGCGCCGAGCAGCGCGTCCCCGTGGCCGCCGCCGATCTCGGCGTGCGCGAGCCCGTGGTGAGCCGCTCGGACCGCCGGGCGGAGGCCGACCCGGTCAAGGCGCAGGCCCTGGCCATCGAGGACGCCCCCGCCATGACGGCCTCGGAGACCCTCGCCGACGACGACCCCCGCGAGATCGCGCAGACCCTGCTTCCGGAGTTCGGCTTCTCCGCCGACCAGTTCGGCTGCCTGGACAGCCTCTGGACCAAGGAGTCCGGCTGGGACCCGTACGCGGACAACCCGACCTCCTCGGCCTACGGCATCCCGCAGTCCCTGCCCGGTGAGAAGATGGCCGCGGCCGGCGCCGACTGGGCCACCAACCCGGCCACGCAGATCCGCTGGGGCCTGGGCTACATCCAGGACGCGTACGGAAGCCCGTGCAGCGCCTGGGCCCACAGCCAGTCCGTCGACTGGTACTGATCAACCCGCGAGCGCACGCGCCAGCCGGGCACGCAGGCCACCGACCAGCCGCACCCCGCCCGCGGCCACGACGGCCGCCGCGGTGATGACCCGGTGACGGTGGTGGACGACCACCGGTCCGGCCGGGGACGGGGCGGCCGGGGCAGGCGGCGGCGCCTCGGCGGCGGCCATCGCCCGGCGGAACGCCTCCGGGTCACCGCCGCGGTCCGGGTGGTGGAGCATCGCCGCCGCGCGGCGACGTGCCCGCACGTCCTGCGGGTCCGGGGCCGGGTCCTGGCTGCTCATGGCGGACCCGCGACCTGGGCGCTCAGCAGGTAGCGCTCGTCGGCCACCGGGCCGCCCCACAGCACGTCGTGGTCCGCGAGCTGCTCCACCTGCACCTCCCGCGCCCCCGGGAGGTGGGCGCCCACCAGCGCCGTGGTGGTCGCGGCGTCCAGCCCGCCCCCGGTGTGCCAGCGGCCCTCGACCAGGACCAGCAGACCGCCGGGGCGCAGCAGCCGTCCCCACGCCGCCAGGGCGGCGCCCGGGTCGGGCAGGGCCCAGAGCAGGTGGCGGCAGAGCACCACGTCGGCCGAGCCGGGCCCGTACGCCGGGTCGCCCGCGTCGCCCTCCACCACCTCCGCCCGCTCCGCGACCCCGGCGGCGGCGGCCTTGGCCCGGGCGGCCGCGACCATGGCCGGGGCGAGGTCGGTGCCGCGGACGCGGTGCCCCTGCTCGGCCAGGAGCACGGTCAGCGACCCCGTGCCGCAGCCAAGGTCGACCACCTCGGCCGGGGCAGCGGGCAGGTGGCGCGCGAGCAGCGCGCGCCAGGACTCCCGGGTCGTCGGGTCGAGCAGGCCGTGGTCCGGCTCCGCGTCGAAGCCCGCGGCCTCGGCGTCCCAGAGCCTCCGCTGCGCGTCGAGGTGGTCCTGCGCGGTCGGGGTCACCGGCCGGTCATCGACTCCACGTCGAGGGCGGCGTCCATCTCGGCCTCGGTCAGCTCGCCGCGCTCGACGAAGCCCATCGCCAGCACCGTCTCGCGGATCGTCCGCCCGTCGGCCAGGGCCTTCTTGGCGACCGTGGCGGCGCTCTCGTAGCCGATGTGCTTGTTGAGCGGGGTGACCACCGAGGGGGAGGACTCGGCGTAGGTGCGCATCCGCCGGGCGTCGGCGGTGATGCCGTCGACGCAGCGGGCGGCGAGGACCTGGCTGGCGTTGGCGAGCAGCCGGACCGACTCGAGCAGGTTGCGGGCCATCACCGGCATCGCCACGTTCAGCTCGAAGGCGCCGCTGGCACCCGCGGCCGCCACGGTCGCGTCGTTGCCGACGACCTGGAAGCAGACCATCAAGGTGGCCTCGGGCAGGACCGGGTTCACCTTGCCCGGCATGATGCTGGAGCCGGGCTGGAGGTCGGGCAGGAGGCTCTCGGCCAGCCCGGTGGTGGGGCCCGAGCTCATCCAGCGCAGGTCATTGCAGATCTTGACGAGGCCGACCGCGAAGGTGCGCAGCGCGCCGCTGAGCTCCACCAGCGAGTCGCGGGTGCCCTGCGCCTCGAAGTGGTTGCGGGTCTCCGTGAAGGGCTCCCCGGACAGCGCCACGAGGGCGGCGATCGCCTGCTGGGCGAAGCCGTCGGGGGTGTTGATGCCGGTGCCGACGGCCGTGCCGCCCAGCGGCAGCTCCCGCACCCGCGGCAGCACCGACTCCAGCCGCTCGGCGGCCAGGCGGGTGGTGGCGGCGTACCCGCCGAACTCCTGGCCCAGCATCACCGGGGTGGCGTCCATCAGGTGGGTGCGCCCGGACTTCACCAGGTCGGCGAACTCGGTCGCCTTGGCCTCCAGGCTGGTCGCCAGCACGTCGAGCGCCGGCAGCAGGTCGCCGGTCACGGCGCGGGTCACGGCGACGTGGATGGCGGTGGGGAAGATGTCGTTGCTGGACTGGCTGGCGTTGACGTGGTCGTTGGGGTGCAGCGCCACGCCGGCCCGGGCGGCGAGGGAGGCGATCACCTCGTTGGCGTTCATGTTCGAGCTGGTGCCCGACCCGGTCTGGAAGACGTCGACCGGGAAGTGCTCGTCGTGCTCGCCGGCTGCGACGGCGCGGGCGGCGTCGCGCACCGCGCCGGCCATCTCGGGTGCCAGGACGCCGAGGTCCTCGTTGGCCTGGGCGGCGGCCGCCTTGACCAGGGCGAGGCCCTCGATCAGGCGCCGCTCGACCGGGGTCCCGCTGATCGGGAAGTTCTCCACGGCGCGCTGGGTCTGCGCGCGCCACAGCGCCTCGCGCGGCACCAGGACCTCACCCATGGAGTCGTGCTCGGTGCGGAACGGGCCGGTCTCGGTGGTCGGGCTGCTCATGGGGTCAGGCTAACCAGGGTCGGCCCGGGGTCGTGCGGGCCCACTAGGTTGTGCCGGTGACCGCGTTCTCCCGATGGCTGGAGCAGCTCAGCACGCTGCAGGTGCTGCTGCTCGTCGTCGTGGTCGTCTTCGGGGCCTCGGTCCTGGCCGCGGTCCTCGGCGGGGTCCTGGTCCGGCTGGGCCGTCGTCGCCCGGCCGTGGTCGAGCGGGTCAGCGACCTGGCGATGTCGGCGATCAAGCTGTTCCGCCGTCCGCTGACCGTCGTCGTGCTCGACGAGGTCGCCGCGGTGATCCAGACCGGGCACTACACCAGGAACATCTCCGCGGCGCTGCTGGAGAACCACGACCAGCTCAAGGCGCTGGTGACCGAGAAGGTGCGCGACGACCCCAACTCGCGGCTGGTCAAGCGGCTGCCGGGCTACGAGGCGATCGTCTCCGAGGTCAGCGAGACCACCCTGCGCGTGATCATCGAGATGCTCGGCGACCCGCGGATGGACGAGCTGGTCTCGGACCTGCTCCGCAACAACGTCGAGCAGATCAAGCGGGCCGTCCGGGACCGCGAGCACGAGAAGATCGTCGACCTCGCCCCGGCCGATCCCATCCCGCTCACCGCCCCCGTGCCGACCACCTTCCGCCCGCCGCGCCCGCCTCCCTAGGGGGCCGGCGGAAGTCCCCGGCGGGCCTCGAGCGGGCGGGGTTACACAGATCGGTGCAGGTCACAGCGCCGTCACATCTGGTCGGCATCCCCGTCACGAGGGGCGATCGGGGTTACAGTCACGCCAGTCCGTGCCCCGGACGGCAACGCCTCGCGCCCTGGGCCTTCATCGAATCAAGGGGGCGATGTGACCGGTCTTCCGTTCGGAGAGTGGCTGTCCCAGAACCAGGCGGAGGTCATCTTCCGCGTCCAGCAGCACTTCCTGATCTCCATCTACTGCGTGGCTCTCAGTGCGGCCGTCGGCCTCACCGTCGCGCTGCTGACCTACCGGTTCGAGGCCCTGGCCAACCTCAGCATCGGCATTGTCGCGGTCGCCTTCACCATCCCGTCCGTGGCGATGATCGCCTTCGTCTTCTCCGTGACCGGCAGCGAGCTGCTCACGATGATCTCGGTGGTCGCGCTGTACGGCCTGCTGCCGATCACCCGCAACGCCATCGTCGGGCTCCAGGCCGCCGACCCGGCGGTGATCGACGCCGCCAAGGGGATGGGCGTGGGTGCCGCCCGGATGCTGTGGCAGATCCGGCTCCCGATCGCCTGGCCGGTGATCCTGGCCGGCCTGCGGGTCTCGACGCAGCTGACGGTGGGCATCGTGGCCGTGGGCGCCTTCGTGGCCGACATCGGTCTCGGCATCCTCGGCTTCAACGCGCTCAACAACCTCGGGTCGGTCAACACCGGCAACGAGGCTCTGGCCTGCGTCATCTTCGTGGCCGCCATCGCCCTGGTCTTCGACGGCTTCTTCGTCGTCGTCCGCCGCTTCACCACCCCGAGAGGTGCCCGTGTCTGACCTCATTCTGGACAAGCCCGCCGCCAGCGGTTCCTCGCAGGAGCCGACGCACGGCGTCCCGATCTCGCTGAAGAAGCTCACCAAGCGCTACCCCGGCACCGACAAGGCCGCGGTGGACGCGGTCGACCTGGAGATCCCGGCCGGTGAGATCGTGGTCTTCGTCGGTCCGTCGGGCTGCGGCAAGACCACCACCATGCGGATGATCAACCGGATGATCCCGCCCACCGACGGTGTGATCGAGATCGACGGCCAGGACGTGGCCTCGCTCAACGACACCACGCTGCGCCGCCAGATCGGCTACGTCATCCAGCAGATCGGCCTGATCCCGCACCTCACGATCGCCGCCAACGTGGCGCTGGTGCCCAAGCTGCTGAAGTGGGACAAGGAGCGGATCACCGCCCGGGTGGACGAGATGCTGACCGTGGTCGGCCTCGACCCCGAGCAGTACCGCAACCGCTACCCGCGCCAGCTCTCCGGCGGCCAGCAGCAGCGAGTCGGCGTGGCCCGGGCGCTCGCGGCCGACCCGCCGATCATGCTGATGGACGAGCCCTTCGGCGCGGTGGACCCGATCACCCGCGGGCGGCTGCAGGACGAGTTCCGCAACCTGCAGAAGACGCTCAACAAGACCATCGTCTTCGTGACGCACGACTTCGACGAGGCGCTCAAGCTCGGCGACCGGATCGCGGTGCTGCGCGAGGGCTCACAGATCGCGCAGTACGACACCCCGGAGAACATCCTGGCCCACCCGGCCGACGACTTCGTGGCCGGTTTCATCGGCGAGGGCGCGGCGCTGAAGCGCCTTCAGTTCGAGCCGGTCTCGAGCCTGCCGCTCGACCAGGGCGGTTCCCCGACGTCGTCCGAGGTCACCGTCTCCCCGTCCGACAGCCTCCACCACGCGCTCGACCTGATGGTCGGCAAGGGGTTGTCCTCGATCTCGGTCCTCGAGGGTGGGCAGGCCCGCGGCTCGGTGTCGGTCCAGGCCATCCTGGCCCGCGTCGGCCGTACCGGCGACGGCGTCGGCGCCGGGGGGAGCCTCCGGTGAGCGCCGCGACCACGGAGCGGTCCACGGACCTCCAGGACGAGCTGGAGGGCACCGGCGGCGGGACTGTCGGGGCGAAGCCCTCGACCGCGGGCTCCGTCTTCGCCGTCCGCGACCTCGGGCTGCCGCTGACGGTCGCGGTCGTGCTGGCCGCGCTGTACTTCTACGTGCAGGACCGTGAGCTCGACAACATCGAGGTCAACCTGCTGAACATCGGCACCCTGGTGTCGTTCACTCTCGAGCACGTCTACCTCAGCTTCACCATCGCCGTCCTGGTCGTCCTGATCGCGGTCCCGCTCGGGGTGCTGGTCACCCGGCCCCGCACCAAGCGGGTGGCGCCACTGGTGCTGGCGTTCGCGAACTTCGGACAGGCCGCACCCAGCCTGGGGCTGGTAGCGCTCGTGGGCCTGTTCAAGACCGGGTTCTGGCCCGTCGTGTCCGTGATCACCGCCTACGCGATCCTCGCGGTCCTGCGCAACACCATCGCGGGCCTGCAGCAGGTGGATCGCGGCGTCCTGGACGCCGCGAAGGGCATGGGCATGTCGCCGGCCGCGGTGCTGCTCCGGGTGGAGCTGCCGCTGGCGGTGCCGATCATCGGCGCCGGCGCTCGTACGGCCCTGATCCTCGCCGTCGCCACCGTGCCGCTGGGCTCGTTCCTCGGGGCCGGTGGGCTCGGGCAGAACCTGTTCGCCGCGATCAAGACCGACCGAGCCGTGGCCATCCTCGGCATCGCGGTCATCATCGCCTGCCTCGCCCTGCTGCTCGACTGGCTGGCCGGCATCCTGCAGCGCTGGGCCACCCCGCGCGGCATCCGCTGACCCCCCGCACTGCTCCTCCTGCTCCACCACCACGAAGGGACACCACATGACCATCCACCTGACCACCCGCGGCTCCCGCCGGGTCCTGGCCGGGCTCGGCGCGACCGCGCTGGCCGCCACGCTCGCCGGCTGCGGGCTCTCCGAGGAGGACTCCGTCGGCGCCGCCGCCGCAGGCGACTGCGGCGGCCTGACCGCCACCGGCGACGTCATCGACCCGGAGGGTCTGGCCGACGTGCCCGTCGTGGCCGGCTCCAAGGACTTCGACGAGCAGCTCGTCCTCGGCGAGCTCACCTCGCAGTACCTCTGCCTGTGGGGCGCCGACAACAGCACCGACCTGAACACCCAGGGCTCGACCGCTGCGCGGGAGAAGATCATCGCTGGCGACAACAACATCATGTGGGAGTACACCGGCACCGGCTGGATCAACTACCTCGGCAACGACAAGCCGATCTTCGACCCGGTCGAGCAGTACGACGCGGTGAAGGAGGCCGACGTCGAGAACGACGTCTTCTGGGGACCGCTGTCGCCGTTCAACAACACCTATGCGTTCGCGACCACCGCGGAGTTCGCGGAGGAGAACAGCATCGCGACGCACTCCGACATGGCCGCCTACATCGCCGAGAACCCCGACGCGAGCGTCTGCATCGAGGCCGAGTTCGCCAACCGCCCCGACGGCTACCCCGGCTTCACCAAGGCCTACGGCATCACCGGCGGGGACGTCCAGAGCCTGGGGATCGGCGTCATCTACCCGCAGATCGCCAACGGCAACTGCGACTTCGGCGAGATCTTCACCACCGACGGCCGTATCGTCGCCAACGACCTCGCCGTGCTCGAGGACGACAAGACGTTCTTCCCGCTCTACAACGGCGTCCCGGTCACGTCGGTGTCCTACAACGAGGAGAACCCCGGGGTCATGGAGGCGCTCGCCCCGCTGGCCGAGGGCCTGACCACCGAGGTCATGCAGGACCTGAACGTCCGGATCTCGGCCGAGGGCGAGTCCGAGGAGGTCATCGCGCACGACTACCTGGTCGAGGCCGGCTTCGCGACCGAGGAGTGACCAGCCCCGTACGCTGAGTCACCCGTTCCACCCGGCCGGGCCGTCCCCTCGTGGGGCGGCCCGGTCGTCGTCTCCCCGGACGGGTGACCGGCGGCTCCTAGGGTTGACGACGTGACCAAGATCCCGAACCCTGAGCAGGCCGCCGACAGCGACCGGGCCGAGCCCGACGAGTCGCAGGGACAGGTCAGCGAGGTCTCCACCATGGCCGATGTCGGGGACCCGATCCAGCCCGACCAGTCGGTGGCCGGTGCGCCCGGTGACGACGGGGTCGACGAGGGCGCCCAGGGCCCCAACGCCAACCCGCACGCCGGTGCTCGCAAGACCTGAGCACGCAGAAGCCCCCGGCTGCTCGGCGGCTGAGCCGCGAGCTGCCGGGGGCGTCCGGTCGTACGGTGGTCCGGGTCAGTGGGCCCGGGCCGCGCTCTTCTCGGCCCGGGCGTTGGCCTCCGGGTCGCTCTTCGCCGGGATCTCGCCGGCGTGGTCGAGGTCGATGGTGAGGTTGTCGCCGGACTCCGGGTCGAAGAGGTGCATCTGACGGGTGTCGACCCAGATCTCGGCCCGGTCGCCCTCGCTGATCTGGCTCGTGCTGTCCAGCGAGACGACGAGCTGGTTGCGCATGGCGTCTCCGTCGAGGTCCTGCTCGAGCTGGGTGAGCTGGGCCCGGGTTGCCTCGTCGGCCTCGAAGGGGATGTAGGCGTAGGCCTGGTTGCCCAGCCACTCGGTGACGTCGATCTGCGCGGTGAAGGTCGAGCCCTGGCCGCGCCTGGCGTCGTCGACGACCGCGGCGTCCTCGAAGTGCTCCGGTCGGATGCCGGCGATGAGGAGCTTGCCCTCGGGCACGTGGCGCACCTTCTCGGCCGGGATCGAGACCGTCCCGAAGGGCAGCTCGACCTGCCCGCCGCTCACCGTGGCCGGCAGGAAGTTCATCGGGGGGGAGCCGATGAAGCCGGCGACGAAGAGGTTGCCCGGGTTGGAGTAGAGCTGGCGCGGTGAGGCGAGCTGCTGGAGCACGCCCCGCTTGAGCACGGCCACCCGGTCGCCGAGGGTCATCGCCTCGGTCTGGTCGTGGGTGACGTAGACCGTGGTGATCCCGAGCCGCTTCTGCAGCCGGGCGATCTCGGTGCGCATCTGCCCGCGCAGCTTGGCGTCGAGGTTCGACAGCGGCTCGTCGAAGAGGAACGCGTCGGCGTCGCGCACGATGGCGCGACCCATCGCGACTCGCTGGCGCTGGCCGCCCGACAGGTTGCCGGGCTTGCGCTCGAGGTGCTCGTCGAGCTCCAGCGTCTTGGACGCCTTGCGCACCTTCTCGTCGATCTCGGAGTTTGGCTTGCCCGCCAGTCGCAGCGGGAACGCGATGTTCTCGTAGACCGTGAGGTGAGGGTAGAGCGCGTAGTTCTGGAACACCATCGACAGGTT
>JBKJPE010000229.1:0-3290 GCA_046595185.1 Nocardioides sp.
CTCCTCGACCACCGGGGCCAGCTCGCCGTTGGTCGAGGTGGGAGGGCCGCCAGGCCCGACCCTCGAGGCCCGGTGACCTGGTGGCGGCTCTGGTCTCGAGACGCTCGCTGCGCTCGCTCCTCGACCACCGGGGCCAGCTCGCCGTTGGTCGAGGTGGGAGGGCCGCCAGGCCCGACCCTCGAGGCCCGGTGAGCGGGGCTGGGGGGTCTCGAGACGCTCGCTGCGCTCGCTCCTCGACCACCGGCTGTGGTCTCGCTGCGCTCGCTCCTCGACCGCCGGGTGCGCTGCGCTCACTCCTCGACCACCGGGTGCGCTGCGCTCGCTCCTCGACCACCGGACCTGACGCCCGGTCCCGTTCAGGTGTCGCCGACGTACCGGGCCGGGAGGACCCGGCCGCGCACCTCGCCGAGCGCGATCCGGCCGCCGCCGAGGCCGGGGGCGGTGTAGCGCAGCACGACCTCCTGACCGTCCTCGAGGAACCCCCGCCCGTGCACCGACATCTCCAGCAGCGAGCCGAGCTGGTCGGGGCGGGGTCCCGAGATCGTGCCGGACGCGAAGAGGTCGCCGGGACGCACGGAGGCGCCGTTGACCGTCAGGTGGGCCAGCATCTGCGCCGGGGCCCAGTAGGTCGACGCGTACGGCGGGCGGGCGAGGACCTCGCCGTCGACCTCCACCTCGACCGCCACGTCGAGCCCGCGCGGGGTCGAGCCGTCGGCGGCCAGCAGGTACGGCAGGGGCGTGGGGTCCTGCCCCGGGAGGTCGGTCCACGCCGCCCCGAGCGCGGCCAGCGGGGTGACCCACGCCGAGATCGACGTCGCGAAGGACTTGCCGAGGAACGGTCCCAGCGGTGCCATCTCCCAGCCCTGCAGGTCGCGCGCCGACCAGTCGTTGAGCCCCACGACGCCGAAGACGTGGTCCGCGAGGGCGTCGACCGCCACGCGCCCGCCCCTCTCGGAGCAGGCGCCGACCACGAAGCCCAGCTCGGCCTCGAGGTCGAGGCGTCGCGTGGGCCCGAAGGCCGGCGTCCCGTCGCCGTCCGCCGGCGGCCGGCCCTGACCCACCGGGCGCACCACCGGTGTCCCGCTCGGCACGACCGTCTGGGCCCGTCCGTGGTAGCCGATCGGCAGGTGCCGCCACGCCGGCGGCAGGCCCGGCGCGTCCGGGCGCAGCACGGCGGCGGCGTTGCGGGCGTGGTGCTCGGAGGCGTAGAAGTCCACGTAGTCGCCCACGGTGAACGGTGCGTGCAGCTCCACCGTCGTGGCGTCGTACGCAGGCACTCCATGGTCGGCCACGGCGAGCACGGCCCGCTCGCGGACCTGCGCCCACCCGGTCGGCCCGAGCGCCAGCAGCGCGTCCAGGGACCCGGTGGCCAGGGCGGGTAGCCCGGTGGCCGCGGCGAGGTCCACGACGCGGCCGGCGTACCGCACCCCCACCCGCGGCCCACCGCCGGGTGGGGAGAAGACGCCGTACGGCAGGTGGTCGGCGCCGAACCCGTCGGGACCCTGGAGGTCCCTCACCCGCGGACGCCCAGCAGGGCGAGCGTCTCGGCGTAGACCGCCGGGCCGGCCGGGCCGGTCTCGACGCCCCGCAGCCAGCGCCGGACGCCGACCAGCGACGACTCGTCCATCCCGGCCACCGCCTGCACCGGCGGGCCGGACAGCGCGCCGGCGACCTCGACCGCACCCGCGCCGTCGAAGGCGCGGCGCACGGCGCCGAGCACCGCCAGCGGGTGCCCGCCGACCACGGTCACCGGCGTCTCCCGGTCGAGCACGACCTCGAGCCACGCCGCCACCCGCAGCGGGTCGGCGCCGTCGACCGGCAGCGACACCGCCAGGTCGAGGCCGGCGACCTCGTCCACCGCGGCGCACCAGTCCGCGCCCGGCTCGAAGTCCGGCATCCCGACCGCCACGACGACGTCCTCGGCCAGCGCACCCTCCACCCGTGCGGCCTCGACCGCGGCGACCACGCGGCGGGCGTTGCCACGCAGGTCGGCGGGGTCGCGCAGCGTCACCCGCACCGCCCGCAGGGGCACGCCGCGGCGCATGGCCCGCGCCGCCGGGCCGGCGATCTGCCCTGCGCCACGGCCGACCACCAGGGTCACCGGCGGACCGTCCGGGTCCGTGCCGGGCAGGTCGGTGTCGGTCACCACGAGGGAGGCGACGAGGTCGGCGTACGCCGGGTCGGGCCGGACGTCGGGCCGGGTGTCGGGCGCACCCGCCACGTCCAGCAGGCCGCTCCACCAGGTCCGGTGCTCCGAGGTCTCCACCTCGGTAACGTAACTGGACCCGTCCCCGCCGAGGGGGCCCCGGCGAGGAGGGACGATGACGTACTACTCCCGCGTGGGCGACGTCCCGCGCACCCGGCACACCCAGCACCGCGACGCCTCACGCGAGGACCGGCGGCTCTACCGCGAGGAGCTGATGGGGGAGGAGGGCTTCTCGTCGGACTCCTCCCTGCTCTACCACCGCGGCGTCCCGTCGGCGGTCGTCGCCGCGGCGACCTGGGAGCTCTCCGACCAGTCCCGCCGGCCCAACCACCCGCTCCTCCCGCGGCACCTGCGCCTGCACGACCTGGCCGCCCCCGGTGGCGACGCCGTGACCGGTCGCCGCCTGGTGCTGGCCAACCACGACGTGCGGATCGGCTACGTCGTGACCGGCACGGAGCCCAGCCCGCTCTACCGCGACGCGATCGGCGACGAGGTGGTCTTCGTGGAGGCCGGCTCCGGGCGGGTCGAGACCGTCTTCGGCGTCGTTCCCTACCGCGCCGGCGACTACGTCGTGCTGCCGCGCGCGACCACGCACCGCTGGGTCCCGGCGGAGCCGAGCAGCCTCTACGCGATCGAGGCCACGGGCCACGTGGCCCCGCCCAAGCGGTACCTCTCCCGCTACGGGCAGCTGCTGGAGCACGCGCCGTACTGCGAGCGCGACCTGCACGGCCCGTCCGAGCCGCTGGTCGTCGACGGCCCGGAGGCCGAGGCGCCCGTGGACGTGCTGGTCAAGCACCGGACCTCGGCCGGGGTCGTCGGCACCCGTCACACCATGGCCACGCACCCGTTCGACGTCGTGGGATGGGACGGCTGCCTGTACCCCTACACGCTCAACGTCGAGGACTTCATGCCGATCACCGGCAAGGTCCACCAGCCGCCGCCGGTGCACCAGGTCTTCGAAGGCTGGAACTTCGTGATCTGCAACTTCCTGCCCCGCAAGGTCGACTACCACCCGCTGGCCGAACCGGTGCCCTGCTTCCACTCCAACGCCGACGGCGACGTAGAACATGACCTCGTCGGAGTC
>JBKJPE010000026.1:0-5009 GCA_046595185.1 Nocardioides sp.
CGACGCCTTCGCCTCGCACCTCGTGGTCAGCCAGCGCAGCGGGGGCCTGACCAACCTGCGCCTGCTGACCCTGGGCGACTCCGGGGTCGAGGACGACTTCGTGGTGCCCTTCGAGCAGGAGACCTACACCGTCGGCCTCGGGGGCAACCGCAGCTTCGAGACCCCGGTCGTGCGGCTCGGCTTCGGGTCGCTGGCCGTCCCCTCGTCGGTCTACGACTTCGACGTACGCACCCGGGAGCTCACCCTGCTGCGACGCCAGCCGGTGCTCGGCGGCTACGACCCCGACGACTACGAGGAGCACCGGCTCTGGGCCAGCGCGCCCGACGGCGAGCACGTGCCGATCTCGCTCGTCGTACGCCGCGACGCCCGAGCCAACGGGGCCGTCCCGACCTTGCTCTACGGCTACGGCTCCTACGAGGCCTCGATGGACCCGTACTTCTCGATCGCACGGCTCTCGCTGCTCGACCGCGGGGTGGCCTTCGCGATCGCCCACGTGCGCGGCGGTGGCGAGATGGGCCGGCGGTGGTACGACGACGGCAAGATGATGAAGAAGCAGAACACCTTCTCCGACTTCATCGCCTGCGCGCGCCACCTGCGTGACGAGGGCTGGGCCAGCGCCCTGGTCGCTGAGGGCGGCAGCGCCGGCGGCCTGCTGATGGGCGCGGTCGCCAACCAGGCACCCGAGCTCTTCGACGGGATCGTGGCCGGGGTGCCGTTCGTGGACAACCTCACCACCATGCTGGACGCGTCACTGCCCCTGACGGTCACGGAGTACGACGAGTGGGGCAACCCCGAGGGCGACGCCGAGGTCTACGACTACATCGCTGGCTACGCGCCTTACGACAACGTGGGTGCAGTCGACTACCCGCCGATCCTGGCGGAGACGTCGCTCAACGACACCCGCGTGCTCTACGTGGAGCCGGCCAAGTGGGTGGCCCGGCTGCGCGCGGTGGCCGACGCCGACGTGCTGCTGCGCTGCGAGATGCAGGCCGGGCACGGCGGGGTCTCGGGCCGCTACCGCGCCTGGCACGACCGCGCCTTCAGCCTGGCCTGGATCCTGGACCGGATGGGCCTGGCCGACCGCTGAGGCCGCGACCGGCCGCCCGTCGTACGCCCGCCGGCGCCCGCCACCCCGGCGGGCGTGGCGGTCTGAGAACTTTCTGAGAAGTGTGGGGCAACGCAACTCTGCGGCCCCGCGAGACGTCGTCAAGGGGGAAGGCAACAGGGATCGGCCCTCCTCCACCCCCACCCCGCAGGGGTGACCTGCCGGGGAATCGGTGGCCTCTCCCCCGTGTTGTGACAGATGACAAGAGGAGGGGTCCGCATGGCGACCAGCACCACCACCCGCGCCGCCGCACGCTCTGGAGGGCGCGAGATCGAGGGACGTGACTCCGTCGGGCTCTACCTCGACGAGATCGCACGCACCCCCCTGCTCGACGCGGCCACCGAGGTCGAGCTGTCCAAGACCATCGAGGCCGGCCTGATGGCCGAGGCGCTGCTCAAGCAGGGCCGGGTCGGGCGACGCAAGGGCGGTGCCCCGATGTCGGCCAACCTCGAGGAGCTCGAGTGGCTCGCGGCCGAGGGCGAGAGGGCGGTCAACACCTTCATCACCGCCAACCTGCGCCTGGTGGTCTCCATCGCGCGCAAGTACGGCCGGGCCCAGATGCCGATGCTCGACCTGATCCAGGAGGGCAACACCGGCCTGATCCGGGCGGTCGAGAAGTTCGACTACACCAAGGGCTACAAGTTCTCCACCTACGCCACCTGGTGGGTGCGCCAGGCCATCACCCGGGGCATCGCGCAGCAGGCCCGCGTGGTCCGGCTGCCGGTGCACGTGGTCGAGGAGCTCAACCAGGTCGGCGGCGCCCGCCGCACCCTGGAGCGCCAGCTCGGCCGTGACCCCGAGCCGCACGAGATCGCCACCGAGCTCGGTCTCGACGTCGACCGGGTCCTGGACCTGATGGCCTGGGGCCGCGAGCACGTCAGCCTGGACACCCCGGTCGACGAGGACGGCGACACCTCGCTGGGCGACCTGATGGCCCAGGAGACCGCACCCGGGCCGGACCTCACCGTGCTCGACACCGAGGCCCGTGAGCGCCTGAACGCGCTGGTCGGCAATCTCGACGACCGTGCCGCGGACATCATCCGGTCCCGCTACGGCCTGGTCGACGGGCGTCAGCACAAGCTCGCCGACATCGGCGTGAAGCACGGCATCTCCGCCGAGCGCGTGCGACAGCTCGAGCGGGAGGCGTTGCAGAAGCTCCGTCGCCTCGGGGACCCGGACCTGGCCGCCTGACCCGTCCCGGCCGGCCGCCTGAGACCATCGTGGCGTGGCCCAGCACCAGGTGAGACGTGCCACCCCGGGCGATGCGGCCGGCATCACGCGGGCCCACGTCCGCGGGTGGCAGGTGGGCTACCGGGGGTTGCTGCCCGACGCGGTGCTCGACGGGTTGTCGCTGGCACAGCGCACCGTCGACTGGCGGGACCGGCTGACCCAGCCGGATCCCGACGGTGCGACCACGCTCGTCGCCGTGACCGGCACCGACGTGGTCGGCTTCGCCTCGGTGGGGGCCACCCGCGACGGCGACGCCCCCGCCGGCACCGGTGAGCTGTGGGCGCTCTACGTCGACCCCGACCGGTGGCGCCACGGGGCGGGCCGGGCCCTCGAGGAGGCCGCCTGCCTCGAGCTGGTCAGGACCGGCGCCGTGAGGGCGACCCTGTGGGTGCTCAGCGCCAACGCTCGGGCCCGGGCCTTCTACGAGAGCTGCGGGTGGGGCGCGGACGGCACCACCCGGGTCGACCGGCGCGAGGCTCCCGCCCCGGTGACCCTCGCCGAGACGCGGTACGCCCGTCGGCTGGACCAGAGCCGTCGAGCTGAGCCGTCGAGCTGAGCCCGACCCCGGCTGCCCTCAGGCGTCGGCCAGCTCGGCGTACAGCACCTCGACCGCGCGTCGCAGGTCCGCGCGGCTGCCGGTGTTGTCCAGCACGTGCGTGGCCACGGCCAGCCGCTCCTCGCGGGAGGCCTGGGCGTCGATGCGCCCCTGGCCCTCCTCGGCGGTCCAGCCCCGGTCGGCGGTCATCCGGGCCAGCTGCACCTCCTCGGGGACGTCGACCACGACGACCACCTCGAAGCGCCGGCCCTGGCCGGTCTCCACCAGCAGCGGGATGTCGTGGACGATCAGCGACCCTGACGGCGCCGCGTGCTCGACCTCGGCCGCCCGCGCCAGCACCAGCGGGTGCACGATGCCCTCGAGGCGACGGCGGGCGTCGGCGTCTCCGAAGACGAGCCGCGCCATGGCCGACCGGTCCAGGGAGCCGTCGTCGGCCAGGACCCGGGGTCCGAACTCCCCCACGACCGCCGTGAGACCGGGCGTCCCGGGGGCGACCACCTCGCGCGAGATCACGTCGGAGTCGACGACCACCGCGCCGAGATCGTCGAGCACCGCCGACACCGTGCTCTTGCCTGAGGCGACCCCACCGGTCAGTCCGACGCGCATCGCTGGAGTTTAGTGGACCGGGACCCGCGCGGCCCCGCCCTGCTCCGCCGTGACCCGCGGCACCGCCGGCTCGGGAGCCACCGCCCGTCCCACCGGTCCTGCTCCCACCACCACATGTCGATCACCCGTCGGTCCTCCTCGGACGTCGGGCGAGAGCGCCGCGGTCGAGCAGGCCGACGCCCACCCAAACCCCGCCGACCTCCGCGCCCGCCGGCGCGGGGTGGCCCGCGCCGTGCGCGACCGGGCCGTGGCGCCGGTCGCGGCGCTGGCGGACCCGGCACCCGGGGCGGCGTGCACCGTGCGGGGCTGCAAGCCCGGGCGACGGTGGACGGCCACGTCTGGCTCGAGCTGTCCGGCCACGTCCGCCGCGGGGTGCTCGACCAGGACGCGCACCCCACCACGGTCGTCGACCGGGTCGCCGACGACCTCGGTCTGCCGGGGCCCGACCGGCCGAGATGACGACGACCCGCCGCGACCGGGGTCGCGGCGGCTCGTCGTCGGTGCTGCGTGCGGGTCAGGCGCTCCCGCCGGTGAGCTTCTCGCGCAGGGCCTGGAGGGCCTCGTCAGAGGCCAGCGAGCCGCCGGTGCTCTCCGTGGCCCCGGAGGACGCCTGCTGCGTCGAGCCCGAGGCGGTCGTGGCGCCGTCGGAGGAGTACGACGTGGCCTCGCCGGCCTCGACCTCGGCCTTGGCGGCCTCGGCCTGCTGCTTGACGTGGGCCTCCCAGCGGGTGTGGGCGGTGGCGTACTGCTCCTCCCACACGGCGCGCTGGTCGTCGTAGCCGTCGAGCCACTCGCCCGTCTCGGGGTCGAAGCCGTCGGGGTAGACGTAGTTGCCCTGCTCGTCGTAGGTGGCCGTCATGCCGTAGAGCGTGGGGTCGAAGTCCTCGACGTCCGTGGCGGCCGGGTTCTCGTTGGCCTGCTTCAGCGACAGCGAGATGCGTCGGCGCTCGAGGTCGATGTCGATGATCTTGACCATGACGTCGTCGCCGACCTGCACGACCTGCTCGGGGATCTCCACGTGGCGCTCGGCCAGCTCGGAGATGTGCACCAGGCCCTCGATGCCCTCCTCGACGCGGACGAACGAGCCGAAGGGCACCAGCTTGGTGACCTTGCCGGGCACGATCTGGCCGATCTGGTGGGTGCGGGCGAAGTGCTGCCAGGGGTCCTCCTGCGTCGCCTTGAGCGAGAGGGAGACCCGCTCGCGGTCCATGTCGACGTCGAGCACCTCGACGGTGACCTCGTCACCGACGGCCACGACCTCCGAGGGGTGGTCGATGTGCTTCCAGGACAGCTCGGAGACGTGCACCAGTCCGTCGACGCCACCGAGGTCGACGAACGCACCGAAGTTGACGATCGAGGAGACGACACCCTTGCGGATCTGGCCCTTCTGGAGCTGGGTGAGGAAACCGTGGCGGACCTCGGACTGGGTCTGCTCGAGCCAGGCACGGCGGGACAGGACCACGTTGTTGCGGTTCTTGTCGAGCTCGATGATCTTCGCCTCGAGCTTCTGGC
>JBKJPE010000074.1:0-19700 GCA_046595185.1 Nocardioides sp.
GGACGGTGTTGCCCATCAGCGCCGGAGCGGTGGGCAGGTTGCCGGCGATCGCGGTGAAGTTGAACGGCGTGATCGCATAGACGAAGCCCTCGAGCGGGCGGTGGTCGCTGCGGTTCCAGACACCGGGGCTGTTCGCGATGGGCTGGTCGGCCACGATCTGCCGGGCGTAGTGGACGTTGAAGCGCCAGAAGTCGATCAGCTCGCAGGCGGCGTCGATCTCGGCCTGGACGGCGGTCTTGGACTGCCCGAGCATGGTCGCGGCGTTGATCCGCTGGCGCCACGGGCCGGCCAGCAGGTCGGCGGCCTTGAGGATGACCGCGCAGCGCGCGTCGAGCGACATCGCCCGCCACTCCGGCGCAGCGTGGGCCGCGGCGGCGATCGCGGCCTCGGCGTCGGCGGTGCTCGCGCTGCGGATGGTGCCGAGCAGGTGCTGGTGGTCGTGGGGCTGCACGACCCGGATCTCGCGACCCCCACCGGTGCGCCGCTGCCCGCCCACCACGGCGGACAGGTCGTGCTCGGTCGCCTCGAGGTCGACCAGGGCGGTCTCGAGACCGGCCCGCTCGGGCGAGCCCGGGGCGTAGGTCAGGTTCGCCTCGTTGACGGGGGCCGGCGGGTGGGTGGTGGCGTCCATGGCCGCGATGGTGCCACCCGGGTCGTCTGCTTGTCGAAAGCGCCTCAGAGCTCGCCACGCAGCAGGAACGGGACCTCCTGCGTGGCGAACCAGCCGAGGTCGTCGTCCTCGCCCGCGTGCTCGCGCGTGTCGACGAGGACCGCCTGCACCCGGCGCATCGGCACCGCGCCGTCGGGGTCCTCGGCGTCGCCCAGCTCGGCGACCAGCACGGTGCGTCGCCCCGCGTCGTCGCCCCGCGACGCGAGCAGCGCGGCGGAGGCTGCGGCGGCCTCGACGAGCGCGGCGTACTCCTGCTCCTCGTCCTCGGGCGCCGTCAGGCGGCCCTCACCGGGCGGCACCTCGCCGGCGGCGTGGGCCGCGGCCAGGTCGGCCAGCGTGCTGGGGATCCAGACTCGCACTCAGGCCTCCCGGTCCGTGGCGGTCCTGCGCGGGCGGTGCCTCCGGCCGCGCGGGGCCCGGGGCCGCGCGTCGTCCGAGGCGTCGACCAGCTCCTGCAGCGCCTCCACCACGCAGCTGCCGAGCACGTCGGCGTCGGGGACGGAGTCACGGTCGGCGGTGATGCCGAAGGTGACGCCCCCGTCGTAGGACGTCACGGCGATGGCCAGGCGCTGGTCGGGCAGCAGGGGCGGGACGGGGTAGGAGGCCACCAGGCGGGCGCCCGCCGCGTAGACCGGGCTCTGCGGGCCCGGTGCGTTGGTGAGGCACAGCGCGACGTCGCGCCGCACCTCCCGCGCCGTCACCCGGGCGCCGACGGCGTGGAAGGTCGCCGGGGCGAACCCGGCGATCCCGGCCAGGCGGTCCGCGGCGACGCTCTTGCCCGTGGCGTGGTGGGCGGCGAAGGAGTAGGAGACCTGGTGCAGGCGGACCACCGGACTGGGCTCCCCGACGGGCAGGTCGACCTCGTGCACCGAGATCTGGCTGCCCAGCGAGGTCGCCTCGAGGTCCTCGTCGATCACCGAGACCGGCACGAGCGCGCGGACGTGGCGCGTCGTGGGCACCACCTCGCCCCGTGTCATCAGCCAGGCCCGCAGGCCGCCGGCCACCGCGGCCAGGATGACGTCGTTCACGGTGCCGCCGTGGGCGTCGCGCACGAGGCGGTAGTCGGCCAGCCGCGTGTCGAGGATGACCACGCGACGCTGCTGGGACAGCGGGCCCTGGAGCACCGACTCGCCGACCGGGCGACGACCGGTGAGAGCGCCGACCACGCCCCGGGTGCGTCGACCGGCGCTCTCCGCGACCCGCGCGAGACGGCCCGAGGTGCTCCGTGCGGTGCCGACCAGCGTCCGGGGGTCGGTCACGGTGTCGCGGACGGCCTCGGTGAGCAGACCCACCGGGCTGCGTCGGCGCGGACGCCACACGTCGCCGTCGTCACCCGGGTCGTGGCCGCCGGACCCGGGGACGTGGTCGAGCAGCACCTGGCCGAGGTCGACGGTGTCGATGCCGTCGACGAGCGCCTGGTGGCACTTCAGCAGGACCGCGACCCGACCGCCCTCGAGGCCCTCCACGAAGTAGATCTCCCACAGCGGCCGGGACCGGTCCAGCGGGCGCGAGACGATCCGGGCGACCAGCTCCCGCAGCTGGTCGCGGGTGCCCGGGCGCGGCAGGGCCGAGCGTCGCACGTGGAAGGCCAGGTCGAAGTCGGCGTCGTCGACCCAGACCGGGTTGGCCAGCCCGCCGGGCACACCCTGGACCCGCTGGCGGAAGCGGGGGACGAAGGCGATCCGGTCCCGGACCAGGGCCAGGAAGCGGTCGTGGTCGAAGCCGGAGGAGCCCGGGTCCAGGATGTCGACGGTGGTCATGTGCCGGGGGGTCGTCAGGCCCTCCTCCACCAGGAACGCCAGGTCCCGTGGTCGCAGCCGGTCGCTCACCCTCGCCCACCCATGCCGTGCCCGCCCCCGTCGTCCTCGCTGCGTCGTGCCCGGTCCGCCCCACGCCGTCCGGCTTGGCGCTCATGGGATTCTGGCAGAGGCGCCGCGGCGACGCGGGCCCCCCGAGACGAGAGGACGATCGATGCGGCGCCTGCCGGCCCCCCTGCCACCCCTCGCACCGGCCCTCGCCCCGACCCTCCCCCTCGTGCTGGCGCTGGTGCTGGCCGCCGGCTGCGGCAGCTCCGGCCCGGGCACCGCGGCCGCGGACGACGCGGTGGTGGTCGAGGTGATGATCGAGGACGGGCGGGCCTGGCCGGCCGGCGACCGGCTGGAGGTCCCCGTCGGCGGGACGGTGGAGCTGGTGGTGATGTCCGACTCCGTCGGGGACATCCACGTGCACGCCGAGGAGGACAGAAGAATCGAGTTCGAGCCCGGCACGACGACCTTCGCCCTGGAGCTGGACCGGCCCGGGACGGTGGGCCTCGAGCTCCACCACCCCGACCAGCTGCTGGTGCAGCTCGAGGTGCGCTGAGGTGCTCCGGCTGATCGACCCCGTCCCCGTGGCCCACGGGCTCGGCGGGCAGCAGGACCTGCCCGTCCCGCTGTCGCTGGCCGTCGCCGGGTCCGTGGCCGCGCTGGTCGTCTCCTTCACCGTCCTCGCGGTGGCGTGGCGCAGCCCGCGGTACGCCGGACGCCCGGCCGTGGCCGTCCCCGCGCTCGGCCGGGTCGTGCTCTCCGGGCCGTTCCAGGCCTTCCTGAAGCTGCTCGGTCTGCTCTTCCTCGCCTACACCGTCCTGGTCGCCACGCTCGGCCAGGACCTGCTGATTAACCCGGTGTTCGGCATCTTCCTGGTCTGGCTGTGGGTCGGGATCGTGCCGGCCTCGCTGCTGCTCGGGCCGGCCTTCCGGGCGATCAGCCCGCACCGCACCCTGGTCGAGCTGCTCGCCCGGGCCACCGGCGCCGACCCGGCGGACGGGGTCGTGGCCTACCCCGCACGCCTCGGCTACTGGCCCGCGGCACTGGGCCTGCTGGCCTTCGTGTGGTTCGAGCTGATCTACCCCTTCAGCACCGAGCTCGGGCCCGTACGGCTCTGGCTGGCGGCCTACCTCGGCGCGATGCTGGTCGGCGGCGCCGTCTTCGGCACCCGGTTCTTCGAGCGCGCCGACCCGTTCGAGGTCTACTCCTCCCTGCTGGCCCGGCTCTCGCCGTGGGCGGTGGAGCCGGTCGAGGGGCGCGACCGGCTGCTGCTGCGCACCCCGCTGGCCAACCTCGACACGACCGTCGCCCGGCCCGGGCTGGTCGCCGTGGTCGCGGTGCTGCTGGGCAGCACGGCGTACGACTCCTTCCGCGAGTCCACCCCGTGGGTGCGCTGGGTGCAGGCCTCGGCCTACTCCCCCACCCTGGTCGCGAACCTGGCCATGCTGGGCACGATCCTGCTGGTGGCGGCGCTCTTCACCACGGCCTGCGTGCTGACCCCGGTCCGCGCCGGCACCGCCCGCCGCGACCTCCCCGCGGCGTTCGCCCACGCGGTGCTACCGATCGTCGCGGGCTACATGGTGGCCCACTACGCGACGTACTGGTTCGAGCGCGGGCAGGTCACGCTGGCTCAGGTCAGCGACCCCTTCTCGAACGGCTCCGACTGGTTCGGCACGGCCGGTCTCGGCGTGGACTACTGGCTCTCGGAGCACCCTGGCTTCCTGGCCACGTCCAAGGTGGCCGCGGTCGTCCTCGGGCACGTCGTCGGGGTCGTGGCCTCCCACGAGCGGGCGGTCGGGCTGCTCCCGCGCCGCCACCAGCTGACCGGCCAGCTCGCCCTGCTGGGCGTGATGCTGGTCTTCACCGCCGGCGGGCTGTCCCTGCTGTTCGCCGGCTGAGACCGCACGCCCTCAGCGGCTGCGCCGACCGCGCCGGGCCCCGTGCCGCGACGTCCGCGGTGGGCCCGCCGCGGTCGTCGGCTCGACGGCGTCGACCACGGCGGCCAGGGCGCGCAGCAGGGCGGAGTCCCCGCCCTCGACCAGCGTCCGGCCGGTGACCAGGGCCCGGTCGACGGCCACCAGGTCGTGGGGCAGGAAGTGCAGGCTGGTGGTCCGACCGAACCCCGCCACCATCGAGGCGACCTCACCCTCGGACCAGCCCAGGCCCGGTCGCATCCGGTTGAGCAGCACCCGGACGCCGACGGCGCCCACGGTCTCGCGCAGCTCCACCAGCGCCCGGGCCAGCCGGGCCAGCCCGACCGGGTCGGCCGCCCCCACGACGAGCACCTCGTCGGCCGCACCGAGGGCCTCGAGGGCGGCCTGGTTGCGCCCGCCCCGACCGCTGAGGTCCAGGCCCGGGTCGACCTCGAGCGGCGCCGCGGTGTCGACCACGACGTCGCCGTGGCACCGCGCCGCGCGCAGGAGGGTCTCCACGACCCCTGCGCGGACCTCGCGCCAGCGGTCGGGCCGTGGCAGCCCGGTGACCACCGCGAGCCGGGCGTCGAGGGCGCGCTGCACGGAGGTCACGTCGTCCTCGAGGTGCCCGGTCCCGGCCAGGCGCGCGGCGGACAGCAGACCCGACACCTCGTCGAGCACGCCCAGCTGCTGGGCCTGGCTGGCGGCATGGGTGTCGGCGTCGACGAGCAGCACCCGGCGCCCGCGCCGGGCCAGCTCCGCGGCCACGCCGGCCGCCACGGTGCTGCGCCCCGGTGCGCCAGGCGGGCCCCACACCGTCAGCACCCGGCCGGGCCGGCCCGGCGGCGGGGCGGGCTCGTCGGGCGGCGCCTGCTCCGCGACGGTCGCCGCACCGTCCGGGGTCACCTCCCCGGGGTCGACGTGCGCCGCACGGAGCACCGCTGCCGGGAGGTCGGCGAGGTCGCCGTCCGCGACCTGGACCCGGATACCGAGGCGGCCCGCGCGCAGCCGTGACGCCTCCTCCGGGCCCGCAGGCACCACGGCGACCGGGCGTACGTCGTGACGCAGCAGGTGGTCGACGGCCGAGACGTCGAGTCCCGGCGCGTCGAGGGCGACGACGGCGACGTCGGCCTGCCCGGCGGCGGCCGTGGCGAGGAGGTCGTCGACGTCGACGCAGCGCTTGAGGACCACGACCCCGGGGTCGTCGCCGAGCTCGCGCAGGGCCGGTGACTCCCACGCGGCACCGGCGGCCACGACCAGGACGACGATCACGACTGGCGCGCCACGCTCAGCACGGGCTCGCTGCTGCCGGCGAGCAGGGCGAAGAAGGACGGCGCCGCCTCCGACGGCACGGCCAGCTCGAGCTTGCGCTGCCCGGCCGAGGCGAAGTCCTGCTCGGCCGAGGAGGCCAGGACCGTGACGCCCTCCAGCACCCGGTCGCCGCGCTGGCGGCCGGCATCCTGCTCGCCGGGCGCCGGCACCGCGGTGTCGTCGTCGGTGGCTGCGCCCCCACTGAGCAGGTAGACGTCGACGACCGAGCCGGCCCCGACGCTGGAGGGCACCCGTACGTCGTCGACCGCCACCGCGATCTGCACCGTGCCGGCCTGCGCCGCGTCCCCGAGCGCGGCCCGTGGCAGCAGCTCCCCGGCCCCCAGGCCCCGCGTCAGCGTGAGGTCGGCGGGCAGCTCCTCGGTGACCTCGACGTAGCGGTCGAGCCCGCCGGCCTCGCCGAAGAGCACCGGCGTCGCGACGAGGTCCTCGGCGCCGACCTCGTCACCCGCGCCGAGGTCGCCGACCACCGCCCACACCTCGACGGTGTCGTCGGCCGCGCCCAGCACCCGGGCGCCGAGGACGCCGCAGGCCGCCACCAGGAGCACCCCTGCCCACAGCCGGGGGTCGCGCCACCCGGAGGCGGGCGAGCGCTGCGCCGGCGGCGGCGGGGCAGCGGGGCGCGGGGCAGGCTCGGTGTCGTGGACCACCGCGCCATCATGCGCGACGGTACGGCCCGGAGTCAGCCGATCCTCCACAGGCCGGGGCGGTGGACGACGTCCCGGCCGGCGGGGTGCCACCATGGCCACATGGCCGCCACGCCCCGCTTCCTGACCCTGGCCGACGTCGCCGAGGTCCTGAACACCTCCAGCGCGCAGGTCTACGCCCTCGTCCGCCGTGGAGACCTCGTCGCGATCAAGATCGGCGGGCGGGGCCAGTGGCGGGTGGAGGCCGACCGTCTCGAGGAGTACATCGCGCAGATGTACCGCGAGGCCGAGCAGTTCGTCGCCCAGCACCCCTTCGAGGAGTCCGAGCGCTAGTGCCGCCCGCCCGCGGGGTGGTCGCGCTCAGCCGGTCTCGCCGTCGAGCGCCACCCGCACCTGCCGCTCGTCGCCGTCACGGCGCACGGTGAGCTCGACGGTCTCACCGGGCTGACGGGTGCGGATCGCCACGATCAGTGCCACGCCGTCGGTGACGAGCTCGCCGTCGATGCCGACGACCAGGTCGCCGTCGAGCAGGCCGGCCGTCTCCGCGGGGCTGTCCGCGAGCACCCGGGTGATCTCCGCCCCGCCGGTCGCGTCCTCCTGGGTCTGCACCTCGGCGCCGATGACGGGGTACTGCGCCTCTCCGTCGCGCAGGATCTGGTCGGCGGTGACCCGGACCTGCTCGACGGGGATGGCGAAGCCGACGCCGATGTTGCCGGCCCCGCCGCCCAGGCCGCTGCCCGCGGTGGCGATCGCGGAGTTCACGCCCACGACCTGCCCGCGCAGGTTCACCAGGGGGCCGCCGGAGTTGCCGGGGTTGATCGCGGCGTCGGTCTGCACGGCGTTGATGAACGACGCGGCGTCGTCCTCCTCCTGCGAGGTGGTGACCGGGCGGCTGAGCGCGCTGACGATGCCGGAGGTGACCGTCGAGCTCAGGCCCAGCGGCGACCCGATCGCCACCACGGTCTCCCCGACCCGCAGCGCCCGCGACCGACCCAGGGCGGCGGGGTCGCGGCCCTCGATCTGGGGCACGTAGAGCACGGCGAGGTCGTAGACCGGGCTGCGCCCGACCACCTCGGCGTCGAAGCGGCGGCCCTGCTCGTCGACCACCTCGATCAGACCGTCGTTGGCGTCGGCGTCGGCCACGACGTGGTTGTTGGTCACGACGTGGCCCTGGCGGTCGAGCAGGAAGCCCGACCCGGTCGCCCCGCCCGACTCGCCGCCGAGGGCGGCCGCGATCTGCACCGTGCGCGGCAGCATCTCCTCCGCTACCGCCGCGACGGAGCCGTCGTCGACCGTCAGCGGGGGCAACGAGGTGGTGTCGACCCCACCGAGGCCCTCGGGGCTGCCCCCGGCCGCGGTGGTGCGGCCGTCGTCCCACTGCTGCCAGACCACCCCGCCGGCCACCCCGCCGGCCAGGCCGACGACCAGTGCCAACGCCGCGACGGCCGGCCACACCCACGGGCTGACCCGGCCGGACGCCCGCCCGGCGACCGGGGCCAGCGGCGCCGGCGGACCAGGGTGCGGACCCCCGGCGGGCGGGCCCCACGCCGGCTGCTGGGGGGGCGAGGGCGGGGCGGCGTACGGCGGGGGCGGCTGTCCCGCAGGCGGCACCCAGGACTCGGGGGCAGGCTCGGGTGTGCGGGACTCGTCGGTCACGGCCCCATCATCCCCCTCGTCCCCAGGCGTGGCTCCCCCCGGAGCGTCGTCAGCGACCGTCGCCCGAGCGGTCCACGGCCGGTGTGACCGGCGGCATCGTGGGTCCGAGCTGGGTGAGCGGCGAGCGCTGGTCCATGGTCGGGGCCGTCGGCGCCGAGGCCGGGGCGGCGCCCAGGGCCAGGACGCCGAGCATCGCGGCCCCGACGGCCCCGCCGCCGACCGCCGCCACACCGACGCCGACCGCACGTCGCGGTCCTCGGTGCGGACCGGGCCACGCGGGCAGGTCCGGCGCCCCCAGCAGCGAGCCCTTGAGGTGGTCCGGTGCGCCGTCGCTGCCGTCGGAGAGGCGCGCGAGGCGGCGCTTGACCCAGCCCTCCCGCTCCACCAGGTCACGGCACTGGTGGCAGTCGTGGACGTGGCTCCAGGCACGCTCGGTCTCGACCGGGTCGAGGCGCCCGTCGAGGAGCGCGCTGACGCGCGAGCCGAGGTGGCCCATCACGTCAGGGCCCTGCGGACCACCGGGACGGGTCCGGTCGCCGGCCCGGAGTACCGCCGTCGCCCGTTCTCCGGGGCGCGGTGCGCCAGCGCGGCGCGGAGCTGGGCGCGCCCGCGGTGGATGCGGGAGCGCACGGTGCCGAGCTTGGCCCCCAGGATCTCCGCGATCTCCTCGTAGGACAGGCCCTCGACGTCGCAGAGCACGACCGCGGCCCGGAAGTCGGGCGCCAGGGTGGCCAGCGCGCGCTCGACGTCGTCGTCGAAGGTGCGGTCGGCGTACGCCGTCCCGGGCTCGGGGGTCGGGCTGGACAGCGCATCGGCCCGCGCGTCGGAGAGGGCGTCGAAGCGGATGCGCTGCTTGCGTCGCGCCTGGTCGAGGAAGAGGTTGGTGGTGATCCGGTGCAGCCACCCCTCGAAGGTGCCGGGCGTGTAGCCGTCGAGGGAGCGGAAGACCCGGACGAAGACCTCCTGGGTGAGGTCCTCGGCGTCGTGCTTGTCGCCGGTCAGCCGGTAGGCGAGGCGGTAGACGCGGTCGGAGTGCCGCTCGACGACCTCGTGCCAGGTCGGGACCGGGGGCGTGGCGTCCATGCTGGCTCCTGCGACCGGAGGGGGTGCCGTCACCGGCATCGGGGACCTCCACGGTAGGGCTCGGGACTGAGACGGACCTGAGAGACGGCCACGTCACCTGCTCCAACGCCCGGGAGCGTCCGGGCGTTCCCTGGTCCCGCTGCCGCTACGGTGGTCGTCCGCAGCCCGGACCTCGGACCCGGACCCCGCACCCGTACCCCCGCGCCGCCCGGCGCCGCCCCCAGGAGGCCGCCATCAGCACCCCCCTCACGCCTGCCAGCCAGGCGTTCGCCGACGAGTTCGTGGCCGAGGACGACGCGCTGGCCGCCGCCCGCGTCCGCGCGGACGAGGTCGGCGTGAGCGCCGTGTCGCCCGGCGCCGGCGCGACCCTCTGCTTCCTGGCCAGCGCCCTCGGTGCCCGCTCGGTGGTCGAGATCGGGACGGGCACGGGCGTCTCCGCGCTCTGGCTGCTGCGCGGGATGCGCCCCGAGGGGGTGCTCACCACCGTCGACGTGGAGGCCGAGCACCAGCGCCTGGCCCGCACCGGGTTCACCGAGGCCGGGATCGCCGCCTCGCGGGTCCGCACCATCGCCGGCGCCGCGCTGGACGTCCTGCCCCGCCTCACCGACGGCCACTACGACCTGGTCGTCGTCGACGGGGACCGCCGCGAGTACGCCGCCTACCTCGACGAGGCGCTGTGCCTGCTGCGTCCCGGCGGGGTCGTGGTGCTCGACCACGCCCTCGGTGGCGGTCGGGTCGCCGACCCCTCGCAGCGCGACGAGCAGACCGTGGCGGTGCGCGACCTGGTCCGGAGCGTGGCCGAGCGCGAGGACCTCGTTCCCGTGCTGCTGCCCGTCGGCGACGGCCTGCTGGTCGCCACCAGGCGCTAGGCCCCGCCGACCCCCGCCAGGGGGTCGGTCCGGCCCAGCCAGGTCAGCAGCGCCCGCGCGCCGAAGCCGGAGGGCCCGGCGGTCCACTCGTCGTGGTCGGTCGGCACGTCGCCGACCGGCGCCACGTCGAGGTGGGCCCACGGCACCGTGCCGGCGAAGCGCTGGAGGAAGAGCGCCGCCACGATCGCGCCCGGGCCGGTCCCGGCGTTGTCGGAGTCGGCGACCTTCGAGGCGAGCTTGTCGGCGTACGACGCGTGCAGCGGCAGCCGCCACAGCGGCTCGCCCGACCCGGCGCCGGCCTCGAGCAGCAGGCCCGCCAGCGCCTCGTCCCCGGTGAAGAGCGCTCCCGTGCGCTGCCCCAGCGCGACCTTGGCCGCCCCCGTCAGCGTGGCCACGTCGACGAGCACGTCGGGTCGGACCTCGGCCACGGCGTAGGCCATCGCGTCGGCGAGGACCAGGCGGCCCTCGGCGTCGGTGTTGGTGACCTCGGTGGTGCGCCCGCCGTAGTGCCGCAGCACGTCCCCCGGGCGCATCGAGGACCCGGACACGGCGTTCTCGGCGCAGGCCAGCAGCCCGACCACCCGGACACCGCAGCCGAGCTCGCGCAGGGCGGCCATCACCGCGAGCACGACGCCCGCACCCGTCATGTCCCGCTTCATCGTCGACATGGACTCGGCGGGCTTGATCGAGATCCCGCCCGAGTCGAAGGTGACGCCCTTGCCGACCAGCGCCACGGTGGGCGTACGCCGCCCGGCGCGCGGCGGGGAGTAGTCCAGGCGGACCAGGCGCGGCGGGGAGGCCGAGCCCTGCCCGACGCCCAGGATGCCGCCGAAGCCGTCACGGGCGAGGTCGGCCTCGTCCCAGACGGTGACCTCCAGCCCGGCGGAGGCGGCCACGGCACGAGCCTGCTCGGCCATCCAGGCCGGGTTCTTGAGGTTGGCGGGGACGGTGGCCAGCGTGCGCGCACGCCACCCGGCGGCGGCGAGCGCCACGGCCCGGTCCAGCGCGGGCCGGGAGGCCTCCGGGTCCGGCATGCCGGCCAGCACGACCCGGCGCACGGGCGGCTGCTCGGGGGCGGCCGAGCGCCAGTGGAAGACGTAGGAGCCGAGCACGGCGCCGACCGCGAGGGCCTCGAGGCCGGCGTCGTCGGTCATCGCGGCCAGCGAGGTGGCGACGTCCCCGCGGCCGCGGGAGGCGCGGGCCAGGGCCGCGCCGGCCCGGCGCAGGTCGGTGGTGGTGGCCGCCCCGACGCCGACCAGCAGCACCAGCCTCAGGTCGGGGTTGGCCGGGCTGCCGCCGGGGACGGGCACCGCGGTGACCTCGCCGGTCCGACCGGTGGCCCGCGACGCCTCCGCCGCACCGAGAAGGTCGAGGCCGAGCGCCTCGCCGACCTCCTCGGCCCCGGGCCCCAGGATCGGGCCCCCCTGCGGTCCGGTGGTGGCGTCCCCGACCCCGAGGTCCTCCCGCGGGAGGACGGGGACCGCGACCACCTCCGCCCCGGGCAGCAGGTGCGCCGCGCGCTCGCTCAGGGCGAGCTGCGGAGGAGAGGGCTGAGCCGGGAGCGCGGCGGAGATCACCCGACGACGCTCTTGAGGGCGTCCCCGAGGTTGGTGGCTTCCTCGGCGTTGAGCTCGACCACGAGGCGACCGCCGCCCTCGAGCGGGACCCGCATCACGATGCCGCGTCCCTCCTTGGTGACCTCGAGCGGACCGTCACCCGTCCGCGGCTTCATGGCCGCCATGCGGCACCTCTTCCCTTGTCGTCCGGCGGGGCCGGGCCCCATGATCCTCGCCCGTACCGAGCGGGCCGGGCCCATTATCCCCCATGGGAGCCGTGACCCGCAGCACAGGGGCGTCGCGGCCTGCCAGACTGACCCGCATGACCGATGCGCCCGTGCTCCTCGACGTCGCGGACGGCGTCGCCACCCTCACCCTGCACCGCCCCGAGGCGATGAACAGCCTCGACGTCGCGACCAAGGTGCTGCTGCTGGAGACCCTGCGCCAGGTGGCCGACCTCGACAGCATCCGGTGCGTCGTGCTCACCGGGAGCGGGCGCGCGTTCTGCACCGGCCAGGACCTGAAGGAGCACATCGGGCTGCTGCGCAGCAGCAGCGGCCCGCGGCTCGCCACCGTGGAGGAGCACTACAACCCGATCGTCACCGCGCTGGTCGAGATGCCGAAGCCGACCGTGGCGGCGCTCAACGGGGTGGCCGCGGGCGCCGGCGCGAGCCTGGCCCTGGCCTGCGACCTGCGGGTCGTCGCCGACACCGCCGGGTTCAACTTCGCCTTCGCGAACGTCGCGCTGTCCTGCGACACGGGCATGAGCTGGACCCTCCAGCGCCTCGTCGGGCGGGCCCGGGCCCTGGAGCTGCTCTACTTCCCGCGCACCATCGGGGCCGAGGAGTCCGCGACGCTCGGGCTGGCCACCACCGTCGTGGCCCCCGAGGATCTCGTCAGCGAGACCGCCGCGCTGGCCGGGCGCCTCGCGGCCGGCCCGACCGTGGCCCTCGCCGCGATCCGTGAGGCCGTCACCTTCGCCGGGGACCACCCCTTCGCCCAGGCCCTGGCCACCGAGGCGCGGCTGATGAGCCGCACCGGCGGCACCGAGGACCACGAGGCCGCGGTGGCGGCCTTCGTGGCCAAGCAGAAGCCGACCTACCAGGGCCGCTGAGACCGCGGCCCCACCTCAGACGCGACCGGCGGCGTACGCCCAGGTCAGCACGCCGACGCAGACCAGGGTGCCCAGATGGGCCAGCAGCGACAGGCCCGGGCCACGATGCCCAGCACCGGGGCGGCGTCCTCGGGGACGACGTCCAGCACGGTGGTGCCCAGCACGAGCAGGGCGACCCACAGCACCACGACCAGGCTCGACACGTCCGGCAGTGTGGCCTACGGCGGGCCCGGCTCGGCCGGGCCGTCCTCCCGCTCGGCCGCGAGGCGGTCGAGCAGCGCGTCGACGTCGGCCATCCGGTAGCCGCGCAGGGCCAGGGGGAACCGCACGCGCCGCAGGTCCTCGGCGGACAGCGGCCCGGTCGCCGGCACGTCGGGCGCCGGGTCGTCGTCGCCGGCAGGCGCCAGCGGACCGCCCCGGCCGGCGGCCACCACGGCGACACCCCCCAGGAGGAGCACCGCCAGCACGGCCAGGAGCCAGGTCACCGGGGCCGCCGTCAGGGCTCGTCGCGGCGCATCAGCGCCACGGCCCGGTCGACGTCGTCGGTGACCACCAGCTGGTCGAGGTCGGCCTGGCTCATCTTGCCGCCGGCCACGACGGTGCCGCTCAGCCAGTCGAGCAGGCCCGACCAGTAGGACGTGCCGAGCAGCACCACCGGGAAGGCGGTGACCTTGCCGGTCTGGACCAGGGTGAGCGCCTCGAAGAGCTCGTCGAGGGTGCCGAGGCCACCGGGGAGGACGACGAAGCCCTGCGAGTACTTCACGAACATGGTCTTGCGCGCGAAGAAGTAGCGGAAGTCGATGCCGAGGTCGACCCAGTCGTTCAGGCCGGTCTCGAACGGCAGCTCGATGCCGAGCCCCACGCTGGTGCCACCAGCCTGGCTGGCGCCCTTGTTGGCGGCCTCCATCGCCCCGGGTCCCCCGCCGGTGATCACCGCGAACCCGGCCTCCACCAGCGCCCGGCCCACCTGCTCGCCCTGGGCGTACGCCGGGTCGTCGGCCGGGGTGCGCGCGGAGCCGAAGACCGCCACGGCGGGGCCGAGCTCGGCCAGGGCACCGAAGCCCTCGACGAACTCGGCGGTGATGCGCTGCACCCGCCACGGGTCGGTGTGCACCCAGTCGGTGGGGCCGCGGGAGTCCAGCAGCCGCTGGTCGGTGGTCACCCCGTCCACCTGACCCCGGCGCTGCAGCACCGGGCCCTTGTGCTTCGCCCTCACGTCGTCGCCCCCTCGCCGCGCAGCCACGCCGCGAGCCGTTCCTCGCAGTGGCGGACCTGCTCGACCGCGACGTGCTCCTCGGCCTTGTGGGCCAGCAGCGGGTCGCCCGGGCCGTAGTTGACCGCCGGGACGCCGAGGGCGGTGAAGCGGGCCACGTCGGTCCAGCCGAACTTCGGGTTGACCTCGCCCCCGACGGCGGCCACGAAGGCGGCCGCGGCGGGACGGTCGAGGCCGGGCAGCGCAGCCGGGCCGAGGTCGGTGAGCGTGACCTCGAAGCCCTCGAAGACCTCACGGACGTACGCCTCGGCCTCCTGGGTCGAGCGGTCCGGCGCGAAGCGGTAGTTGACCTCGACCACGCACTCGTCGGGCAGCACGTTGCCCGCGACGCCGCCGCGGATGCCGACGGCGTTGAGGCCCTCGTGGTACTCCAGCCCGTCGATGACAGGGCGGCGCGCCTCGTAGGCGCCGAGCCGCTCCAGCACCGGCGCGGCCCGGTGGATGGCGTTGACGCCCTTCCAGCTGCGCGCGGAGTGCGCCCGCTCGCCCGTGGCGCGCACCTCCACGCGCAGCGTGCCCTGGCAGCCGGCCTCGACGACCGCGTTCGACGGCTCCATCAGGATCGCGAAGTCGGCCTCGAGCAGCTCGGGGGCGACCTCGGTGAGGTGGCGCAGCCCGTTGTGGACCTCGTCGATCTCCTCGGCCTCGTACAGCACGAAGGTGACGTCGCGCACGGGCTCGGGCACGGTGGCGGCCAGGCGCAGGATCACCGCGTCGCCGCCCTTCATGTCGCAGGTGCCCAAGCCGTGCAGCAGACCGGTCGCCTCGTCGAGACGGCTGGGCAGGTTGTCGTGCACGGGCACCGTGTCGAGGTGGCCCGCGAGCACGACCCGCTCGCCGCGGCCGAGGTCGGTGCGGGCCACGACCGTGTGCCCGTGGCGCACGACCTGCAGGTGCGGCAGGGCCCGCAGGGCCTCCTCGACCGCGTCCGCGATCTGCTGCTCGTCGCGGCTGACGGACTCGATGTCCACCAGGGCCCGGGTCAGGCTCACGACGTCGGTGCTGAGGTCCAGGGTGGTCACCGGGCCATCCAACCCCACCACCTAGGATCGGCGGCCACCGAGTGGTCGCGACGCGGCCGAGCCTGGAGGCACGCCATGACCACCCAGCCCGTCCCTGCCGGCGCCGAGCCGGTCGGGCCGGTCCGCACCGAGGACCGCAGGACCGCGGTCGCCCGCGAGCGGGAGGCCTTCGGCGGGGTGAAGATCGGCTCGGCCCGGCAGGGCGCGGCCGGCTTCGGCTGGGCCGTCGTCGTGGCCGTCGTGCTCGGCGTCGTCGGCGCGGTCGCCGGTGCGCGGTACAACGAGCTCGGCGAGCTCAACGGCTTCCCCCACGTCCCCTCCAGCATCGAGGGCCTGACGCTGCAGGGCGTGGTCGTGCTCGTCGGGGTCGTCGTGGTCGGCCTGGTCGGTGCGATCCTCGGTGGGCCGCTGGGGATGCGCTACCACCGCCGCGTCGACAAGACCGGCCTCGGCCGCTGACCCACACCCCGTCACCCCGCACGACAACCGTTGAAGGAGGCCCCGAGGTGGACGACACCGAGGACCGGCAGCCGGCGGACGCCGACGCCGAGATCGTGGCCGGGCGTGAGCCGCCCTCGGCGCGCGTCCCGCTGGACCGCGAGACCATCGTGACCGAGGCCGTCAGGTTCCTCGACGAGGTCGGGCCCGGCGGGCTCACGATGCGGCGGCTCGGGGCCCGCCTGAACGTCGAGGCCATGTCGCTCTACCGCTACGTGCCGGGCAAGGAGGACCTGCTCGACGCGATCGTGCAGCACCTGATCACCGGGCTCTACTCCGACCCCGAGGTCCTCGCGGAGCCGCGCGACGGCTGGCAGGACTTCCTCCAGCGCCTGGCCCACGGGGTGCGCCGATTGGCTCTGTCCCATGTGAAGGCCTTCCCGCTGGTGGCCTCGCGACCGCCCGAGGCGCCCTGGCTGCGCCCGCCGCTGCGCAGCGTGGACTGGGTGGAGTCCTTCCTGGACGGGCTGCTGCGGGAGGGCTTCAGCGACCAGGCCGCCGTGGCGGCGTACCGCGCGTTCACCAGCTTCCTGCTCGGCAACCTGCTGCTCGAGGTCTCCACCCACGGGGCCGACGTCGGCCCGCTGGACATCATCGAGGACACCACGCCGGACCCGTCGCTGGAGGACCACCCCACGGTGGCCCGGCTCAGCGAGGCGCTGTCCGAGGACCACGCCGGCGAGGAGTTCGAGGTCGCCCTCGAGCAGCTGCTCGAGCGGATCGCGGCCCTGCGGGTCGACCACCCCGCCTGACCGGGCAGGATCGCGCCATGAGCACCTGGACCGCACGCGACGTCCCCGACCTGTCCGGCCGCACCGCCGTCGTGACCGGCGCCAACACCGGCCTCGGCAAGGAGACGGCGCGCGAGCTGGCGCGCCGCGGCGCCCGGGTCGAGCTGGCGGTGCGTGACGGGGCCAGGGGCCGCACGGCCGCCGAGGAGATCCGCGCCGAGGTCCCCGACGCCGACCTCCACGTGCAGCTCCTCGACGTGGCGTCGCTGGCCTCGGTGCGCGCGGCGGCTGCGGAGCTGCGCGCCCGCCACGACCGGATCGACCTGCTGGTCAACAACGCAGGCGTGATGTACACCCCCCGCTCGACCACCGCGGACGGCTTCGAGCTCCAGCTCGGGACCAACCACCTCGGTCACGTCGCGCTGACCGGCCTGCTGCTCGACCGGCTGCTGGCCGCCCCCGCCGCGCGGGTCGTCGCGGTCAGCAGCGTCGCGCACAAGGTCCGTTCGCGGATCGACTTCGACGACCTCGCCCTCGAGCGCGGGTACGACCGGGTGGCGGCGTACGGCCGCTCGAAGCTGGCCAACCTGCTGTTCGCGTACCGCCTCGACCAGCTGCTCCGCGCCGCCGGGGCACCAGCGGTCGCCCTGGCCGCGCACCCCGGCGTCTCCGACACCGAGCTGACGCGCCACAGCCCCGGCCCGCTGCGGCTCGGCGCCCGGCTCGGCGGCCGGTTCCTCAACTCCGCGGCCACCGGTGCCCTGGCCACGCTGCGCGCCGCCACCGACCCCGACGCCCGCGGGGGCGAGTACTACGGCCCGCGCGGGCCCGGTGAGGCCGTGGGCCACCCGGTCCGGGTGCTCTCCACCGACGCCTCGCACGACGGTGCGATCCAGCGTCGGCTGTGGGACGTGTCCTGCGAGCTGACCGGGGTCAGCTTCGACCTCTGACGCGGGCTGCCGGCGGGCTGCCGAACGGGCGCAATTGTCGGCTCGCGGCAGGGTTACCGGCCGGTAGTCGGTCGCAACCCGACAATTGCGCCAGATCGACCATCAGGGGGCGAAGACGCAGAACTCGTTGTCCTCGGGGTCGGCCAGGACGGTCCACCCGGGGGTGTCCCAGCGGTGGGTCGCGCCGAGGAGCACCAGCCCGTCCCGGTCTCCCACGAGGTCCCAGTGCACCCGGTTCGGGGTGACCTTGGCCTCGGGCACCGGGACGAAGTCGAGCGTGAGGCGGTCGTCGGGGCCGACGCCCTCCAGGGTCCACCAGCCCTGCTCGGTGTGGTGCACCGGCTCGGCGCCGAGGACCCGCCCCCACCACCCGGCCTGAGCGCCGGGGTCGCGGCAGTCCACCACCACCCCGTGCAGCCGGTAGGCCGGCGGCTCGTCGCGGACGAAGACGCAGAACTCGCCGCCCTCGGGGTCGGCCATCACGGTCCATCCGAAGCCGGAGTCCGCGGCCGGCACCACGACCCGGGCGCCGAGCGCCTCGACCTCGGCCACCGAGCGTGCGTCGACGTCGAGGTGCAGGCGGTGCTTGACCCGCTTCGGGGTCGAGGTCGGGTTGACCCAGACCCGGTGCGCGTCGGTGGGGCCGGCCAGCGACACCGGCCCCGGCGTCGAGGAGCGGTCCGGCTCGACCTCGAGCCCGATCACCGCCGCCCAGAACGCCCCCAGCGCGGTGGGGTCGTCAGCGTCGAGGCAGAGGTCCTTCCAGCGGGTGGTCACCGGCTCAGGCTGCCACCCGCACCACCGTCACGGCCAGGGCCCCGGCTGCGACCAGGTCGACCGAGACGGCCAGCGTCTCGCTCCGCAGCAGGCCGTCGTGGGTGCGCGCGGCCGCGAGCACGTCCTCGGGTGCCGCGAGCGTCAGCGCGACCCGGTCCGAGACCTCCAGACCGGCGTCGCGACGGGCCTGCTGGACCGCGCGGACGAGGTCGCGTGCGACGCCCTCCGCCGCCAGCTCGGGGGTGACGGCGGTGTCGAGGACCACGAACCCGCCGGTAGCACCGCCGACCACGGCCACCACGGCGTCGTCGCTCGAGGAGCCGGCCACGGTCTCCAAGGCGTACTCCCCCTCGACCAGGGCCAGCCCACCAGCCACGACGGAGCCGTCAGCGGCCACCGACCAGTCGCCGGACTTGGCGGCCCGGATCGCGACCTGGACGTCCTTGCCCAGCCGCGGGCCCGCGGCACGGGCGTTGACGGTCAGCCGCTGGTCGACGCCGTACGACGCCGCCTCCGGGTCGTCGGCGGCCAGGACGCGCACCCGCTTGACGTTGACCTCGTCGGCGACGATCGCCTCGAAGCCGCCCAGGGCGGCCGGGTCGGGCACGACCACGGTCAACGTGGCCAGCGGGAGCCGGGTGCGCAGGCCCGCGGCCTTGCGCAGCGCCGAGGTCGTCGAGCAGACCTCGCGCACGGTGTCCATCGCGGCCACCAGCGCGTCGTCGGCCGGCAGCTCGTCGGGCGCCGGCCAGTCCGTCAGGTGCACCGACCGGCCCCCGGTCAGCCCGCGCCAGACCTCCTCGGTGGTCAGCGGCAGCAGTGGCGCGGTGACCCGGCAGACCGTCTCCAGCACCGTCCACAGGGTGTCGAACGCCTGGGTCTCGAGACGGGCCTGGCGGCCCTCCTCGACCACCGGGGGGGCCTGGCGGCCCTCCTCGACCACCGTGGTCGCCCAGAACCGCTCGCGCGAGCGCCGGACGTACCAGTTGGTGAGGACGTCGAGGAACGACCGCACGGCGTCACAGGCCTCGGCCACGGCGTAGTCGTCGAGCGCGACGGTCATCTGCTCCACCCACTGCCGGGTCTTGGCCAGCAGGTAGCGGTCCAGCGGGTCGGACGAGGTCGTCGAGGCCGACGCCTGGTAACCGGCGGCGTTGGCGTACAGGCTGAAGAAGTACCAGGTGTTCCAGAGCGGGATGAGCACCTGGCGCACCGAGTCGCGGATGCCCTGCTCGGTGACGACCAGGTTGCCGCCCCGCAGGATCGGGCTCGACATCAGGAACCAGCGCATCGCGTCGGCACCGTCGCGGTCGAAGACCTCGGAGACATCGGGGTAGTTCTGCAGCGACTTGCTCATCTTCTGACCATCGTTGCCCAGGACGACGCCATGGCTCACGCAGGAGGAGAAGGCCGGCCGGTCGAACAGGGCAGTCGCCAGGACATGCATGGTGTAGAACCAGCCGCGGGTCTGACCGATGTACTCCACGATGAAGTCGCCGGGGAAGTGATGCTCGAACCAGTCGGCGTTCTCGAACGGGTAGTGCACCTGCGCAAAGGACATCGAGCCCGAGTCGAACCACACGTCGAGCACGTCCGGGACGCGGCGCATCATCGAACGGCCGGTCGGGTCGTCCGGGTTCGGCCGGGTCAGCCGGTCGACGAACGGCCGATGCAGGCCGGTGACGGGGGCCCCGAAGTCGGCCTCCAGCTGGGCGAACGAACCGTAGACATGGGTCCGGGGATAGGCGGGGTTGTCGGACTGCCATACGGGAATTGGGCTGCCCCAGAAGCGGTTTCGGCTGATCGA
>JBKJPE010000090.1:0-5958 GCA_046595185.1 Nocardioides sp.
CACCTACCCGGTCTGCCGCCGACCCGAGAGGTCTGTGGCTCTTCGTGCACCTGGCGCGCATCGCCGCCGCCACGGCCGACGTCGACGGCCTCGCCCACGCCGGCCTCCGCCACGACCTCCGCCTGCTCGAGCTCGAGTCCGCGCGCGAGCGGCCGCGCCACGACGTCGCGCTGGCCCTCGTCGACGCGGTGGTCCTCGGCCTGCACACCGTGGTCTCGGCGCCGACCCTCGAGCTGCTCGCCGACGCCCGGGACGACGTACGCCGCCCGCTCCCGGGCCTGAGCCCGGCCGCCGGCGGGACCGGACCCGCGGAGGTCCGCGAGGCGGGATGAGCCGGGCCGTCCTCAGGACGGCGCCCGCCCTGGTCAGCCCGACCTGGTCAGCCCGACCTGGTCAGCCCGCCCCCGGGCTGGTCGCCCCGAGCACGAGCTCGGGCTCGAACCACCTCGACGAGCGCTCGTCGTCGGCCTCGATCAGGGCGCGGATGCTGCGGGCCATCTCCTCGACCGGCTGGCGCACCGTGGTGAGCGAGGGGTGGGCGAGGGCCGCGGCGCCGATCCCGTCGAAGCCGATCACGCGGAAGTCGTGGGGCACCGACCGCCCCTGGTGCAGCAGGTGGGCCAGGACACCGAGGGCGATGACGTCGGCCGCGGTGACGATCGTGGCGCCGGCCCACCCGTCGGCCAGCAGGCGGGCGGCGGCCTCGCGGCCCCACGCCGCGGAGAAGTCGCCGAGCAGCGTGGGGACGTCGTCGGAGAACCAGCGACGCGCCCCGTCGAGACGCTCGTGCGCCGAGGACGAGTCCGGCGAGGCCCCCACGTAGACGACGGGGTGCGTGCCGAGGTCGACCGCCGCCGCGACGTGGTCGTGCACCAGCCGCATCCCGTCCCGGTTGCTGACGCCGACGTAGGACGCGGTCGTGCCCGGGACCCGGCGGTCGAGCTGGATGGTGCGCACCGCCGCCGCCGCGGTCGCGACGGAGGCTTCGCTGAGCTGCTCGTGCACGGGGATCAGCACCAGCGCGTCGACCTGCCGGCCCAGGAACGAGCGGATGCCCCGCGCCTCGGTCCCGAGCGACCCGTCGGCGCTGAAGACCAACAGGTCGATGCCGGAGTCGGAGAAGGCGCGTGACAGCTGCTGGGCCAGGGCCGAGAAGTACGGGTTGTCGAGGTCGGGGACCACCAGCCCGACGGTGGACGTGCGGGTCTGCCGCAGCGCCCGGCCGACCAGGTTGACCTGGTAGCCCAGCTGCTCGGCGGCCTCGGTGACCCGGCGCTGCATGGCGGGGTCGACGGCGCGCGTGCCGCTGAGGGTCCGCGAGACCGTCGCCGCCGACACCCCGGCGAGGCGGGCGACGTCGGACATCGTGGCGGGGCGGTCCGGCGGCACGGGGGTCTCCTGTCGGTCGACGGCAGGCTCGGGGACCTCGGGACATCGATTTCCCGCTCACTCTGGACGATCGGGTCGTGGTGTGTCTAGAGTCACGCCCACTCTCGGTAATCGATTTCCGACCATCAGGCGAGGACCCCATGACCCGACACTTCCGCTTGGCCGCTGCCGCGACCACCGCGCTCCTGACGCTGGCCGCGTGCAGCACCGGCAACGAGGAGGCCAGCACCGGTGAGGCCGGCGCTCCGGCCGACGAGTGCATCATCGGCATGACCCAGATCAACCAGACCGCCACCTTCTTCACGCAGATGAACGAGGGCGCCGAGGAGGCGGCCGAGGCGGCCGGCTGCGAGCTCCAGATCGCCAACGCCAACAACGACTCCGCCAAGCAGAACAGCGACATCGAGAACTTCGTCTCGCAGGGCGTCACCGGCCTGATCGTGGTCGCCATCGACGTCAACGGCGTGCTGCCGGCCGTGGAGCAGGCCACGTCCCAGGGCATCCGGACCGTCGCCATCGACGCCGAGCTCGAGGAGGGCGCCGTCGACACCTTCGTCGGGGTCGACAACGCGGCGGCGGGCGCCGAGGCCGGCCAGTGGGTCGTCGACGAGGGCCTCGCCGAGGGCGCCAGCTACGGCGCCGTGGACGCCCGCAGCTCCTTCATCCAGAACCAGCGCGAGGACAGCTTCCGTGAGGCGGTCGACGCCGCCGGCGCGACCTTCACCCAGGCCGTGGACGGAGAGAACGTCCAGGAGCAGGCCGCCACCGCAGCCCAGGACCTCGTCACCGCGCAGCCCGACCTCGACTTCGTCTACACCACCGGCGAGCCGGCCACCGTCGGCGCCGTCGCCGCCCTGGACCCCGCGGCCGACACCAAGGTCATCGGGTGGGACCTCACCGCCGAGGTGATCGCCGGCATCGACAACGGCCTCGTCACCGCCGTCATCCAGCAGGACCCCCGCCAGGAGGGCATCGAGGCGGTCGAGGAGCTCGCCGCCGTCCTCGAGGGCGAGGAGCCGGCCGGGTTCATCGACGTGCCGATCACGATCGTCACCGCCGACAACGTCGACCCGTACCGCGAGATCTTCGAGTGACCTCCGAGGTCCGGGACGTCTCGACGCCGCGCGTCGAGATGCGGGGCATCCGCAAGAGCTTCGGCGCGCTCGACGTCCTGCGGGGCGTCGACCTCACGGTCGGCCGCGGGGAGGTCGTCGGGCTCGTCGGCGACAACGGCGCGGGCAAGTCGACGCTGATGAAGATGCTGGCCGGCGCGGTCGTGCCCGACGCGGGGGAGATCCTCGTCGACGGGACGCCGATGACCGGCGCCGACCCAAGGGCGTCCCGGGCCGCGGGGATCGAGATGGTCTACCAGGACCTCGCGCTGTGCAACGACGTCGACGTCGCGGGCAACCTGTTCCTCGGCCGCGAGATCTACCGGCCCCTGAGCCGCCGCCTGGACCAACGCAGGATGCACGAGGAGGCCGCCAAGGACCTGGCCACCCTCCACATCCGCATCACCGACACCCGCCGGCTGGTCGGCACCATGTCGGGCGGCCAGCGCCAGGCCGTCGCCATCGCCCGTGCCGTCACCTTCGAGCCCAAGGTGCTGGTGCTGGACGAGCCCACCGCGGCGCTCGCCGCGCGCGAGGTGGAGATGACCCTCCAGCTCATCCGCGACGTCTCCGCCCGCGGCGTGAGCGTCGTGCTGATCACCCACCGGCTCCAGGACCTCTTCGAGGTCGCCGACCGGTTCGTCGTCCTCCACGAGGGCGTCACCCACCGGCAGCTCATGCCCTCCGAGACCGACCTGGGCGGTCTCGTCACCGCGATGATGGGGAAGTGACACCGTGAGCACCCAGACCGCCGCGCCGGCCAACCGCCGCGGCGCCCGCCAGGACTTCGTCGCCCGCAACTTCGGGGTCCTGTCGATCACCGCCGTCCTGGCCGTGCTGTTCATCTTCTTCAGCCTCCAGACCGACGCCTTCCTCTCGACCGCCAACCTCGTCAACGTCGCGCGGCAGGTCGCGCCGACCGTGATCGTGGCCGTGGCGATGACGTTCGTGATCACCACCGGCAACATCGACCTCTCGGTCGGCTCGATCCTCGGTCTGACCGCCGCGGCGCTGGCGATCTTCGCCGAGACCCGCTCCGCGCTGGTCGCCCTGCTGCTGGCCCTGGTCCTCGGGCTCGGCATCGGCGCCCTGAACGGGGCGCTGACGGCCTTCGGCAGGCTGCAGTCCTTCATCGTCACTCTCGCCGCGTTGACGGCGGTGCGCGGCCTGGCGCTGCTCATCACCGACGGCTACAGCACCCCGATCACCTCCGAGGCGCTGCTGCCGATCGGCAACGGCAAGCTCGCGGGCCTCTACACGCCCACCTGGATCGCCGTGGTCGTGGTCGCCCTGGGCTGGTACGTCTTCAACCACACCCGCTTCGGGCGCTACGTCGTCGCGGTCGGTTCCAACGCGGAGTCGCTGCGCCGCGCCGGGGTCGACGTGCGCCGCGTGCAGCTGGCCGTGCTGACCCTGACGGGTCTCGCGGCCGGGCTGGCCGGGGTGGTCACCGCCACCCGGCTGGCCAGCGGGTCCTCCAACTCGGGCACGCTCTTCGAGCTGGAGGTGATCACCGCGGTCGTCCTCGGCGGCACCGCCCTGATGGGCGGCAAGGGCTCGATCCTCGGTTCGGCGGTCGGCGCGGTCACCCTCGGTGTCATCAGCAACGGCCTGGTCCTGCTCCGCGTGGACGTCTACTGGGTCCCGATCACCCAGGGCCTGATCCTGATCGTGGCGATCCTGCTCAACGCCAAGCTCTTCGGCCGGATCTCCGGGCAGCGGGGCTGAGACCGGTGCGCGCCGCCACCGACCCCCCCGAGGCCGGCGTACCGACCGTGACGACCGTCCGCGGGCCGGTCGCCGTCGACGACCTCGGGATCACCCTGACCCACGAGCACCTGCTCAACGACGTGTCCTCCTGGTGGACGCGCAGCACGTCGGCCGGGCTGGACCCCGACGAGTTCGCCGCGGCCGAGATGAGCGGGGACCTGCTCTGGGACCTCCGCCAGGACCCGTTCGGCAACCGCGCCAACCTGGCGCTCGACGACGTCTCCGTGGCCAGCGAGGAGCTGGCGCGGTTCGCCGCGCTGGGCGGGGCCACCGTCGTCGAGACCACCGGCTGGGGGATCGGTCGTGACCTCGCCGGGCTCCGGGAGGTCTCCGAGCGCACCGGCGTGCACGTCGTCGCCGGGACGGGCTTCTACCTCGACGGCTCCCACCCCGTCGACGTCGCGGCCCTCGGCGCCGACGGCGTCACCGAGCGCATCCTGGCCGACCTGCGTGACGGCGAGGACGGCGTACGCCCCGGCATCATCGGCGAGATCGGGGTCAGCGCGGACCCGACGCCGGCCGAGCTGGTCAGCCTGCGGGGGGCGTTGGCCGCCCAGGTCGAGACCGGGCTGCCGGTGCAGGTCCACCTGCCCGGCTGGTTCCGCCTGGCCGGCACCGTCCTGGACCTCGTCGAGGAGGTGGGCGCCGACCCCACCAGGGTCGTGCTCTGCCACATGGGTCCGTCGGGTGCCGACCTCGCCTACCAGCGCTCGGTGATGGACCGCGGCGCCTGGGTCCAGTACGACATGCTCGGTATGGAGGTCTTCTACGCCGACCAGGGCGTGCAGTGCCCCTCCGACGAGGAGAACGCCACCCACCTGGTCCGGCTGGTGGAGCGTGGGTACGCCTCCCAGCTGCTGCTGAGCCAGGACGTCTTCGTCAAGTCCCTCCTGCGCCGCCACGGCGGCCCGGGCTACGCCCACCTGCTCCAGTACTTCGCGCCCCGCCTGCGCCGTCACGGCCTCGACGAGGCCCAGGTGCGGTCGCTGACGACCGACAACCCCCGCCGCCTCTTCGGCGGCGCCCACCACCCCACGGCACCACCCACCGCACCGCCCACCGCATCCCCCGAGGAGACACCGTGACCCGCGTCCTGCTGGCCGGCGAGAGCTGGATCTCGACCGCCACCCACGTGAAGGGCTTCGACGAGTTCTCCAGCACCTCGTTCCACACCGGGGCCGACGCGTTCATCGCGGCTGCCGCGAGCCAGGGTCTGGAGATCGAGCAGATGTACGCCCACGACGTGCCGGGCTCGTTCCCCCGCACCGTGGAGGCGCTGTCCGTCTACGACGCCGTCATCCTCTCCGACATCGGCGCCAACAGCTTCCTGCTGCCGCCGGACGTGTTCCTGCAGGGGCGTCGCGCCGACAACCCGCTGCTCGCCCTGGCCGAGTGGACCCGCGGCGGCGGCGGTCTGATGATGGCGGGGGGGTACCTCAGCTTCAGCGGCTTCCAGGCCCGGGCCAACTTCGCCCGGACCGCCGTGGCCGACGTGCTGCCCGTGACCATGCTCAGCACCGACGACCGGGTCGAGGCGCCCCAGGGCGCCGCGGTCGCGGTCGCCGAGCTCGGGCACCCCGCGGCCGCCGGCTGGGCTCACCTGGTCGACTCCGCGCCCACCCTCCTCGGCTACAACGTCGTCCAGCCCCGCGAGGACGCCACCGTCGTCGCGACCGTCGGCGGCGAC
>JBKJPE010000150.1:0-34463 GCA_046595185.1 Nocardioides sp.
TAGGGGGGCTGTCGGTGGCTGGTGCTTGAGTGGATCCATGGACACCACCACCGCCGGGACCCGCGAGGAGTGTGGGGCGCCGTTCGCGCCGCGCCCGGCGCGGGTACGCCCGGGCGTGCGGGCCACGGAAGCGTTGCTCCAGGCCCGCGGTGCGGTCTCGACCGCAGCGGGGGTGTCGACGACGGCGTTGTCCAACGACGACCTCACCACCGCCGCACGTGAGATCAGCGCCCTGGAGTCCCAGGTCGCGGCCTACAAGCTCGCCGTGCTGGCCGAGGCACGCGATCGTGGCCAGCAAGGCCCGGTCGGCGACGAGGCAGACACCGACCCCGCCGCCTGGCTCGGCAAGCTCACCGGCGACCCCACCGAGGTCCTGCGCGGCGGGCTCTGGATCGCCAGACTCCTGCAGACCAAGTATCACCACACACGCACCGCGCTCGAGGACGGCCGGCTACGGCTGTCCCAGGCCAAGGTCCTCGTCCGCTCCGCAGAACGTGCCCCCAAGACCCTCAACGCCGAGCAGATCGCGGCCGCGGAGGAGTCCCTGGTCCTCACCGCGACCGGGGAATCGGCCCCCATCCACGGCCAGGGCCGACCCCTGTCGGCCCGACGGCTGCGCGAGGAGGCCCGGCGGGTCTTCGCCGCCATGCTCCCCACCAAGGCTGAGGCCGACGCCGCCCAGGGCGACGACCTCGCCGAGGAGGAGCACGAGGCCCACCGCGAGACGTACCTCTCGCTCAACGACCGCGGTGATGGCACCTACCGCGGCAGCTTCGTGATCCCGACCCTGCACGGACGGATCCTCGAAGCCGCGCTGGACAAGCTCACCGCACCCCGCAGAGCTACCCGCGACAGCAACGATGAGCCGATCACCGACGAGTCCGCGACCCGCGGTGTCTCCTACGGCGAGAAGCTCGGCGCAGGACTGTGCGAGCTGATCGAGCACCTGCCCACCCAGGGCTTCGACCACGGCAACACCATCGCGCTGCTGATCACCACGGGCCTGGACACGATGCTCTCCGGGCTCGGGACCGGGACCCTGGCCACCGGCGAGGCCATCAGCACCCGCGCGATCCGGCGCCTGGCGTGCAACGCCGGCCACATCCCGGTCGTCCTGGGCGGGCAGAGCATGCCCGTGGACGTCGGCCGGTCCAGGCGCAGGTTCACCCGCCACCAGGCCTACGCTCTGAACTCCCTCCACGGCACCTGCGGCATCGCCGGCTGCGAGCGACCCTTCGCCTGGTGCGAGCTGCACCACCTCCTGCCCTGGTCCCACGGCGGGCCCACCGACCTCGCCAACGCGCTGCCGCTGTGCGGACACCACCACCGCAAAGCCCACGACCCCGCCTACCAGATGTACCGGCACCGAGGCCACGAGTACGTCCTGAAGAAGATCCGACGGTAGGCCTGGAACCGTGCCACCCCCTAGCGGGACACCCGACGGTCCACGATGCGCCGCATCTTGCCCATCGACCGCTCGACCGAGCCCGGGGCCACCACGCGCACCTCGATCGTGACCCCGACCCGGTTCTTCACCCGCTGCCGCAGCTCCGCGCCCGCACTGTCGGCCGCCGCAGGGTCGACGGACTCCCGGCGTTCGACGACGACCGCCATCGAGTCCAGCGACCCGTCCCGCTCCAGCACGCACTGGAAGTGGGGCGACAGCACCGGCAGCGAGAGGATCAGCTCCTCGATCTGCGTCGGGAAGAGGTTCACCCCGCGCAGGATGATCATGTCGTCGGTGCGGCCGGTGATCTTCTCGATCCGTCGCATGGTCCGGGCCGTCCCGGGCAGCAGCCGCGTCAGGTCGCGGGTGCGGTAGCGCAGGACCGGCATCGCCTGCTTGGTCAGCGAGGTCAGCACCAGCTCGCCCTCCTCCCCGTCGGGCAGGACCTGCCCGGTCACCGGGTCGACCACCTCGGGGTAGAAGTGGTCCTCCCAGACGGTCAGCCCGTCCTTGGTCTCGACGCACTCGCTGGCCACGCCGGGACCGATCACCTCGGACAACCCGTAGATGTCGACGGCATGCATGTCGAGCCGCTCCTCCATCTCGCGGCGCATGTCGTTGGTCCACGGCTCGGCCCCGAAGATGCCGACCTGCAACGACGTCGAGCGGGGGTCGACGCCCTGGCGCTCCATCTCGTCGACGATCGCGAGCATGTAGGACGGCGTGACCATGATCAGGTCCGGCCGGAAGTCGACGATCAGCTGGACCTGCCGTTCGGTCATCCCCCCGGACACGGGCACGACCGTGCACCCCAGCCGCTCGGCGCCGTAGTGCGCCCCCAGCCCGCCGGTGAACAACCCGTACCCGTAGGCGTTGTGGAGCACGTGCCCGGCCCTGCCCCCGGCCGCGCGGATGCTGCGCGCCATCACCACGGCCCAGGTCTCGACGTCGTCGCGCGTGTAGCCCACCACGGTCGGCCGGCCGGTCGTGCCCGACGATGCGTGGACGCGGACGACCTGCTCCCGTGGCACGGCGAACATCCCGAACGGGTAGTTCTCGCGCAGGTCGGCCTTGGCGGTGAACGGCAGCCGCGACAGGTCCGCGAGCTCGCGGACGTCGCCGGGGTGCACCCCGACCTCGTCCAGCGCCGCCCGGTAGTGCGGGACGTGGTCGTAGGCATGACGCACCGACCAGCGCAGGCGCTCGGTCTGCAGGGCGCGCAGCTCGTCGACCGACGCCGTCTCCACGGCTTCCAGGTCACCGGGGCGGGGGCTGAGGTCCTGCATCGGGCGACTCCTCCAGGTGTGGGGCCGGGTCAGACTACGGCCATCGCGACCGCCGGCGGCAGGGACTCACGCGCCCTCAGCCCGGGCGCGGCTCCTCGGTGAGCAGGTCCCAGTCCGTGACGACCGGCAGCAGCCGCCCGGCCGCCCAGGCGTCCAGCTGGTCGTGGTGGTGCGGGCTGCGCGGGTCGGCGTGCGCCCCGGTCGGGACCACCCATCCCGAGGCCTGCACGTCGGCGAGGTCCCAGGCGTACCGCGCGACGGGTCCGCGCCCGCAGGCGTCGGTGAGCCCCGGGTAGGACGCACAGGCGCGGACGCAGTCCGAGTCGCCCGACAGCGGTACGGCCGGCACCGCTGCGGACGCCGGCGCGGCGGCCCCGAGCGGGTGGACCGGGGCGAGGACGTGCGTGGCGCCCCAGGTGGCCGGCAGCCGGCCGGCCGGCCGGGCGGCGAGCACCTCGTCGCGGGCGCCCTCGGCGTGGGCGACGAGGTCGATGCCCAGCGGCCGGTCCACCGCGGCCAGCGTCGGCAGGGCCCGGCCGACCCGGACGGTCAGGTCGAGCGACGGCGCGAGGACGCTGCTCGTGGCCGGGGCGCGCAGGTCGTCGAGGACCGGCTCGGCCACGATCCGGCGGGTCAGCGCCGACCGCCAGGCCGCGAAGAGCGCGGCGTCGGCCGAGCCGGCCTCCATCCGGCCGTCCCAGCCCTCGAGCCAGCCGTCCCAACCGTCGGTCAGGACGGTGAGCCGGGCGCGGGGGTCGAGGAGGGCGTCGTCGTGGAAGCCGGCGAGGTCGGCCACCGTGAGGTCGGCGCACCCCTCCAGCAGCGCCCACAGCCGGTCCCGGCGGTAGGGACCGGCGAAGAGCGCCCCCACGTCGTCGCTCTCCGGCCCGCGACGGTCGTTGGCGGTGACCAGCGCCCCGCCCGGCCCGACGTCGTCCGGGCGCGGCGGGTCGAGCCATCCCTGCCAGTCAGCACCGGGGTCGTCGGGGTCGGCCAGCCGGCGCCGGTTGGCATCGGCGCGCAGCGGCACCCGACCGACGAGGCGGTAGCGCACGGCGCCGCCACGGTCGGCCACGACCAGGTTGTTCACCGGCTCCACCCACCCGCCGAGGGCAGCCTCGACGTCGTCGGCGCTGCGCGCGCGGAGCAGGCCCAGCAGCGCACCGAGACCCGTGTCGCCGAGCTCGGAGACCGCCGTCCGCAGCGCCAGCCCGCGCCCCTCGGCCAGCCCGCCCTCGATCACGTCGCCCCAGGGCGTGCGGACCACCTCGACCTCGACCGCGTCCTCCCCCGCCACCTGGACCAGCTCCACGTGGTGGTCGGTCACCGACGCGGGGTCGGTCGCGTCGAGGCGCACGGCGTACACGTCCTGGTAGTCGGCCATGGCGTTGGTGATCGCCCAGGCGACCTCGCCGGCGTGGGCGAAGTGGGGCGCCCCGGGCACGCCCGGGAAGGCGAAGCCGACGACGTCGAAGGCGTCGTCGGGGTCCTCGCAGGCCAACCGCACCTGCAGGTAGGCGCCGGGCGACTCGATGACCCGGTGCGGGTCGCCGGCGACCAGGGGCCACCCGCCGGCGGTCCGGGCGCCCCCGACCACCCAGGCGTTGCTGCCGCCCTCGGGGCCCTCGGGGTCGAGCAGGTCGGCGCCGCCGCCGAGCGCGTCGTGCGCGCGCTGCCCCCACAGCTTGCCGCCGAGGTTCGCGAAGAGCAGGTGCTGGGCCAGGAAGACCGCCAGCGGCGTCCACTCCGCCCAGGGCTGCGGCGTCGTCCCGAGGGACGCCAGCTCGGGCACCTCGGCGTGGGCGGGGTCGGCCAGACCGACGTTCACCCCGTCGACGTAGGCGGCCACGAAGGCCCGTGACTCGTCGTCGAGGGCGGTCCAGCCGCGGCGGGCGACGTCGACCAGCCGGGTACGCCGGGCCAGCACGTCCCAGTCGAGACCGACCGCCCCGACGACGGCCGCGGTCGTGCCCGTCGCCCGGCGGCGCAGCCACTCCAGCTGGAAGGCACGGTCCCGAGCGGTCACCTCGCCCTGGCCGCGGGCGAGGTCGAGGACGTCGCGGGCGCGGACGTGCGGGACGCCGTGCGCGTCGCGGTAGAGGCGGGCCATGCCCGCACGCTAGCCGCGCGCGGGCCCGCGCCCGTCAGGACCGGACAGGGTGGCCGAAAGCGCCCCGCTGGAAGTCCTGGTAGGCCGCGAGCACCTCGTCCCTGGTGTTCATCACGAACGGCCCGGCCCAGGCCAGCGGCTCCCGGATGGGCTGTCCGCCGACGACCACCACCTCGAGCCGCGGCGAGCGGGTCTCCTGGCTGCCGGCGGCGGCGAGGCCCAGGTAGTCCCCGGCACCCATCACCGCGGCCTGGCCCCCGGCGATCGGACGCTGCTCGACCCCGACCGCGCCCTGCCCGCTCAGCACGTAGACCAGGGCGTTGAACTCCACGGCCCAGGGCAGCTCCAGCTGCGCGCCGGGCTCGACGCTGGCGTGGATCATCGTCATCGGCGTGCAGGTCGTGCCGGGGCCGTCGTGGCCCGCGACCGAGCCCGCGATCACCCGGACCAGCGCACCGGCGTCGGGCGTCGTCAGCAGGGCGACCTCGTGGCTGCGCAGGTCCTGGTAGCGCGGCGCGGTCATCTTGGCCGCGCGGGGCAGGTTGACCCACAGCTGCAGGCCGTGGAAGAGACCGCCCGACTGCACCAGCGACTCGGGCGGGGCCTCGATGTGCAGCAGCCCGGAGCCGGCCGTCATCCACTGGGTGTCGCCGTTGGTGATCGTGCCCCCGCCACCGTGGGAGTCCTGGTGGTCGAAGGTGCCGTCCATGATGTAGGTGACGGTCTCGAAGCCGCGGTGCGGGTGCCAGGAGGTGCCCTTGGGCTCACCCGGCGCGTACTCCACCTCGCCCATCTGGTCCATCATGACGAACGGGTCGAGCTCACGCAGGTCGATCCCGGCGAAGGCGCGCCGGACCGGGAACCCCTCCCCCTCGTAGCCCTGGGGGGCGGTCGTCACCGACCGCACGGGCCGGGGCTGGTCGCCGAGGCCGGGCGGGGTCAGGCGGGGCAGGACGGTCAGGTCGTCGACGGTGATCGCAGGCACCCTTCAAGCGTACGCCGATGGTGATTGAAACTTCAACGTTGTCCGCGGCGCTAGGTTGTCGCCGTGACCGACGCGACTCCGTCCCGCTCCCGCTACGACGTCGTCGTCGTCGGCGGCGGCCACAACGGCCTGGTCGCCGCCGCCTACCTGGCCCACGCCGGACGCTCGGTGCTGGTGCTCGAGCGGCTCGACCACACCGGCGGCGCCGCTGTCTCCGCGCCGGCCTTCCCGGGGGTGCCCACCCGGCTCTCCCGCTACTCCTACCTGGTGTCGCTGATGCCGACCCGCCTGGTCGAGGAGCTCGGTCTGGACCTGCGCCTGGTCTCCCGCGACACCGCCTCCTACACCCCGGCCGAGTGCGACGGCAGCGCCACCGGGCTGCTCGTGGAGTCCGTCGAGGGCGAGGCGACCCGGCGCTCCTTCACCGACCTGCTCGGGGCGGAGCGCGGCCGGGCCGAGCACGAGGCCTGGCAGCGGTTCTACGCCGACGTGGCCGGGCTGGCCGCGGTCGTCGCCCCCACGCTGATGGAGCCGCTGCCCGCCGAGCGCACCGTGCGCGAGCAGGTCGACCCCGACGTCTGGCGCGACCTGGTACTGCGCCCGCTCGGGGAGACCATCGAGGCCAGGTTCGCCGACGACCTCGTGCGCGGCGTCGTCGGCACCGACGCCCTGATCGGCACCTTCGCCTCGATGCACGACCCGACGCTGGTGCAGAACCGGTGCTTCCTCTACCACCTCGTCGGCAACGGGACCGGGGAGTGGCGGGTGCCCGTCGGCGGCATGGGCGCGGTCACCGACGCGCTGGCGCGGGCTGCGGTCGGGGCCGGCGCCGAGGTGCTCACCGGCGCCGGCGTCAGCGCGATCCGTACAGGTGCCGCCGGCGAGGCCGGTGGTGGCGCGGAGGTCGAGTGGCACGACGGGGCCGGCACCCGCACCGTCGGGGCCACCCGGGTCCTGGCCAACGTCTCCCCGTGGGTGCTGTCGATCCTGCGCGGGCAGCCGGAGGAGCCCGCCCTCAAGCCCGAGGGCTCGCAGCTCAAGGTCAACCTGCTGCTCGATCGGCTGCCGCGGCTGCGCTCCGGCGTCGACCCCGCGGTCGCCTTCGCCGGGACCCTGCACCTCGGGGAGTCGTGGAGCCGGCTGCAGGCGGCCTACGACGACGCCGCGGCCGGTCGGATCCCCGAGCGGCTGCCGGGCGAGGTCTACTGCCACTCGCTCTCGGACGACTCCATCCTCGGCGACGTGCCCCCGGGCACCCATACGCTGACCTACTTCGGGCTGCACACGCCCGCCCGCCTCTTCGAGGGGGACGACGGCAGTCGCAAGAGGCTGGCCGTCGAGCGCGCCGTGGCCTCCCTGGACGAGCACCTGGCGGAGCCCCTGATGAGCTGTGTCGCGCGCGACGCGAACGGCCAGCCCTGCCTGGAGGCCAAGGTACCGCAGGACGTCGAGCGTGACCTCGCCATGCCCGGCGGCCACATCTTCCACGGCGACCTCGACTGGCCGTGGGCACCCGCCCGCGCGCTGCTGGACACCCCGGCGCGACGCTGGGGTGTCCAGACCGACCACGAGGCGGTGCTGGTCTGCGGGTCCGGGTCGCGCCGCGGCGGGGCGGTCTCCGGGCTGGGCGGCCACAGTGCGGCGATGGCCGCGCTCGAGGAGCTCGACCCGGCCTAGGTGCCGGCGGTCCGCGGTGGGCGTGGCACCACCACCGGATGATTTCACGCCTCGACGGGGACGCTGGTAACGTCTGTCCTCGCCCGCAGCGCAGCACGTGGGCAGGCGCCATTAGCTCAATTGGTAGAGCAGCTGACTCTTAATCAGCGGGTTGTAGGTTCAAGTCCTACATGGCGTACCGACATCACAGCAGGTGAGAGGCCCTCCCGGGGAGACCGGGGAGGGCCTTAGTCGTTCGTGGAGCCGGTGCTGGTCACCGATTGGTCACGGGGCCTCCGTGGGACGAGGGCGGCGGCCGCTTCGGCGGCGCGCTTGCCGACGCCCCCGATGAGGTGCGCGTAGATGTCGGCGGTGATCGAGATCGAGGAGTGCCCCAGCATCTTGGAGACCCGCGAGATGTCGGTCCCGGAGGCCAGCAGCAGCGACGCCCGGGCGTGACAACCCCACCACTCCCAGGGACTCTCCTCGTGGCGCTGGACCCAAGCGGCTTCCAGCGACGCCTGAGCTGCGTCACCGCCTCGGTGCGGTGGTGGTCTCCGAGCTTGCGAAGGATGTGGCTGAGGCGGTGGCCCGGAGGCCTTCTCGATGATCGCCGACAAGGCGGCGATACGGCATGGACCAGCCTTGTTGCGAGCAGCTATGGACGGTGCTAGGCCGACCGGGGACGCAGCGCGGCGAGGCGCCCGGCGCGGAGGTAGGCGCGTTCCAACCGGTCCGCGACGTCCTCGATCGCGAAGAGGCGCAGCGCACGTTGCCGGGCTGCCACCGACTCGCGTGCGAGCAGGCCGGGCGATCCGAGGCGTCCTCCGCAGGCCGCCAGGAGGGCGTCCATGTCTCCCTGGGGAACCACGGCTCCTGCTGGATCCTTCGGGCCGTCCACGATCGCTTCCCTGGCCCCGTTCACGTCGCAACTGACGACGGGGACACCGCAGGCCAGGGACTCGGCCGTCGCGACTCCCAGTGCTTCGTAACGAGAAGGTTGGATCAACACGTCCGCTGACCAGAGCCATGGTCTGACGTCGGCCTGGTGACCGACGGCCTTGATGCTGCGGCCCCACTGCTGGGGTGCGATCGTCCGCAGGTGCTCCACGCCCTGTCGGCGCAGGTACGGACCTTCAGCCCCTCCCACGAGCACCAGCACAGCATCGTCCAGGGGTGCTTGCTCCCACGCTGCGAGCAGGCGGTCCTGACCCTTCTGCCAGCACAGGCTCGCGAGACAGAGGACGACCCGTCTTTCGTCGAGACCCAGAGTCTCTCGGATGGCGGCGCGTCGTCCCGCGGTGACGGGTGAGAACACATCCGTGGCGATCGGGACTCCGACGACGGCTGCCGCGGTATCGACGCCGTACCGCTGACCCTCGAGCAGGTCGTCGTGGCAGTTGCTGACGACGAGGTCGGTCCGCCGGCCGGCGAACCGCTCCCAGGCCGCCAGCGCCTCCCGCGATGGTCGACCTCTGGCTGCGGCGAAGTTCCAGGCATGGGGCTGGTAGACGATGGCCGATCGTTCTCCCAGGCGCGCTGGCGGTACCCGACCGAGGAGGCCCGCGAAGAAGGAGTGCAGGTGCACGACGTCGGGTCGCACCCGTGCGCAGGTCGCCTCCAGCTGAGCCAGTGCGGTGCGGAAAGTCGCAGGGTTCTTGCGGTGCACGTCCCACCGGTGGTGCTCCCCCACCATCAGCCCGTGCGTGGTCGGCGCCAGCAGGTGCGGGTCGTCGCCACGCCGGGCCTGCTCGGTCACGAAGGCGCGGAGCAGGCTGGACACACCGCCGATGGAGACCTCCGACACGTGCAGGACGCGGAGCGACACGGCGCTAGAGGAACTGTCGTGCGACGACGAACGCCTCGGCGTGGTCCACACCGATCTCCGCCCCACGTACCTGCAGCCGCCGCTCCAGATCCGCCACCATGCGGCCCGGCGCGGACTCCGTCGAGTAGCACGCCATCGCCTCGAGCTTGCGCTCGACCTGGCGGCGCTCCAGCCTGACGTACATCTGCGGCGAGAAGGACGGGGCGAATGCCTGGTCGGTGGAGGTCGGGACCTCGAACGCGTAGACGTTCCGGCGGCGGCGAAAGGGCCGGGTGGCGATCTCGACGGCCCGAGCGACGCCGCGGTGCACCTGGTGCACGTCGCCGGGCCAGTGGGTCAGCACGCTTTCAGCCCAGTCGACGTGCGGGAGCAGGACGTCGTGCAGCTCCCTGACCTCGAGGTCGACCGAGCGTTCCTCCAGCATCGGCGCCGGGACGACGGGTTCGACCCCCAGGACCGCGCACGCAGAGTGGAAATCCTCGAGGATCGCTTCCCAGTGCGCGACGCCGCGGGGATCACTTCGACGCAGGGCGAGCACGACCCGCACCGGATGGCCCTCGTCGACCAGCCGCGCCAACGTCCCCCCGCAGCCGAGGACCTCGTCGTCGGGATGCGCGATGAGGACGGCGACCCTCACGTCTACCTCCTGGCCGTCACGGTGTCGGCATGGTGGATGCTGGCAAGACGTCGACGTGCGGCACCACCGCCGACGATGACCCTACCTCGGGCCGGCGCTGGCAACGCTCGATGGCGCCAGCCGCGGGTGCCGTCCTACGATCAAGCCGGAGGGCCCCAGGGAGGCGACCGGGTGGGACAGCCGTCAGTGCGTGGCATCGGTCCGGACCTGGCCCTGGTGGGGTCGGCCCGCAGCGGGACGACCTTCCTGGCTGCCCTGCTGGCAGAACACCCGAACATCGACGCGGGGGCTGTGAAGGAACCCAACTTCTTCAGCCGGGAGTACGGCCGGGGCCCTCAGTGGTACGAGAGCCGGTACGAGCCTCGACAGGACGGGGTGTATCGCCTCGACGCGAGCACGTCGACGACCTTCCCGGAGTTTCCCGAGGCCCTGGGTCGTCTCGCCGCGGCGTCCCCCGATGCGCTGGTGATCTACGTGGTCCGCCCGCCCGTCTCCAGGGCCTTCTCGCACTATCTGTACCTGCTGCACTACTTCCACCACGAGTCCGCCGACACGTTCGGAGCCGCACTCGAGAACAACGCGGTCTATCTCGGCGCGAGCGACTACCGACGCTGGCTGGATGCCATCTCCCAGGTCTTCCCCCCAGAGCAGACGCTCGTCGTCCCGTTCTGCGCCCTCACAGAGGATCGACGCGCCGTCACTCGCCTCGTCTACGACACCTTGGCCATCCCCGACTGGGAACCGTCAGCGGCGGTGGCCTCCCACCGCAACGAGGTGGTCACCTTCCGCAGGGGTGCGTATCGCAGCGCCTACCACCGCCTGCACCGGAGCAGGCTCTATCCCTGGGCTCGTCGACGACTTGGTGGGCAGCGGATGAGGAGTCTGCGGGCCCTGGTCACCACGGACACACCCCTGGCGACACTCACGGACGCTCTCGCCAGCTGTGACGACCAGCAGCTCCAGGCGCTCCAGGCGCTGCACTGCGAGGGGCGCACCGCCGTCAGCGCCTCCCTCCGTGAGCAGGACTCCCGTACCGGTCTGGCGTGGTCGCCGATGTGGGAGGCGTCGACCACCCCGGATCCGCAGTTGCCCAGTGGGGGCGGGCCTCCGGGTGTGTAGCGCTCTCGTGCGACTCCACGAAGGGAGGCGACGCCCTCTCCCTCAGTACGCTCCGCGACCGCACACGACTGCCGCCGGCGTACGGAGCAGGATCTGGAGGTCGAGCGCCAAGGACCAGTTGGCCACATACGTCTGATCGAGGGTGAGGAGCTGCGCAAGGTCGAGATCGCTACGCCCAAGGACCTGCCACAGACCGGTGAGGCCGGGCCGCACCGTCGATCGGGCTTCGATCGCCTCAGCGGACAGACCCTTGACGACCGCCGGCGGCAGCGGCCGAGGGCCGACGAGTGACATGTCCCCGCGGAGCACGTTGACCAGCTGCGGCAGCTCGTCGATGCTCGTGCGTCTCAGCAGGCGTCCGACCCGCGGGACCAGTCGTGGGTCCTGCGCCAACCGACCGTACGTCTCCCACTCCTCCGCGCTACGGGGATCCGAACGGATGAGGCGCGCGAGCACGAGGTCCGCGTCCGTCCCCATGGTGCGGATCTTGTACAACGCGAATGGTTGTTCACCTCGGCCCAGTCGCGACTGACGGAAGAATGCCGGCCCGGGGCTGATCACTCGGACGACCAGCGCACACGAGAGGATGACCGGTGCCGTCAGGACGAGCAGTGAAGCAGCGCCGACGATGTCGAGACCACGCTTGATCGCCGCTTCTGGGTTCGACGTCACCATGGCACCGACTCTCGACCGCCGGGCGCTCGGGTCAGGTGGCCAGGAGCGAGGTCGCGGCGTGCTCGATCTCCTCGGCAGGTCGAGATGCGTACCACCCCAGCGTGGTACCCAGGGACTCGTCGAGATCCGTGAACGTCCGCGGACCGACGACCTGATCCAGGGCGTGCAGGTCGGCCACCAGCATGGTGCCAGCCGTCTCGCCGCGTCGCATCGGCAGGTGGGTCACCCCTGCGCGATTGTCGAAGAAGGCATTGATGCTCGTCGCGATCTGCATGACGCTGACGGGCACCCCTCTGCCGCAGTCCGGCGGCTCCCCGTCGAAACCGGTTCGGGTGAAGTCCACCGTCAGTCTGGCGAGATCCACCGAGAAGATCAGGTCGACCATCTGGTCGCCTTCGCCGTAGACGGTCAGGGGCAACCCCTTCATCGCCTGCACGGCGAAGGTCGGCACCAGCTTGCGGATGGGGACGACCGACTGCCTCGGTCCGTATGCGTTGAAGTACCGCAGGGACGGCACACGGATCTTCCTGTGCATCGAGTACAAGCGGGCGAACTGTTCGGCGGCGTACTTGGTCACCGTGTAGGTGTTGAGCCAGACATTGGGTTTGGACGGGAAGAAGACGACCGGCACGCCGCTAGCGAGGGCAGCATCGAACACGTTCACCGCACCGATCACATTCGCCTGGATCGCACCCAGGACGCTGTCCTCGAGCTCTGACGTGCCGAGGACTCCAGCGAGGTGATAGACCTCCTCGGCATCCGTGAACGCCATCCGGAGAGCAGCCGGGTCCCGGATGTCTCCTCTGACGACGCGGACGGAACCAGGGCCGAACGCAGCGTCGCAGTAGGCGTCGTCGGCCATCAGATCGAAGACGGTCACCGCGTCTCCTCGGGCCAGCAGGTCCGCGACGACCGCTCCACCCAAGAACCCCTGACCACCCACGACGACGGTTCGCATCGCTGTCTACCCTCCGCCCGACAGTGGATCGGGGGCGACGACCAGACTCGTCAGCGAGCCCGCAGAGGTCGCTGTCTGCCGGGGCGCCTCACAGTACGTCGCTCACGACGGGACACGCCACCCGCGGATGGACACACGTGGATTATCGAGCCCTTCCGCGCGACCCGCGTCCGCAGGGACCTCGATGCATACGCAGCGGTGCGGCCCGCGACGGTCTCTCACGTCGCCGGAGGGCTGCCGGCTCGATCGTCGAGCACCTGGGTGTAGATCGACTCGAGTCTCGCCAGATCCACGTCCGGGGAGTAGTGCTGCACATAGGTCTCTCGAGCGTGCGGACGCATGGCGCGAAAGGGGGCCACGTCGTCGGAGACCTGGCGCAGGGCGTGCGCCAGCGACCGGACGTCACCCGTGTCGAACGACAACCCGTTCACGCCCTGTACGACACCGTCGGCCAGGTGCTCGAGGTTCGACATGATCACCGGCGTGCCGACCGCAAAGCTTCGCATCAGGACGAGTGGCAATCCACCCTCGTACCACTCCGACGGAATCACCACGCATGCTGCTCTCGCCATCACGTCGGAGACATCGCTCTCGTCAAGCCATCCCAGGTAGCTGATGGATGCGTCGTCAGAACAGTGGTCCTCGACCATGGCTCGGAGCGGCCCGTCACCAGCGATGCGTAGCTCGATGCTCCCCGGAGGCACGAGTGCCCAGGCAGTGAGCAGGGTTCGAACGCCTTTGATGGCCGTCAACCGGCCGACGAAGGCGACGTAGGGCTTCTCGGTCGTCCCCTCCTCCAGATCCGTGCCTGGGTCAGGTACCGAGTTCGGCTTGACGACGATCCTGTGGGCCGGGACGCCATCCTGGACCAGCAGGTGTTTCGAGAAGGAGGTGAGGGCGATGAAGCGGTCCACCTCCTGGTGGAGCGTTCTGCGGTGCAGCGCGAGGCTCACGGTGAGCGCACCGCTGGCGGCCGCGCTGTCGTGGTAACAGCGATGCCAGAATCCGGGCCACTTCAGCCTCTTGCCGATGCAGTCCTGACATGAACCGCCACCTCTCACGTGCGTTCCGGCGATACACGAGTAGCGATAGCCGTGCACTGTCGTCACGGTGGCGACGCCGAGGCTGCTGGCTGCGTGGAAAACCGCCGGGGACATCACTGGAAAAGGCGTGTGGACATGTACGACAGCCGGCCCGAAACGCTTGACGCGTTCACCGACCTCGTGGGACGCCTCTGCGTTCCAGACCGCCTTCAAGGCCAGGCGAGCCGAGCCCAACCCCATGTCCTCAGCGGCGGGCAAGGTGAACTGCTCGACGTCGTGCCCGGCCGCTGTGAGCAGATGAGCCTCGTGGGCCATCACTTCCAGCGCCCCCACCTCCCGAGCGCGACCTCCAGCAGCCCCCCCGTTTCCCTGACGGTTGTGAAGCTGCAGGATCCTCATCACATGCACCCTTCCCGGCCCCCTCCGAGCACGCTGGAGGCGAGTTCCGCCTAGAGGATACGGCGATCTGATCTCGTCGACGTCGGCAGCGGGGCGCGGCCCGAGGTGCCCTCCCCGACCCACGCCTGGCGGATAGACCTGGTTCGGCATCGAGGTGGGCCGGGTTGGTCATCAATCGCATCGTGGGTCGACATCACCGAGCGGGCTCAGCGACTGCCGGCGCCAGGTGTCGGCACACATGGTCTCCATGTCTCGGGCTGCCCGCCACCCCAGCTCGTCATAGGCACGACTTGGATCGGCGTACGCCACCGGGACGTCACCCGGGCGACGTTCGGTGAACCGGCGCCGGACCACGGCGCCGGAGGCGCGTTCGAAGGCGTCCACCACCTCGAGGACCGTCGTCCCGACACCGGTCCCGAGGTTGTAGGCCCGGATCGGGCCCAGAGGCTCCGCCAGGCGCCGCCACGCGGCCACATGTCCAGCAGCGAGATCCTGGACGTGGATGTAGTCACGGATACAGGTCCCGTCCCTCGTGGGGTAGTCGTTGCCGAAGACAGACAGCAGCGCCCGATGACTGGACGCGACTTGGGAGACGAGTGGCATCAAGTTGTTCGTAGTGCCGCGCGGGTCCTCGCCGATCAGCCCCGACGAGTGGGCTGCGACGGCGTTGAAGTAGCGGAGCAACGCTACGTCGATCGCGCCACTGCCAGCGACGTCGGTGAGGATCCGCTCGCCGATAACCTTGGTCCACCCGTAGGGGTTCGTCGGCTGTGTGGGTGCTGGGTCTTCCTCGGTGAAGGGCAACGTGGCCGCAGCGCCGTAGATAGTCGCGCTCGACGAGAAGACCATGCGACGCACACTTCGGGTGACGCATTCATTGATGAGGGTGAGGGTTGTGCGCAGGTTGTTGTCGTAATAGAGGAGTGGCTCGTTGACACTCTCTGCGACTGCTTTGTTACCCGCAAGGTGGACCACCCCGTCGAAGTCGAATGGTGCCAGCGCCGCACGCGACTCCTCGGGCTTGGCCAGGTCGATCTGAACGAAGGCCGGCCTGACGCCGGTGATCTCGGCAATGCGGTCAACGACTGCCGGCTTGCTGTTCCGCAAGTCATCGGCCAGCAGGACGGAATGACCTGCCTCGATGAAGGCGACGGCGACGTGGCTGCCGATGTACCCGGTTCCCCCGCTCAGCAAGACCGACATGAGGCGGTACGGTACAGGCGGGACAGAGAACGGGTAGGGCCTGACGGTCGTGCGATCTGAGCCGGTGTACACCATCCGTGGTTCGGTAGGCGGTAGCGACAGATCGCTTTCCCCGCTTCCATGACTTCAGGGAGCAGGTCCGTGTCGTTGCTGCGTATCCCCGAGACTGGTCACCGATGTCCGATCGGACTCCCCGGACGTAGGGGAGGACCTACCGAAGCAACACGGCTCGAACTCTTGATCAGCGGGTTGTAGGTCCAAGTCCTCCATGGCGTACCGGCTCCTCGCGTCTCACGGGGGCCTCTCACCCGCGGGAGACACCGGGGTGGAGTCGATTCGGCGCAGGCGACCAGTCGACCGAGTCGCCCCGCGCCGTCCGAACGCCCACCCGCGTCTCAGCGGGCGCCTTCCACCGGCGGCGTTCTGTGACCTCTCCGGTGCGGAGGTCGACCGTGTCCGGGTTCCGCAGGCACGACGCATCGAACTCCACCTGCGCCACGTCGCCGGCTCGACGTGACCGCAGGTCGGTGTCGCACAGCAGCTCCTCGGTCCCGGGCCGCCAGCCCCTGCTGATCCTGGTCACCCTCCAGTCGGAGTCGACGATGCCGACGGGGCCCAGGAGCACGAGCTCAGGCCCGGCCTTCTGGGGGCGTGAGTCGACGTACACCGCCATCCCACCGACCTTCGCCACGTTCCGCACCCGGACCCGGACCTGCAACGCGCTCCTGCCGTACGCCACGTCGACGCGGTGGATGTCGCTGGCCCCGGCGCCGTCCCCACGCTGGTCCGGGAACGTCCCGGTGGCCGCCGGCGCGGGCGAGGCGGCAGTGACTGACAGCAGCAGGGCGGAGCACAGGGTCGTAGCGGGCTTGCAGAACATGTCGGGCCTCACAGGATCGGGGGTGGGAGGTCATCGTGGCGCAGCGGCCTCGGAGCCGGCTGGGGATCGAACCGGGACCGGCGTCGCGCACCTCACCCCGTCACGGATGTGCCCGCCCCACCGCCCCCGGCCTAGGCTCGGCTCTTGGTTGCCGTTCGCAACCAACCCCCACCCCTCGAAGGAGCCGCTCTCCGTGTCCCCCGCCACACGCCGCCAGCAGCGGGTGACCTTTGCGGTGCTCACCGTGGCCGTCGGCGCCTTCGCCCTCCTGCAGTCGATGGTGGTGCCGGTCCTCTCCCTGATCCAGGTCGAGTACGACACCGACCAGTCGACGGTGACCTGGGTGCTGACGGCCTACCTGCTCTCCGCCTCCGTGGCCACGCCGCTGCTCGGACGCGTCGGCGACGTCGTCGGCAAGAAGCGGATGCTGGTGGTCACGCTCCTGGCCCTCTCCCTGGGCTCGCTGCTGGCCGCGCTGGCACCGAGCATCGGCTGGCTGATCGCGGCCCGCGTGGTGCAGGGCGCCGGCGGCGGCGTGCTGCCGCTGTCGTTCGGCATCATCCGCGACGAGTTCGGTGACAAGATGACCGGCGCCCTGTCGGTGCTGGCGTCGCTGACCGCGGTCGGCTTCGGGCTGGGCATCGTGGTGTCCGGCCCGGTCGTCGAGACCTTCGGCTACCACTGGCTCTTCTGGCTGCCGATGGCGGCGACCCTGGTGGCCGCCCTCGGGGCCGCCCGCTTCGTGCCCGAGTCCCCCCGCGGTCCGTCCACCCGCCTGCCGCTGGCCCCCGCGGCGCTGCTGGCCGGGTGGCTGGTCGCGCTCCTGCTCCCGGTCAGCCAGGGCAACAGCTGGGGATGGGGCTCCCCCCGCGTGCTCGGCCTGCTCGCCCTGTCGGTGGTGCTCGCCGTGGCCTGGATGAGGCTCGAGACCCGGGTGCGCGTGCCGCTGATCGACATGCACATGATGCGGCGGCGGGGGGTCTGGACGACCAACCTGGTGACGCTGTTCGTCGGGTTCGGGCTCTTCGCCTCCTTCGGCTTCCTGCCCCAGCTGCTGCAGACCCCGGAGTCGTCGGGGTACGGGTTCGGCGCGTCGGTCACCCGGTCCGGGCAGCTGCTGCTCCCCTCCGCGGTGGCCAGCTTCCTCGTCGGCTTCTGCACCTCGCGGCTGATGGGGCGGTTCGGGGCCCGCGCGGTCATCCTCACCGGCGCCCTCGTCTCCGGTCTGTCCTACCTGAGCCTGGCGCTGTTCCACGACACCACCCTGCAGATCCTGGTCGGCATCACCGCCCAGGGGCTCGGCACCGGCTTGGTGATCTCCAGCAGCGCCTCCGTCGTGATCGCGTCCGTCCCGGCCTCCCAGACCGGGGTGGCCAGCGGGATGAACGCCAACATCCGCACCATCGGCGGATCCATCGGCTCGGCCGTCATGGCCGGCGTGGTGACGGCCCGTACGGGTCCGGGCGGGGTGCCCGCGGAGAGCGGCTACACGATCGGCTTCGCCCTCCTGGCGTTCTTCCTGCTGGTGGCCACGCTCGCGGCCACGCGGGTGCCCGACCTGCACCGCGACGAGGCGTCGGCGGGCCGGGGCGCGGTCAACGAGCCGGAGCCGGCGGGAGCGTGACCACGCCGGCCGAGCACGGCTAGAGGTAGAGGCCCGTGCTCTCCGGCTCGAGCCGCTCCGCGGCGACGGCGTGGACGTCACGCTCACGCATGACCACGTAGGTCTCGCCCTGGACCTCGACCTCGGCCTTCTCGGTCGGGTCGAACAGCACCCGGTCCCCGGCCTCGACCGCGCGGGCGTGCGGACCGACGGCGACCACCCGCGACCACGCCAGGCGCTGGGCCCCCATGGCCGCCGTCGCCGGGATCACGATGCCGCCGGACGAGCGTCGCTCGCCCTCCTCGGCGTCCACCTCGACCAGCACCCGATCGTGGAGCATCCGGATGGGGGTCAGGACGCGACCTTGCGCACGACGACGAAGAGCACCACGACGCCGGCGAGGACGCCGACGGTCCTCAGGATGTTGTCGGTGCGCGGCTCGCCCGTGGCGGCGTCGACGTAGTGGCCCTTCACGGCCGCCACCTCGCGCTGGGCGATGGTCTTGGGGTGGGACCGGTGGATCAGCTGGTCGATGGTCGTCGCCAGCCGCTCCCGGGTCTCCTGGATCTCGCGCTCGAGGTCCGACATCTGGGTGCTCACCGGGGCAGGTTACCAATGCCCCGGGGGTCGAAGCCCCACGGGAGCTCGAGGCGGTGGGTCGCCATCAGCGCCTCGTCGGTCAGCACCTCGTAGGTGGGCGCGTCGGCGACGACCTGGCCGTCGCTGAGCACCACCGACCGTGCGCACAGCTCGAGCGCGTACGGCAGGTCGTGGGTGACCATCAGCACGGTCACGTCGAGCGAGCGCAGGATGTCGGCCAGCTCCCGGCGTGACGCCGGGTCGAGGTTCGACGACGGCTCGTCGAGCACCAGGATCTCGGGCTCCATCGCCAGCACCGTCGCCACCGCGACCCGCCGGCGCTGCCCGAAGGAGAGGTGGTGGGGCGGCCGGTCGGCGTACCCGGCCATGCCGACCTGCTCCAGCGCCGTGGTGACCCGACGCTCGAGCGCCTCCCCCCGCAGGCCCAGGTTGGCCGGCCCGAAGCCGACGTCGGCGCGCACCGAGCCCATGAACAACTGGTCGTCGGGGTCCTGGAAGACGATGCCGACGCGGCGGCGCACCTCCTGCAGGTTCTTCTTCTCGACCGGCAGCCCACTGACCCGTACGCTCCCGGAGCCACCGCCGAGAATGCCGTTGAGGTGGAGGACCAGCGTGGTCTTGCCGGCGCCGTTGGGGCCGAGCAGCGCGACCCGCTCGCCCTGGTGGACGTGCAGGTCGACGCCGAAGAGGGCCTGGTGGCCGTCGGGGTAGGCGAAGGCGAGGCCGCGGACGTCGAGCACCCTTCGAGACGCCTCGTCCCTCGGCTCCTCGGGGACCGCGGGCGTGGTCACGTGGGTCCTCTCATCGGGGCAGCTCACCGTCGTAACCGCGGCTGAGCATGGCCAGGTGGACCCGTTCGCCGCGCTCGTAGGAACGGATGAACAGCGCGCCCATGGAGCGCGCGAGCACCGGCCAGTGGCGCGGCGAGCGCGGGTCGCAGCCGCGGGACCGCATCGAGGTCGTCATCCGGGCCAGGTCGGCGGTGACGACGTCGAGGTAGCGCAGCATGAAGGACATGATCTGCACCAGCAGGTCCGGCATCCGCAGCCGGCGCAGCCCGCGCAGCACGTCGGCCGGCTCCGTGGTGGCCGCCATGGTCAGCGACGCCAGCACGCCCAGGGTGCCCTTGGCCGCCAGGCCTCCGGCGGCGACCAGGCCGGGCTCGGAGAGCGAGAGGACCCCGACCTCGACCCGGGGGCCGGTGGCCACGAAGGGCAGCAGCACCGCGAAGACCAGGAACGGCACCTCGATCCACATCCGCCGCGCCAGGTAGCCCAGCGGCACCTCGGCGCTCAGGACCACCCCGAGCAGCGCCGCGAGCAGCACGGGGTACGCCGCCCACCACCCGGGCGGGACCGCCACGGCCAGCAGCACGAACCCGAGCAGCGCGAGCAGCTTGTGGTGGGCCGCGGCCCGGTGGACCCTGCTGTGCCCGTGGTAGTGCAGCCGGTGGCCGTGCCCGGCGCCCATCAGCGCCCGGCGTCGACGGAGGCCGAGCGGTCCTCGTCGTCGGCGCGGTCGCCCCGCCGCCGGAGCACCCAGAACAGGCCGCCGGAGATCCCGAGCACGGCGGTGACGCCGATCAGCCCGGCCAGGCCCCCGGAGACGCGCTCGTCCCCGACGCCGCCGGTCTCGTAGCCCGCCAGCGGCGAGTCGGCGGCGGCGGAGTCCTCGGCCGTGTCGAGGAAGCCGGTGTCCTCGGCGACGCGCACCAGCCCGTCGGGGTGGCTGCTGGCGTAGTAGCTGAGCCCCCCGGCCAGGACGAGGGTGACCAGCAGAGCCACGACGGCGAGGCGACGCCCGCTCACGCCGGGTCCCCGGTCCGCACCGGGGCGGGGTGGACCGTGGGGCGCACCTCGAGGGTGCGGCGGGCCACCAGCCGCTGCGCACCGTGCACGAGGTCCGGGCGGACCGCGACGACCGACCCGACGACCAGCCCGGTCACCAGCGCCTCGCCGATGCCGATCACGACGTGCCAGCCGACCATTGCGGTGAGCACGGCGCCGGCGTCGATGGGGGCGTTGCCCCCGACGACGAAGAGCAGGGTGAACACCGCCGCGGCCACCGGGACCGAGAGCAGGGCTCCGACGGCGGCGGCCGGGGCCACCGAGCCGAGGCGCCGGGGCAGCACGAGCAGGACCAGCCGGAACACCGCGTACCCGATGAAGCACCCCACGACGCCCATCAGCGTGACGTTGGTGCCCAGGGCGGTGATGCCGCCGTCGGCCATGAACAGCGCCTGGACCAGGAGCACGACGCTCAGGCAGAGCATCCCCGTCCAGGGCCCGACCAGCACCGCGGCGAGCGCACCTCCGAGCAGGTGCCCGCTGGTGCCGGCGCCGACCGGGAAGTTGATCATCTGCCCGGCGAAGACGAAGGCCGCGACCAGGCCGGCCATCGGCGCGGTCCGGTCGTCGAGCCCGCCGCGCGCCTTCCGCAGGGCCACGGCGATGCCGGCCGCGGCGACGACGCCGGTAGCCACCGAGGTGGGGGCGTCGAGGAAGCCGTCAGGCACGTGCACGTCGGACCTCCACGGTCGTTGGGTGGGACGCTGAGCGGAGCAGTGTGCCCAACGTACGCTATTGCGACCAGTTCGCAACAACTTTCCAGACCCGACAGGACCCTCGATGAGCCAGCCCGCCCCGCCCGCACGTCTCGCCCCCGGTGACGTCGCCCCCGACTTCACCCTGCCTGGCGACGACGGCGACCAGGTCACCCTCTCCGCGCTGCGCGGCCAGAAGGTGGTCGTCTACTTCTACCCGGCCGCGATGACGCCGGGGTGCACCACCCAGGCCTGCGACTTCTCGGAGTCGCTGGGCTCCTTGCGCGGCGAGGGGTACGTCGTGCTCGGCGTCTCTCCCGACGCCCCCGAGAAGCTGGCGCGCTTCCGCGTGCGGGACGGGCTCTCGTTCACGCTGCTCTCCGACGCGGACCGGCAGGTGATGACCGCGTGGGGGGCGTTCGGGGAGAAGGCGAGCTACGGCAAGGTCGTGCAGGGCGTCATCCGCTCCACCCTCGTCCTCGACGAGGACGGGGTGGTCACGGTGGCGCAGTACAACGTCAAGGCCACCGGGCACGTCGCCAGGCTGCGCCGCGACCTCGGCCTGGGCTGAGGCGCCGGCCGCGGGTCTTCTAGGATCGGGCCCGCTCGGGCCGGAGTGGTGGAACTGGCAGACACGCAGGATTTAGGTTCCTGTGCCTTCGGGTGTGCGGGTTCGAGTCCCGCCTCCGGCACGGGGCCGGCGCGCGTCAGGCGCGGGGCCCCTCCTCCTTCAGGCGCGGCGGCGTGGTCCGCTCGGGGTGGATGCCGGTCTTGTCGGCGTAGAACGCGCGGACCCGGTCCATGTCGGCCGCCACGTCGCCGGACAGCTCGAAGGTGGGCCCCCAGCCGACGCGGCGGGTGGGGCGGTCGATGTAGGCCAGCGTCACCGGGAGACCGGTCTGCTGCGCGATCCGGTAGAAGCCGGACTTCCAGTGCTCGGCCTTGCTGCGGGTGCCCTCGGCAGCCAGCCCGAGCAGGAACGACTCGTCGGAGCGCGCGTCGGCGACCAGCCGGCGGATGGTCCCGCCCGGGTCCTTGCGGTCCAGCGGCACCGCGCCGGTGGCGCGCAGCAGCCACGCCAGGGGCCCGACGAAGACCTCCTTCTTGACCAGGAGCCGGATGACGACCTTGCTCTCCCAGGCCAGCAGCAGGGTGAGCACCCAGTCCCAGTTCGAGGTGTGCGGAGCCCCCACGAGGACGCCCCGGCCGGGCACCTCGCCGACGGCACGCCAGCGCACGGCGCCGAGCAGGAGGCGGGACAGCGAGCGTCGGACGAGGAAGGGTCGGGCCACGCAGGGATCGTAGTGGCCCCCGGCCCGACCGGTCCTCAGCCCGCGAGCGCCTCGCGGGCCAGCGGCGCGAGCAGGCGCAGGGCCTCGCCGCGGTGGGAGATCGCGTCCTTCTCCTCGGCCACCAGCTGGGCGGTGGTGCGACCCGGCGCGGAGTCGGCCTCGAACAGCACGTCGTAGCCGAACCCGCCGGTCCCGACGACCTCGCGCCGCAGCGTGCCGGGCATCTCGCCCTCGGTGATCAGCTCGCGCCCCCCGGGCAGGCACAGGGCCACCGCGCAGGCGAAGTGCCCGCGGCGACGGGTGTCGGGCACGTCGGCGAGCTGCGCCAGCAGCAGCGCGTTGTTGCGGTCGTCGCTGCGTGGGGGCCCCGCCCACCGGGCGGAGAGGACCCCGGGCATGCCGCCGAGCGCGTCGACGCAGAGCCCACTGTCGTCGGCCAGGGTTGGCAGGCCCGTGGCCACGAACCCGGCCCGGGCCTTGATCAACGCGTTGCCGGCGAAGGTCGGCGCGTCCTCGACCGGCTCGTCGTAGGTCGCGACCGCGTCGAGCCCGACGACCTCGAGGCCGGGCACCACCGCACCGAGGATGCGCTGCATCTCGTCGATCTTCGCCGCGTTGCGCGAGGCCAGGTGGACCCGCATCGTCACGCGCGCGACTCCTGCTGGAGGCGGGTGAGGTCGGCGCAGCCCTTCTCGGCCAGCCCGAGCAGCGCGTCGAGCTCGGCGCGGTCGAAGGGGGCGCCCTCGGCGGTCCCCTGGACCTCGACGAAGGAGCCGGTGCCGTTCATCACGACGTTCATGTCGGTCTCGGCGCGCACGTCCTCCTCGTAGGGCAGGTCCAGGCGCGCGACGCCGTCGACGATCCCGACGCTGATCGCGGCCACCGACCCGGTCAGCGGCTCGCCCTGGAGCGACCCGGCCGCCCGCAGGTGGTCCACCGCGTCGGCCAGCGCGACCCAGGCCCCGGTGATCGCGGCGGTGCGGGTGCCCCCGTCGGCCTGCAGCACGTCGCAGTCGAGCTGGATCGTGTTCTCCCCCAGCGCCCGGTAGTCGACCACCGCCCGCAGGGACCGGCCGACCAGACGGCTGATCTCGTGGGTACGCCCGCCGATGCGGCCCTTCACCGACTCGCGGTCGGAGCGGGTGTGGGTGGCGGCCGGGAGCATGGCGTACTCGGCCGTCACCCAGCCCAGCCCGGAGCCCTTGCGCCAGCGCGGCACGCCCGCGGAGGCCGAGGCCGCGCAGAGGACCTTGGTGCCCCCGAACTCCACCAGCACCGAGCCGGCGGCGTGGTCGAGCCAGTGGCGGGTGATCCTGACCCGGCGGAGCTCGTCGTCGGCCCGACCGTCTGCGCGCGAGGAAGTCATGCCCGCACGCTACTGGTCGGGACGGCCTGGTCGACGGGCACTACTTGGGCTCGGCGCGCAGCAGGCGGAACAGCCCGATCGCGAACGGGACCACCAACCAGATCGTCCCCGACACCAGCAGCTGGGCCACCACCTCGCCGCTGGGCGGCCCCTCCTCGGCGAACATCAGGCCCTGGGCGGTGTTGAACTCGATCCACGGCGCCAGGTCGGCGAACCACTCCTGGAACGCGGACAGGATGCCCACCGCGATCGGCAGCACGAGCGCGTAGATGAAGTAGGTCACGATGGCCGCGGCGCTGTTCATCAGCAGCATCCCGATGGCGAACCCGATGAAGATGCCGATCAGGTTGGCGACCAGGAAGCCCTTGATCAGCACGTCGCTGCTCAGCGTCCAGTCCCCGCCGCCGCCGATGAGCGTGCCGATCGCGGCGACCAGCGCCGCGACGGCGATCAGGCCGGCCCCGAGGACGAGGCCGGCGCAGAGCTTCGCCCCGACCACGCGTCCGCGTCGCGGCTCGAGGGTGAAGGTGGTGAGCCCGGTGCGCTGGCTCCACTCGCTGGTGACCATCAAGATCAGCAGCACGGGCAGGAAGGAGCCCAGGACCGCACCGGAGACACCGACGACGTCACCGAAGGCGGTGAGGCCCTCGGGCGCCGCGAAGACGTAGATCACCACCACGACGAGGCAGAGCGCGACGATCGAGGCGGTGAACCAGCGACCGGCGCGGGTGTCGAGCGACTTGCGCAGCTCGACCGTGACCAGGCGGGTGAACGGGACGGCGGGGGTGTCGCTGACGTCGAGGGTGCCGGCGGTGGACCGGGGACCTCCGGGGCCGGGCGTCGGTGCGGTCGTCTCGGTGCTCATGCGGCGCCTCCTTGGTGGGTCGCGGCGGCGGGGTGCCCCTCGCGCTGGGTGTCCTCGGTCAGCTCGAGGAACAGGTCCTCCAGGCCGGCGGAGCCGGAGCGGAGGTCGGTCAGGACCACGCCGGTCTGCAGTGCGGCCCGCCCCACCTCGGCCGGCGCGCAGGCCACCCGCATGCCCTCGCCGACCGGGGACGTCTGGTGGCCGGCCCGGGCGAGCGCCGCGCCGAGCGTGGCGTCGTCCTCGGAGGAGAAGAGCGTGGCGCTGGCCTGTCCCGACAGCAGCGTCTTCTTGTCGCCCTGCGCCACGATGCGGCCGCGACCGATCAGGATCATCTCGTCGGCGATCATCTCGACCTCGTGCAGCAGGTGGCTGGAGAGCAGCACCGTGCCGCCGCGGTGGGCGTAGCCCTGCAGCAGCCCGCGCATCCAGCGGATCCCCGCCGGGTCGAGGCCGTTGGCCGGCTCGTCGAGGATGAGCACCGACGGGTCACCGAGCAGCGCGTGGGCGATGCCGAGGCGCTGGCGCATGCCGAGGGAGTAGTTGCGCACGCGTCGCTGGGACTCGGCGCCGGTGAGGGAGACCAGCTCCAGCATCTCGTCGACCCGCGAGTCGGGCAGGCCCATGGTGCGGGCCCCGATGGTGAGGACCTCGCGACCGGTACGCCCTGCGTGCTGCGCAGAGGCGTCCAGCAGCACCCCGACGTGCCGCCCGGGGTTGGGGATGTCGGAGTAGGCGAGCCCTCCGATCCGCACACCCCCCGACGTCGGCGGCGTCAGGCCCACCATGATCCGCATCGTGGTGGTCTTGCCCGCGCCGTTCGGGCCGAGGAACCCGGTGACCCGGCCCGGCTGGGCGGTGAAGCTGACGTCGTCGACGGCGATGAAGCCGCCGTACTTCTTGGTGAGGTGCTCGACCGTGATCATGCGCCCCAGCCTGGCCGAGTGCGGGCGACACCGCACCGGACCCGCGTCCCGACACGCCCCCGACGAAAGTAGGGGTCGCTGCCCGACCCGGGCGGCGGGCGCCCTCGGCCCCGGGTGCCTAGCCTGGGTACGTGGCCCCGCACCGACCCGAGCAGCAGCACCAGCCGGCGCTGACCGTCTGGGCCCAGGCGTGGCGCCTGGCGGGGTGCCTGGTCATCGGCGCGATGGCCTGGACCCCGTACGCCGTGGCCCAGTGGGAGACCCGCCGCGGGCTGTTCTGGCTCGACGCGGCGGTCGGCCTGGTCGCGCTGGTGGCCGTGTGCTGGCGCCGACGCTGGCCGCTCCCGGTCGCCCTGGCGCTGAACGCCGCCACGGTGGTCTCGGGTGCCGCCGCCGGTCCGGCCACCCTCGCCCTGGTCTCCCTGGCCACCCGCCGTCGGGTGCTGCCGATCGCGCTCACCTCGGTCGTCGCCTTCGCCGCCGGCATGGTCTACGTCCTCACCACGCCCCGGGCGGGTGTCCGGATCCCCTGGGTGGACGCCGGCGTCACCCTGGTCGCGGTCGCGGCCACCGTCGTCCTGGGCCTGTACCTGGGGTCCCGGCGAGAGCTGTTGTGGACCCTGCGGCAGCGGGCCGAGCGAGCCGAGGCCGAGCAGGAGCTGCGGGCCGCCCGCGCCCGGGACAACGAGCGGGCCCGGATCGCACGGGAGATGCACGACGTGCTGGCCCACAGGATCTCCCAGATCTCGATGCACGCGGGCGCGCTGGCCTACCGCTCCGACCTCGGACCGGACCAGCTGCGCGGGCAGGCCACGGTGATCCAGACCACCGCCAACGAGGCGCTGGCCGACCTGCGCAGCGTGCTCGGGGTCCTGCGCGACGCCGAGACCGGGGCGCCGCTCGAGCGGCCGCAGCCGACCTGGGCCGACCTGCCCGACCTGGTCGCCGAGGCGCGCGCTGCGGGACAGCACGTCGAGGTCGTCGACCACGTCGACGGCCGGCACCGCGTGCCGGACCAGGTCGCGCGCACCGTCTACCGGATCGTGCAGGAGGGGCTGACCAACGCCGGGCGGCACGCCCCCGGCGCCCTGCTCACCGTCGACCTGGCGGGCTGCCCGGAGGACGGGATGACGGTCCGCCTGCGCAACCCGTGCGGCTTCGGCCACCGCGACACCCGCGGGGCCGGACTCGGCCTGGTGGGGCTGAGCGAGCGGGCGGTGCTGCGCGGGGGCTGGCTGGAGTCGGGCACGGCCGGTCGCGACTTCGAGCTGCACGCCTGGCTCCCCTGGCGGGCGGCGTGAGCGGCGCCGGCGTCACGGCACCCACCCGGGTGCTCATCGTCGACGACGACGCGCTGGTGCGCTCGGCGCTGGTGCTGATGCTGGGCGGTGAGCGCGACCTCGACGTCGTCGGGGAGGCGGCGAACGGTCGTGAGGCCCTCACGCGGGCGGCCGCGACCGCCGCCGACGTGGTCCTGATGGACATCCGGATGCCGGTGATGGGCGGGCTCGAGGCGACCCGCGTGCTGTGCAGCACCCCGGGGGCGCCCCGGGTGATCGTGCTGACCACCTTCGACGCCGACGACTACGTGGTGGAGGCCGTCGGCGCCGGCGCCGACGGCTTCCTGCTGAAAGACACCCCGCCCGCGGCGATCGTGGCCGCGGTCCGCGCCGTCGCCGCCGGCGAGCCGATGCTGTCACCATCAGCCACCCGCGCCCTGGTCGAGGCCGCGCGTCGCCGCCCGGTGGACGACCGGGGCCACCAGGCCCGGGCGCGCCTGGCCCGCCTCACCGGGCGCGAGACCGAGGTCGCCGCCGCGGTCGCCCGCGGGCTGAGCAACTCCGAGGTGGCCGCCGAGCTCTGCCTGTCGGTGGCCACCGTCAAGGCCCACGTGTCCCGGCTCTTCGACAAGCTCCAGGTGGTCAACCGGGTCCAGATCGCGATCTGCGTCCACGACGCGGGCGCCGGCTGATCAGCCCAGGAGGTAGGTCGCCCCGGGGTGGGCCAGCTCGACCGACCCGTGGTGCACCGCCCGCGCCTCGGCGAGGATCTCCTCGCGGTCGAACCACGGCGGCACGTGGGTGAGCACCAGGCGGTCGAGACCCACCCGGGCGGCCACGTCGCCGCAGTCGGCCCCGGTCAGGTGGACCCCCGGCGGGTTGTCGTCACCGGTGCGGAACGACGCCTCGGCCAGGAGCAGGTCGACGTCGGCGGCCACGGCGTCCAGGCCGGCGCACGGGGCGGTGTCGCCGGAGTAGCCCAGGACGTGCGCGTCGGCGGTGACCCGCAGGCCGTACGCCTCGACGGGGTGCTCGACGCGGATCGGCTCGACCAGGAACGGCCCGAGGGTGAAGGCCCCGTCGTAGGGCCGGAAGTCGAACTCCTCGGTCATCCCGGGGTCCGCCGGCAGGTCGTAGGCGCGCGCCATCCGCCCGGCGGTGTCGGACGGGCCGTAGACCGGCAGCCGCGGCTGCGGACCGAGCGGGTGGTACTTGCGCATGACGTAGTAGCCGCACAGGTCCAGGCAGTGGTCGGCGTGCAGGTGCGAGACGAGGACGGCGTCGATGCTCAGCGGGTCGACGTAGCGGGCCAGGGCCCCGAGCGCGCCGTTGCCGAGGTCCAGCAGCACCCGCCACGGGCGCGGGCCGGCCGCCGGCGTGGCGGGGTCGACCCCGTCCGCCTCCAGCAGGTAGCAGCTCGCCGGGCTGTCGGGCCCGGGGTAGGACCCCGAGCAGCCGATCACCGTCAGCCTCATCCTGGCCCTCCCCCGACCGGCGTGGGTCCCCCGGCGTACTGCACCGCCGAGACCATCTCGGGACCCAGGAAACGTCGCCCGATGGTCTCGAACTGCTCGGGCGAACCGGTGGTCCAGAAACGGTAGGTGGCCTCGCCGCCGGCACGCATCAGCCCCGTGTCGGCCAGCACCCGGTAGACGTCCTTGGCACACTCCTCGGCGCTCGAGACCAGGGTGACCTCCTCGCCCATCACGTAGGAGATCACCGCGGTCAGCAGCGGGTAGTGGGTGCAGCCCAGGACGAGGGTGTCACCCCGGCCGCGGTGAGCGGGTCGAGGTGCTCGTGGGCGGCCGCCAGCAGCTCCTCGCCACCGGTCACCCCGGCCTCGACGTAGTCGACGAAGGACGGGCACGCCCGCGTGTGCAGGTCGACCTGCGGTGCCGCGGCGAAGGCGTCCTCGTAGGCCATCGACGCAGCGGTGGCCTCGGTGCAGATCACCCCGATCCGCCCGCTGCGGCTGGCCGCGACCGCGCGGCGCGCGGCGGGGTAGATCACCTCGACGACGGGCACGTCGTAGCGCTCGCGGGCGTCCCGCAGCATCGCGGCGCTGGCGGAGTTGCAGGCGATGACCAGGGCCTTGACGCCCTGGCCGACGAGGTGGTCCAGGCACTCCAGGGCGTACTCGCGCACCTCGGCGATCGGCTTCGGCCCGTACGGCTGCCGCGCGGTGTCGCCGAGGTAGACCAGCGACTCGTGCGGGAGCTGGTCGATCACCGACCGGGCCACGGTCAGCCCGCCGAAGCCCGAGTCGAAGATCCCGATCGGGGCCTCACGCAGACCGACGAGGTCGGCCTCGGTCGGGCGCGGGCGAGGGGGCACGGGACAGAAGGCTAGGCGGCCGACCCGCGCCACGCGGCCCCGGGCTCGCGGTGGGACGCCGAAAACGCCCCGCGGGAGGCGCCCCCGACCTACCCTCGGCCCATGTCGCTCCCCGCTCCCGGCGCCCGGGCACGCCGGCGCCAGACCCTGCTGCCCCTCGTGGCGGCGCTCGTCGCGCTCGGCGTGGGCACGTCGGGGCCGCACCCGTCGGCCGCGGCGTCACCGTCTGGGGTCTCGGCCGCGGCCCCACCACCGGCCACGCGGGTGCTGGCGATCTCCGTCGACGCGCTCAACCCGCGGGCGCTGCGCCAGCTGGGGCGCGCGGGCGCCCCCGCGATCTGGCGCCTGATCGACGGGGGTGTGCACACCTTCGACGCGCGGTCCGCGGTCGAGCTCACCGACACCCTGCCCAACCACGTCTCGATGGTCACCGGGCGCGCGATCAGCCGTGCCCATGACGGGCACGGGGTGACCTGGAACGACGAGCGCACGGACCCGGCGACGGTCGGGCAGGCGGCCGGCGAGGAGGTGGGCTCGGTCTTCACCGAGGTCGCCCGGGACGGCCGGTCCGCCGCCGTGTTCACCACCAAGGAGAAGCTCCGGCTCCTGGGCCGGTCCTGGCCCGACGCGTTGGACCGGGTGGCCGTGCGGAACGGGCGCGACGCCGCCCTGGCCCGCGCGGCCCGCCGGGACCTCGTGGAGCACCACCGCGCCTTCACCTTCCTCCACCTCGGCGCGGCCGACGTCGCCGGCCACGAGCACGGCGGCATGTCACCTGCGTACCTCGACGCGGTCCGGCGTCTCGACGGCCTCGTCGGGCGCCTGCTGCACGCGGTGCGTCAGCGGCCACAGCTCGCCGGCACGGTCGTCGTGCTGACCGCCGACCACGGCACGGGTGGGTTCGACCACCACGACCCGGGGGTCGCGGCCAACTACCGTGTGCCGTTCGTCGTGTGGGGCCCACAGGTGGGCACCGGGAACCTCTACGACCTTCAAGGCACGGGGTACGCCGACCCGGGTCACGACCAGGTCGGCTACGCCGCGCCAGCGCAGCCCGTGCGCAACGGCGACCTGGCGAACCTCAGCCTCGACCTGCTCGGCCTCGGGCCGGTCCCGGGCAGCCGGTTCGACGTGGCGCAGGACCTGCAGGTGGAATGAGCCTGAGCCGTGCTGCCGGGTCGGCCGTGCGGCCGGGTCAGGCCCAGAGCTGGCCCTCGAGCCGCTCCTCGGCCTCCTCGACGGTGCCCTCGTAGGCACCGGTGGAGAGGTACTTCCACCCGCCGTCGCAGACGATGAACGCGATGTCGGCTCTCTCGCCGGCCTGGACCGCCTTGGCTGCCTGGGCCAGCGCGGCGTGCAGGATGGCGCCGGTGGAGATGCCGGCGAAGATGCCCTCGAGCTCGAGCAGCTCACGCACCCGGCGGACAGCGTCACGGGGGCCGACCGAGAATCTCGAGTCGATCAACGTGGCGTCGTACAACTCCGGCACGAAGCCCTCGTCGAGGTTGCGCAGACCGTAGACGAGCTCGCCGTAGCGCGGCTCCGCCGCGACGATGCGTACCTCCGGCTTGGCCTTGCGGAAGAACCGCGAGACGCCCATCAACGTGCCGGTGGTGCCGAGCCCGGCGACGAAATGGGTGATCTCCGGCAGGTCGGCGAGGAGCTCGGGGCCGGTGCCCTCTTCGTGCGAGAGGGCGTTGGCGTCGTTGCCGTACTGGTAGAGCATCACCCAGTCGGGGTGCTCGGCCGCCATCTTCTTCGCCACCCGGACGGCCTCGTTGGAGCCGCCGGCGGCGGGCGAGGACACGATCTCGGCCCCCCACATGCCGAGCAACTGACGGCGCTCTCCCGACGTGTTCTCGGGCATCACGCAGACGATGCGGTAGCCCTTCAACTTCGCCGCCATGGCCAGGGAGATGCCGGTGTTGCCGCTGGTCGGCTCGAGGATCGTGCAACCAGGACGCAGGGTGCCGTCCTTCTCGGCGCGTTCGATCATCGCCAACGCCGGGCGGTCCTTGATGGAGCCGGTGGGGTTGCGGTCCTCGAGCTTCGCCCAGATGCGGACATCAGGGCTGGGTGAGAGTCGCGGCAGCCCGATCAGCGGCGTGCCGCCGACCGAGTCCAGCAGGTTGTCGAAGCGGGTCATCCGCCGGCGACCGCCGGAAGGACCACGACCTCGTCGCCATCGGTGAGCCCGGCGTCAAGGCCACCGATGAAGCGAACATCCTCGTCGTTGATGTAGACGTTGACGAACCGACGCAGGTCACCGTTCTCGATCAGCTTTTCCTTGATGCCAGGGTGGTTGTCCTCGAGGTCGTCGATCAGCGCCGTCAGCGAGGCCGGCCTCGAGGCCACCGATGAATCGGACGTCCTCGTCGTTGATGTAGACGTTGACGAAGCGACGCAGGTCACCGTTGTCGATCAACTTGTCCTTGATGCCGGGGTGGTTGTCCTCGAGGTCGTCGATCAACGCCGTCAGCGTGGCGCCATTGGCTTGGACCGCCTTGGCGCCGTCGGTGTAGGTGCGGAGGATGGTGGGGATGCGGACCTCGATGGCCATCAGGGGGTGCTCCCTCTCTGGGGGGTCGCTGTCGTAGGCATGATCGTGACCTCTTCTTCGGTCACGACACCGTCGATGATTCTGTATGACCTGAACTCCACCAGGCCCTCGTTATTCCCCCCGGCGTCGTCGAAACAGGCTCGTGTGCTGACCAACACGTAGTGGGCGCCTGGTTCGCTGGCCAGCCCGATGTCGGTGCGGCTGGGGTAGGCCTCGGTCGCGGTGTGGGAGTGGTAGATCACCACCGGCTCCTCGTCCCGAGCGTCCATCTCCTTGTAGAGCTGGAAGAGGTCGGTCGAGTCGAACTCGTAGAACGTCGGCGAACCTGCCGCGTTGACCATCTCCACGAAACGCTCAGGACGATCGCTGCCCTCGGGCCCGGCCACGACGCCACACGCCTCGTCCGGGTGGTCGCGCTTGGCATGCGCGACGATTGCGTCGTATGTCGCCTGGTCGATGGTCAGCACGGGGTCAAGCCTAGGCAGGCACACCCGCTTGACGACACCGTGTCTCACGGCATATATCTTGACATCAAGATAAACCGACGGTGGGAGAGCGATGACCGGCAGCACGGTGCAGCCGCTGACGCGGCGCGGCATCCCGCTCGAGCGCGACCTGCGGGTGCTCGCCATCGGCTCGTTCGTCAACCGCTTCGGCACCGGTGCCGTGATGACGACCAGCGCGCTCTACTTCACCCGCCAGGTCGGCTTCTCCGCAGCGGAGGTCGCGCTGGCCATGTCGGTGGCGGCCCTTGTCGGCATCGTGGTCCAGGTCCCCGCTGGCCATCTCGGCGACAGCTATGGCCCCCGACGGGTGCTGACGTTCTTGATGACCGGCGCCGCCCTCACCAGCGCCCTCCCGGTCCTGGCCCGCAGTCCCTGGCAGCTGGCCCTACTGCTCGGGCTCCTCGCACTCTTCGAGCGGTCTGCCGGCTCGGTCCAGCAGGGCGTCATCGCTCAGCTCGCCACGGGCGGCCGCGGTGTCCTCTTCAAGGCCTACCTGCGCGCCGTCACCAACACCGGGCTCGGTCTTGGGTCTGTCTTCGGCGGAGCCGCGCTGGTGGTCGACGAGACGTGGGCCTATGTCTCGGTCTTCGTCCTCAACGCTGTCGTCACCGGCTTCGCGGCCTTGAACAGCACTCGTCTCCCCGCGCTCCCGGCCTACCGGCGCGCCGAGGGCGAGCCCCGGTTGGCGGTGCTGAGGGACTGGCCCTACGCCGTCATCGTGGCCGTCACCGGACTCTTCTCGCTGCACTTCTTGGTGATGGAGCTCGGCTTGGCTCTCTACATCTCCCAGCGCACCGAGGCACCGCCGGTCATGGTCGCCGTCATCCTTGTGATCAACACCGCAGCCGTGGCGCTCTTCCAGGTGCGGCTGTCGCGTCGTGCCGATTCCGTGGAGGCCGGTGCTCGCGCGCTGGTGCGTGGATCGGTGTGGATCGCGGCCGGCTTCGCCATCGTGTCTCTCGCCGACCGCGGCAATGCGACCTTCGCGGTGGTCGTCCTCGTCGTCGGCTCGCTGGTCCACGTGGTCGGCGAGATGATCGGCTCGGGGGGCCAGTGGGGTCTCCAGATGGGGCTCGCGCCGCACGAGCGCCAGGGGCAGTACCAAGGCTTCGCCGGCCTCGGCTTCAGCGTCATCGACGTCGTGGGCCCGCCGATCGTGACGCTGTTGTGCGTCGGCCTGGGCGAGAGGGGTTGGCTGATCCTGGCCGGGTTGATGCTGTCCATCGCGCTGGTCTCGGTGCCGCTCTCACGGTGGGCCCTGGCTTCGCGCGAGCGCTACGGCGTCACTACGCACTCCGGCTGAGGGTGGTTCCTGACCGGCGGATCAGACGTGGATCGCCGCGGGGATGCCGTCGCTGAACGTCTCCGGCTCAGGCGGGAACGACTCGCTGTCGCCCCGGTCGTGCCGCGCGGCACTCCAGACGGCGGCACACGCGTCGAGCAGGTCGTCCTCGGCGAAACCCGAGCCCCGGAACCATGCGGGCGCGGCCAGGCCGTGCGCATGCAGAACCTCCCGGCGAGCCTGGACGCCCACCTGGTCCTTCTTGCTGGCCAGCAGCGGCGAGCCGGCCATCCGCGTGAAACTGAGCTCCGGGTGCACCTCGATGACCTCGACGCCCGGGCCGGAGGCGATCCAGCCGTCGACGTCGAGGATCTTGGTGCGCAGGGCATACGCCTGGGCGCTGGCGCTCGTCCCGCCCGTCGCTGCGATGTTGGCGGCCCTCGCCTGTTCATAGGTTTCTGCTTCGTACGCCGCACGCGTGAGCGTCGAGAAGAGCGATGACCCCTTCCCGACGAGCTCGCGGCGGGCTTCGGCGTCAGCACGCCGGCCGCCGTGATCCGGGAGCCCGATCGGGATGTCGATAGCGATCACAGCAGGATTGACGCTCTCGCGCACCATCGCTACGAGGGCGGTGATGGTGGCGGCGACGTGCACCGTGGGCCGTCCCTCGGGTCCGAGGAGCACTCCGACCCACCCCGTCGCGCATGCGTCCACACCGAGCACCGGCCGCTCGGGGCACAAGGGCTGCGGGCCCTCGTCGGGCTCTGTCCGCCCGACGAAGCGGGCTTCCCGTTCGTCGGAGAGGCCGGCCTCGATCCGGCTGGCCATGTGCTCGGACATCGGCGGCAGGTCATCGACCGGCCACCAGCGCACGTCAGTGGATTCGTCGTCGGCGACATAGGCCTCACCGCTGACCCAGGTGCAGGCGAAGGTCAGGTCGAGGAACGCGGCCCGGTCGCCGTTGTCGAACTCGAACTCGGGCAGCACCGTGGTCGCGGCCAAGCGGTCGACGGTGATCACGACTCCGGTCTCTTCCAGGGCCTCGCGAGCGGCCGTGACGCCCGGCTCCTCCCCTGGGTCGACG
>JBKJPE010000195.1:0-8046 GCA_046595185.1 Nocardioides sp.
GCACCGAACTCGACTTCGCGCTCGAGGTCTGTAACCGGGTGATCGCGATCTTCGAACCCACGCCGGAGCGCAAAGTCATCATCAACCTGCCCGCCACCGTCGAGATGGCCACGCCCAACGTCTACGCCGACTCGATCGAGTGGATGCACCGCCACCTCGCCCACCGCGAGCACGTCGTGCTGTCGCTACACCCGCACAACGACCGCGGCACCGCGTTCGCCGCGGCCGAGCTCGGCTACCTGGCCGGCGCCGACCGCATCGAGGGCTGCCTCTTCGGCAACGGCGAACGCACCGGCAACGTGTGCCTGGTGACCCTGGGGCTCAACCTCTTCACGCAGGGCATCGACCCCGAGATCGACTTCGCGAGCAACGGCGGCATCGACGAGATCCGGCGCACGGTCGAGTACTGCAACCAGCTGCCCGTCGCCGAGCGCCACCCGTACGGCGGCGACCTCGTCTACACCGCCTTCTCCGGCAGCCACCAGGACGCGATCAAGAAGGGCTTGGAGGCGCTCGAGCGCGATGCGGCGGCCGCCGGGCACGACGTCGACGAGCACCCGTGGGCCGTGCCGTACCTGCCGATCGACCCCAAGGACGTCGGGCGGTCCTACGAGGCGGTGATCCGGGTCAACAGCCAGTCCGGCAAGGGCGGCGTGGCCTACATCCTGAAGACCGAGCACAAGCTGGAGCTGCCGCGCCGCGCGCAGATCGAGTTCAGCCGCACCATCCAGGCCCGCACCGACGCCGAGGGCGGCGAGGTCACCCCGGACGAGATCTGGTCGGCCTTCCGCGCCGAGTACCTCGACCGGACCGCCCCGTTCCGCCTGGACTCCGTGCACACCTCCTCGGCGGCCGGCGAGCGCGACGCGCTCACCGTGGGCGTCGAGGTCGACGGCGAGCTCCGGCGCCTGGAGGGCACCGGCAACGGCCCCATCGCTGCCTTCGTGACTGCGTTGAACGGCCTCGAGCACGACCTCGACCTCCGGGTGCTGGACTACCACGAGCACGCCCTGTCGGCCGGCGGCGACGCGATCGCCGCGGCGTACGTCGAGTGCACCGTCGGCGACGAGGTGGTCTGGGGCGTGGGGCTCGACGCCAACATCGTCACCGCCTCGCTGCGTGCCGTGCTGAGCGCCGTGAACCGGTCCCGCCGGGCCGGTGCCTGAGCCGGGCGGCGAGCCGGCCCGGGTGCTGGTCTCGGAGCGGACCGGCCAGCTCTTCCACGAGGGCGAGGGCAGCCGGGACCCTGTCTCGAGTTGACCGAGTACGGCGCGGGTGAGCGCTGGGTGGTCGTCTCGAGACCTGGGTCGGTGGTGTCGGGGTCTCGAGGCTCGGCCGCCGGCGATCACGTGCCGTTGGTCGAGGAGCGAGCGCAGCGAGCGTCTCGAGACCTGGGTCGGTGGTGAGCGGGTCTCGAGGCTCGGGTCTGGCGGCCCTCGCACCTCGACCGCCGGTGGGCGCCCGCCGTTGGTCGAGGAGCGAGCGCAGCGAGCGTCTCGAGACCCGGGCCCCGCCTCACGCCCCGGCCACCGGGCCTGGGGGATGATCGGGAGGTGCCGACCTACCGTGACGAGGCCGTCGTCCTGCGCACCCAGAAGCTGGGCGAGGCCGACCGCATCATCACGCTGCTGACGCGCTCCCACGGCCGCGTGCGCGCGGTGGCCAAGGGCGTACGCCGAACGTCGTCGCGGTTCGGTTCGCGTCTCGAGCCGTTCACCTACGTGGACCTGCAGCTCTACGAGGGCCGCAGCCTCGACACGATCACCCAGGCCGAGACCCGGGCCGGGTGGTACTCCGAGCTCGGGGTCGACTACGAGCGCTACACCGCCGGCACGGTGATGCTGGAGACGGCCGAGCGGCTCGCCTCGGAGGAGCGCGAGCCTGCCGTGCAGCAGTTCCGGTTGCTGGTCGGGGCGCTGCACGCGCTGGCCGGGGGGCGGGCGCCCGGACAGGTGCTCGACTCGTACCAGCTGCGGGCCCTGGCCACGGCGGGCTACGCCCCGACCTTCGACCACTGCGCGCACTGCGGGCTGGTCGGGCCGCACCGGTGGCTGAACCCGTCCATGGGCGGCGCCCTGTGCGCGACGTGCCGGCTGCCCGGCTCCGCCAGCCCGGCGTCGGAGACGATGACGCTGCTCGCCGCGCTGCTCGCGGGAGACTGGCCGGTCGTCGAGGCCGCGGACCCGCGCCACGCCAAGCAGGCCGCGGGACTGGTCTCCGCGTTCGTCGCCTGGCACCTCGAGCGCCAGCTGCGCTCGATGGAGCACCTCGAGCGCTAGAGCGGTGGCCGGTGGAGCTCGACCCGGCACCACCCGTCGCCGCGCCCGTAGGCTGCCCGCCGTGAAGCGCGCCGTCCGTCGTCCCACCCCCCACCCCTCCGGGGCGACCCCACCGCCGGTCCCGCCCGAGCTGGTTCCCCGGCACGTCGCGGTGGTGATGGACGGCAACGGGCGGTGGGCCAAGGAGCGCGGGCTGCCCCGCACCCGCGGTCACCAGCAGGGTGAGGCGGCGCTCTTCGACGTGGTCGAGGGTGCGATCGAGATGGGCGTCAAGGCCATCTCGGCCTATGCCTTCTCCACGGAGAACTGGTCGCGCTCGCCCGAGGAGGTGCGCTTCCTGATGGGCTTCAACCGCGACGTCATCCGGCGTCGGCGCGACGAGATGCACGAGCTCGGGGTCCGGGTCCGGTGGGCCGGGCGCGCGCCACGGCTGTGGCGCTCGGTGATCAAGGAGCTCCAGGTCGCCGAGGAGCTGACCTGCGACAACGACGTGCTGACCCTGACGATGTGCGTCAACTACGGCGGCCGCTCCGAGATCGCCGACACCGCCCGCGCGATCGCCCGCGAGGTCGCCGCGGGCCGGCTGGACCCGGAGAAGGTGGACGAGAAGACCTTCGCCCGCCACCTGTACGTCCCCGAGCAGTCGGACGCGGACCTGGTCTGGCGCACGTCGGGGGAGCAGCGGCTCAGCAACTTCATGCTGTGGCAGGCGGCGTACGCCGAGCTGGTCTTCACCGACGTGCTCTGGCCCGACGTCGACCGGCGCGAGCTGTGGAGGGCCGTCGACCTGTACGCCCGCCGCGACCGGCGCTACGGCGGCGCACGCTGACCTCAGGGGATCTCGGCCCGGGTCAGACGCCCCAGCGCGCCCGCAGGACCCGGAGCACCTCGCCCACGACCTCGTCGGACCCGGGGGTCACGTCGACCACCGTGCCGTCCTCGTCGTCACCGAGCGGCTCGAGGGTGTCGAGCTGGGACCGCAGCAACCCGGTCGGCATGAAGTGTCCCGCGCGCTGCTGCATCCGCGGCTCGAGGACGTCCTGGTCGGCGTGCAGGTGGACGAGGAACGGGGCGTCGACCCCGTCCCGGAGCCGCTCGCGGTAGGACCGCTTGAGCGCCGAGCAGGTGATCACGCTGCTGCGTCCCGCCGCGGAGTGCTCGCGCGCGACCCGGTTGATCTCGTCCAGCCAGGGGGCTCGGTCCTCGTCGGTCAGGGGATTGCCCGACTCCATCGTGGCCACGTTGCTGCGCGGGTGGAGGTCGTCGCCTTCGACGAAGGTCCAGCCGAGCTCGGCGGCCACCTGCCGCGCCACCGTGGACTTCCCGGTCCCCGACACTCCCATGACCACGATCTGCACCGACGACATGTCGATGCACGCTACCTAGGGCGGTCGGCCCCGGCCCCGTCGTCGCCCCCCGGGGACCCCGCGCAGCCGCGGCACCGCCCGAAGATCTCCAGCGTGTGGCTGACCTCGGCGAAACCGTGCTCCTCGGCGATCGCGCGGGTCCAGCGCTCCACCGCCGGGCCCTCCACCTCGACCGCTGCGCCGCAGGAGCGGCAGACCAGGTGGTGGTGGTGCGTGGCCGAGCAGCGTCGCCAGAGCGCCTCGCCGTCCTCGGTGCGCAGCGCGTCGACGTCGCCGGACTCGGCCATCCGCTGCAGCGTGCGGTAGACGGTGGCCAGACCGACCTTCTCGCCGCGCTGGCCCAGCAGTGCGTGGATCTCCTGCGCCGAGCGGAAGTCGGTGAACGAGCCCAACGCCCGCGCCACGGCCGTGCGCTGGCGGGTCGGTCGCATCTCGGTGCCGGCCTCGCGCTCAGTGCTCGTCATAGTGCGCTCCGTGGGGGGCGTGGCGATGGCCGCCGTGGACGTAGTCGACGTGGTCGCCGTGCGGCACCGCCGGGTGGCCGCAGTCCGCGCCGTGCGTGTGGTCCTCGGCGTCGTGCGCGTGGTCGTGGTCGGCCGGGACCTCGTCGTCGAAGGGGACCAGCGCGCGCTGGCGCCGCCGCAGTCCCACCCCCAGCGGCCAGGTCAGCGCGAAGACGGCCAGCGACAGCAGCACGATCGTGGCGCCCGGGGCCACGTTGGCCCGGAACGACGCCACCGCCGCGATCACGAGCCCGCCGAGCGAGGCCAGCACGCCGAGACCCATCGCGGCGACCAACGTGGTGCGGAACGACCGCGTCACCTGCTGGGCCGTGGCCACCGGCACGACCATCAGCGCGGAGACCAGCAGCAGCCCGACGGTGCGCATCGCCACGGTCACGCTGAGCGCAGCGAGCACCGCGACGAGCAGGTTGTACGCACGCACGTCCAGGCCGGCGACCCGCGCGAACTCCTGGTCGTGGGAGACCGCGAACAGCTGGGGCGAGAGCCCGATGGCCAGGATGGAGACGACGGTGGCCAGCACCATCGTGACCAGCACGTCGGTCACCGAGATGGTGAGGATCGAGCCGAAGAGGAAGGTCTGCAGCGTGCTCGCGCTCTCCTCGCCCAGCCCGGTGATGAGCACCCCGCCGGCGAGCCCGCCGTAGAAGAGCAGCGCCAGCGCGACGTCGCCGTTGGTGTGCCCGCGCTCGCGGATCACCTCGATCAGCGTCGCGCCCAGCACGGCCACCACGACCGCGGTCCAGGTGGGCGAGGTGCTGGTGACCAGGCCGATGGCGACCCCGGTGACCGCGACGTGGCCGATCCCGTCACCCATCAGCGCCAGCCGGCGCTGGACGAGGTACGTCCCGATCGCCGGCGCGGCCAGCCCGACGAAGACCGCTGCGATCAGCGCCCGCTGCATGAAGGGGTAGGAGAACAGCTCCACGACCGGCGTCATCGTCGTTCCCCGTGGTCGTGGTGGTCCTGGCCGCGTGCGGCCAACGACGCCGTCACCGACGGCACGTGGTCGTGGCGCGAGCGGTGCTCGTGAGCGGTGTGGTGGTGCGAGTGGGCCTCGCCGAAGTCGGGGTGGTGCACCTCGTGGTCGGCCAGCGGGGGACCGTCGTAGGCCACCCGTCCGTACCGCATCACCACGGCCCGGTCGACCAGCGGGGCCAGCGGGCCCAGCTCGTGGGCGACCAGGACGATCGTGGCACCGCGGTCGCGCAGCCGGCGCAGGCTGTCGGCCAGGGCGTGCTGGTGGGGCAGGTCGACGCCCGCGGTCGGCTCGTCGAGGAAGAACAGCTCGGGCCGGCCTGCCAGCGCGCGGGCGATCAGCACGCGCTGCTGCTGGCCCCCCGAGAGCGACGAGACGCCGTCCTTGGCCCGGTCGGCGAGGCCCACCACCTCGAGGGCGTCGGCGATCGCGGCGCGATCCTCACGGCCGAGCGGGCGCAGGAGCCGTCGGCGGGTCAGCCTTCCCGCCGCCACGACCTCCCACACCGACGCCGGGACGCCCGACCCGGCCCCGGTGCGCTGGGGGACGTACCCCACGCGCTCCCAGGAGCCGAACCGCTCCAGCGGGGTCCCGAACAGCTCCAGGCGTCCTGCGGTGAGCGGGCGCAGGCCGGTCAGGGCGCGCACCAGCGTCGACTTGCCCGACCCGTTCGCCCCCATCAGGGCCACGAAGTCCCCGGCCCCGACGGTCAGGTCGACGTGGCGCAGCACGGGGCGCCCGTCGATCGACACCGCCCCGTCGCGGAGGCGTACGGGCAGGTGCGGCGTCACGAGCAGCCGTTGGCGGCGCGCAGCGCCTCGAGGTTGGACCGCATCAGGGAAAGGTAGTCCTCCTCGGCGGTCTCCTCGGTCAGGCCCTCGATCGGGTCGAGCACGGCGGTGGTGACCCCGGCGTCGCGCGCCAGGGTCTCCGTCAGCGCCGGGCTGGCCAGCCGCTCGGAGAAGACGGTGGTGATGCCGTCGTCCCCGATCAGCTCCTGCAGCCGGCCCAGGTCTGCGGGCGTCGGCTCGGCGTCGGGGGAGAGCCCGGCCACGGCCTCGACGTCGATGCCGTAGCGGTCGAGGTAGCCGAACGCGTCGTGGCTGACCACGACCGTGTCGCGCTCACAGCCGGCCAGGCCGGACCCCAGCTCCTCGTCGAGGGACTCGAGGTCGGTGCGCAGCGCGGCGGCGCGGTCCGCGTACTCCTGCGCCCCGTCCGGGTCGACCCCGGCCAGGGCCTCGGCCACGGCGTCCCCGGCGTCGGCCATCAGGGTGGGGTCGAGCCAGAAGTGCGGGTCGACGTCGCCGGCCTCGGCGTGCTCGGCGTGCTCCTCGGCGCTCTCGCCCTCGTGCCCCTCCTCCTCGGCGCCCTCCTCGGCGCCCTCCTCGTCGATGGTCTTCAGGTCGAGCACGTCGGCGACGTCGAGGACCACCCCGGGGGCGTTCTGCTCGACGGCCTCGTCGACCGCGGCCTGGAAGCCGCCCTCGAGCACGACCAGGTCGGCCCCGGCCACCGTCGCGTTGTCGGCCACCGAGAGCTCGAGGTCGTGCGGCTCCTGGCCGGGGGCGGTCAGCGCGTTGACCTCGGCGCGGTCGCCGGCGACGCGGGAGGCGACGTACTCGAGGGGGTAGAACGCAGCGACGACCTGCGGCGCACCCCCGTCGTCCACGGCCGCCGAGCCGCCGTCGGAGAAGGCCGCGCAGGAGCTGAGGGACACGCTGGCCAGGACGGCGGCAGCGAGGACGGGCACGGTGCGGAGACGTCGCGGCTTCATGACAATCATTCTCACCATAATGAGAACGATTGTCAATGTCAGGGTGGGCGACCGCCCTACTAGGCTGCTGGGGTGCTCGTCGTCACCCGCTTCCGCGTCCCTGCCGTCGAGGCGTCGGGCTTCCGCGCCGACCTCCACCGGGCCCGCCAGGCCCTGTCCGAGCGCCCGGGTTACCTCGACGGCACCGTGGGCCGCAACGTCGACGACCCCGACCTGTGGGTGCTCGCGACGCGGTGGGAGAACGTCGGCGCGTACCGCCGCGCCCTGTCGTCCTACGACGTGAAGCTGCGCGCCGTGCCGGTCCTCGGCCGGGCCCTCGACGAGCCCAGCGCCTACGAGGTCGTGGAGCCCGGCACCGTGCTCAACGAGGGGTCCGCGCGGTCGTTAGGCTGAGCGCGCGCGACCGGCAGCCGGCCGGCCGTGACCCTGCCGAGGAGCTGTTGCCCGTGGCCAAGCCACCGCCGTCCACCGTCGATCTCGTCGTCTCGCTGGCCAAGCGCCGCGGCTTCGTCTTCCCCAGTGGCGAGATCTACGGCGGCACCCGCTCCGCATGGGACTACGGCCCGCTCGGCGTCGAGCTGAAGGAGAACATCAAGCGCCAGTGGTGGCGCTCGATGGTCCAGATGCGCGACGACATGGTCGGCCTCGACTCCTCGATCATCCTGCCCCGGCGCACCTGGGAGGCGTCAGGCCACGTCGCGACATTCAGCGACCCGCTGACCGAGTGCCAGTCCTGCCACAAGCGCTTCCGTGCTGATCACCTGCAGGAGGCCGTGGCGGAGAAGAAGCACATCGAGGACCCCGACAGCATCGAGCTTGCGACCATCGCCTGTCCCAACTGCGGCACCCGCAACGCGTGGACCGAGCCGCGCAACTTCAACATGATGCTCAAGACCTACCTCGGCGTCATCGAGGACGAGTCGGGCCTGCACTACCTGCGCCCCGAGACCGCGCAGGGCATCTTCCTCAACTTCGCCAACGTGGTGACCTCGAGCCGCCAGAAGCCGCCCTTCGGCATCGCCCAGATGGGCAAGAGCTTCCGCAACGAGATCACGCCCGGCAACTTCATCTTCCGCACCCGCGAGTTCGAGCAGATGGAGATGGAGTTCTTCGTCAAGCCGGG
>JBKJPE010000131.1:0-15070 GCA_046595185.1 Nocardioides sp.
GGACGGTGGCCGCGAGGACGGTCGCGACCGCGGTGCTGGTCAGGTGGTCGGTCGCGACCAGCGTGCCGCCGGGGGCCTCGTCGCCGCCACGCACCGGCGGGGGACCGCCACGGCGCCGGTGGCTGCCCAGGTCGGCGCCGCGGTCGGGCTGTTCCTCCTCGGCGGGGGCACGCTGGTCGCGACCGACCACCTGACCAGCACCGCGGTCGCGACCGTCCTCGCGGCCACCGTCCTGGCCGTGCTCGCCCGCCGCCTCGGGCTGGGCGCGGCGGCCGACTCCGGCGTGGTCGTCGCCGCCACCTGGTGGCTCGGGCTGACCGCGTCCGGCCTGGGCCGCGCCGCGGCCGCGCCCTCCCTGGACGGGCTGGCGCTCGACGGCGCCGGGGCCGGTTTGCTCGCCGCCGGGCTGCTGGCCCTGCTGCCGCTCGCGCACCCCGCCGTACGCCGGTCGCACACCGCTGCGCCGACCGCCGCGGCGGTCTCGGCGCTGCTGCTGACGCTGCTCACGGTCACCCCGCTCGTCGACGAGGCGCCGGGTCCGCTGCTCGTCGGGTGCCTGCTCGGGCTGGCGGCCTGGACCGGCGTCGCCGCCGTCGCCCCGTCCCGGCGTTGGACGACCGCGACCGCGGCCCCGCAGGTCGTCCTCGCCCTGCCCTGCGGTGCTGTCGCGCTCGACCTGGTCGGCGCGGCGGTCACCAACGTCGTCCGCGTCGCCGGTGACGTCGGCTCCGTCGGGGCCGCGCCGCTCGACGCGGTCCTGGGCACCGCCACCACGGCGGCGCCGCCCGCGCTGCTCGTGCCGGCGACCTGTGTCCTCGCCCTGGCCGGGGCCGTCCACCTGCCCGCCGCACGGCGTACCGGCGGCCTCGCGGCGGCGCTCGGCCTGGGCCTGCCGGCGGCCGCGGTGGCCCTGGCGACCCGGCCGGTCTCCCTGGGCCTGGTCGTCCTGGTCGCCGCGGTGCCGGGCCTGCTGGCTGGGCTCGCCACCCTCGTCGCGTTGCGCCGCGGGCGCCGCACGTCCCCGCTGCTGCCGGCCGCGGCGGCCGTGGCGGGAGGGGTCGCCCTGCTCGCGGCGCTGCCCGGCGCGGCCCTGACCACGCTGGTGCTGATCCCGGTCACCACGGTCGCCGGCCTGCTCGCCCTGACCGGCGGCGCGCCGGCCCGCCACCGCAGCCTCGCCGCCGCCCTGCTCCCGCTCGCCGCGGGCGGCCTGGCCTGGTCGGCCGCCGACCTGGCCGGCCTGGGGGTCGCCGACCGCGCCCTGCCGGTGCTGCTGGTCGTGGGCCTGCTCGCGCTGCTCCACCCCCGCGTCGTCCTGGAGTCGGCCGCGGTCCTGGCCGCCCTGCCGGCCACCGCCACCGCCCTCGCCGCGGCAGTCGCCGACCCCGCCGGCTCCGTCACCGGGTCGGCCGCGGTGACGCTCGCCCTGCACCTGACCGTCGCCGGCGCCCTGCTCACCGGGAGCGCCGTGCTCCACCCGGCCCGCCGTGCCCTGGCCTGGCCCGGGGGCCTGCTGCTCGCCGCGGCCACCTGGGTGCGTCTGGCCGACCTCGACGTGACCACGCCCGAGGCCTACACCCTGCCCACGGCGCTGGTGCTGGTCGCGGCCGGCCTGGCCCGGCTGCGCCGCGACCCCGCGGCGGCGACCCGCACCACCCTGACCCCCGGACTGGTCCTGGCCACCCTGCCGTCGCTGCTGGTCGTGCTCGCCGGCGACCCGGTCTCGCCCCGCGCCGTGGCCCTCGGCGCGGGCTGCGTGGTGCTGCTGCTGACCGGTGCGCGGCTGCGCTGGAGCTCCCCCGTGATGGTCGGCGGTGCGACCGGGGCCGTCCTCGTCCTCGCCGAGCTCACGCCGTACGCCGAGGTGGTCCCGCAGTGGCTCCTGCTCGGCCTCGCCGGGGCCCTGCTCACCGCCGTCGGCGTCACCTGGGAGGACCGCTCGGCCGACGCCAGGCGGGCCGCGCGCTACCTGGTCCGCCTGCGCTGAGCCCGACCGCGGACCCCTGCCGACCGGTCGATCGGGTGAGAGGCGCTCTAATCCGGCTGCTCTACCCTTGCCGCACGACGCGATCCTGGCGTCGGCCTGCCACCGACGAGGGAGTTTGACCATGACCGTGCCCACCCTGGTCTGGGCCGCGACCATCACGCTGATCCTGGCGATGCTGCTCTACGACTTCGTCTTCCACACCCGCAAGGCCCATGTGCCCACGCTCAAGGAGGCCGCGGCCTGGTCGGCGGTCTACGTCGGGATCGCGGTGGTGTTCGGCCTCCTGGTGCTGTGGTTCGGTGGCGGGACCATGGGCGGTGAGTACTTCGCCGGCTACATCACCGAGAAGGCACTGTCGGTCGACAACCTCTTCGTCTTCCTGATCATCATGACCAGCTTCAGGGTGCCCCGCGAGGACCAGCAGAAGGTGCTCCTCTTCGGCATCATCTTCGCGCTGATCGCGCGGACCGGGTTCATCTTCCTGGGCGCGGCCCTGATCAACCAGTTCGCCTGGGTGTTCTACCTCTTCGGCCTGATCCTCATCCTCACCGCCGGCAACATGCTCAAGGGAGAGGTGAGCGACGAGGACGCGCACGAGAACGAGAACCTGATGGTCAAGCTGGCCCGCAAGATGGTGCGCACCTCGCCGGAGTTCGACGGCGACAAGCTGTTCACCGAGGTCGACGGCAAGCGGATGCTGACCCCGATGCTGCTGGTCATGGTGGCCATCGGCGGCACCGACATCCTCTTCGCGCTCGACTCGATCCCCGCGATCTTCGGCCTCACGCAGAACGTGTTCATCGTGTTCACCGCGACCGCGTTCTCGCTGCTCGGCCTGCGCCAGCTGTTCTTCCTCATCGAGGGCCTGCTCGAGCGCCTGATCTACCTGTCCTACGGCCTCGCCGCGATCCTGGCCTTCATCGGCGTCAAGCTGATCCTGCACGCGCTGCACGAGAACAACCTGGCGTTCATCAACGGCGGTGAGCCGATCGAGGTCACCGAGATCAGCACCGGCGTCTCCCTCACGGTCATCCTCGGTCTGCTGGTCGTGACCGTGGTCGCGTCGCTGGTCTCCAAGAAGGGCCGCGCCAAGGTCGCCATCGGCAACGCCCGCCGCCACGTCAACGCCTACCTCGACCTCGACTACACCACCGACGAGGCCGAGCGCGAGCGCGTCTACTGCGCGCTCGTCGAGGAGGCCGAGCAGGTCAAGTCCCTCGGCCCCGAGTCCAAGCGGATGATGCGCGACGAGACCGAGCTGATGGAGAAGATCGAGAAGGCGCGCCAGCAGCACGAGGAAGCCACCGGCGAGAAGGTCAGCAACCCGGCACCGTGACCCACCCCGACGCCTGGGACCTCGAGGCGATCCCGTCGCTGGCCCCGGTCGCCCGACTACGTCCGGTCGCCCTCGCACAGCCGGGCACGGAGGTCGTCGCCGCCCCGTACGCCGCCGCCGAGCTCGACCTGACCTCCCCCGACGGGGACGCGGTGGTGGGGCTCGCCGCCGGTACGCCGGGCCGCCCGGCGACCACGCTGCGCGCCCGTCGGGGCGACGGGCGGACCTGGCTCGAGCTCGAGCACGACGGCGCCACCTCGCACCACGAGAGCCGACGCCACGCCCGCTCGCCCCGCGCCGAGGCGCTCGCGGTGACCCTCACCGGCGGGCTGGCCGCCGCCTGGACCCGGGAGGGCGGCGTGTGGCGGGCCCGCGCCGTGCTCGACCTCGCCGACCTGCGCGACCGTCGGCCCACCACCCCCGACCCCTTCGACCCGGACTGGCTCACCGAGCTCCGCGCCGAGCCGGGCGCCGACCGGTCCGGCACCTTCGGCCAGGTCGGCCTGCGCGACCCCCACCTGGTCACCCACGCCGACGGCACGGCCTACGACGAGGACGGCCTGCTGCTGCTCAGCGCGACCTCGGCCGGGCCCGGCGGCTTCGGGTCGGGCCACACCTCGCTGTGGTCCCTCGACCCGGACACGCTGGCCCTCGCCCACCGCGGCGACCTGTTCTTCCGCAGGCCCGACCGCGACGGGGTCCTCGGCGACCACGCCACCCACGTCGTGCGCGACGGTGAGCGATGGTTGGTGGCCACCAGCACCTGGGGCGACTTCGACCCCCACCGGCACCCGCACGTCTCGATGACGCTGGCCGTCGTGCCCGCCACGACGGACCTCCTGCACGGCCCTCACGTGCTCGACACCGTGCCGCTGCCGGCCCCCACCACCGCCCCGACGACCGGCCAGGCGGCCGCGGTCGGCACCTGGGACCCCCACCTGGTCCGCGACGACGACGGCACCTGGCTGCTGGCCTTCGTCCGGGCCACCCGGTTCTTCGCCTTCCACCCCGCCCTGGCCACCGGCCCCGACCCGACCGACCCCACCGGCTGGACCCTGCGCGCCGCCGCGACGGCGCGCACCGCCTGCGAGGGACCCACCGTGCTCCGCACCACCGACGGCTGGCGGGTGCTGGCCAGCCACGGCCGCGACGGGAAGCGGGACGCCGAGGGTGCGCCCGCGACCTACCCCGTGCTCGACCTGGACCTGCGCGAGGTGGGTCGGCTGGACGCGGCGTACCCCACCAACCTGCCCTGGCCCACGCTCGCCCGCACCCCGCTGGGCCCTCTGCTGATCGGCTTCGACTCCACCCCGGCCGGGGGGCCGCTGCTGGCGTACGGCACCCACGGCGACCTCGTCCTGCAGCGCCCCGTCGCGGACTGACCCCCGCGCGCCGGCACGTCAGGGCGCCGCGGTCAGGTCCGCGACGAGGTCCGCGACGACCTCGAGGGCGTCCTCGCGCACCACGTGCCGGGTGATCCCCCACCGACGCTCCCGCTCGGCGACGGCCGCGACCAGCTCGGCCGGGGTGCCGACGAGCAGGAAGGGACAGGCGAGCAGCTCCGCCTCGGACACCCCGGTCTCACGGACCAGGTCCGCCACGGCCGCACCGGCGTCGTCGGTCACCGCGACGCGCTGCACCAGCGCCTCCAGCCCTGGCGCGGAGCCGCGACCCGCCGCGCCCGCCGCCACCTGGTCGAGCTGCGCCTCGAGCTCGGTGCGACGCCACCGCACCTCGTGGGTGTGCCCGTCGGCCAGGGTGCGGCCGAGGCCGGTGAGCCCGACCACGTCGGCGTGGGCGCCGGCCCACCGCAGCAGCGCACCGTTGCCACCGCCGATCGTGAGCGGGACCCGTGGCTGCACCGGTCGCGGGTCGCTCAGGCGCGCCCCTCGGGCCACGACCTCGGGACCCTCCAGGGTGACCTCCTCGCCGGCCAGCAGCGCCTGCACGGCGGCGGCGAGGGCGAGGCACCGGCGTACGCGCTCGCCGGCGTCGGGGCGCACCCGCCCGACCGCCGCCCACTCGGCGGGGGTGTGCCCGGCCCCGAGCCCCAGCCTGGCGCGGCCGGCCGAGACCAGGTCGAGGGTGGCCACGTCGGAGGCCAGGGGCAGCGGCTCGCGCACGCCCCCCTGCGAGACGTAGGAGCCCAGGCCGAGCGTGGTCGTGACCGCCGCGGCGGCGCCGAGCGCCACGAAGGGCGAGCTGCTCGACCCGGGGTGGTCGGGCGTCAGCAGCGCGTCGAGCCCGGCGGTCTCGCAGCGCCGCGCCAGGTCGAGCCAGGTCGCCGCGTCACGGGGTCTGGCCTGGAGCGAGAACGTCGTCATCGCCCCATGGTGCCCAACGCGTCCGTACCGCGGGGCTGCCGGATGAGAGAGTGCTCATCTGCCTCTCACCGACCTTTCACCACCGAGGACGACGATGCTCTCGTGACGACACAGGACCGGGAGGGCGGCTCACCCCAGGAGCGACCCGCCGGGCCCCCACGGACGGTGCGATGGCCGCGCCCGAGCGGGTGTCGACTCCCGTGAGGCAGGGCCTGCTGGCCCGCGCCGCAGCCTCGCTGCGCCCCGGGGACGATGACGACCCCCTCGTCGCCCAGGCCCGCGGGATGACTATCGCCGACGTCGTGCGCCGCTTCTGGCCCCGGTTGCGACCGCTGCGCGGATGGCTGTTCGTCGGTCTGCTCCTGCTCGCCGCCGCCCCGGCGATCACCGTCGCCGAGACCCTGCTCTTCCAGCAGCTCGTGGACCGCGTGCTGGTGCCCGCCGACCCCGGTCCCCTGCTCTGGCTGGCCCTGGTCTTCCTCGGCCTCAACCTGCTCTCCGGCGTGGTCACGGGCGCCGACGACTACCTCGGCACCTGGATCTCGCAGAAGTTCCTCGTGGGGCTGCGCCGCGACTCCTTCGCCCACGTGCTCTCCCAGCCCTCGCTCACGCAGGACCGACGCCGGATGGGCGACGTGCTGACCCGGCTCACCTCGGACGTGTCGGCCGTCGAGAGCTTCATGGTCGGGCAGCTCACCGTCGGCATCGGCGCGGTGCTCCAGCTGGCCTTCTCCCTCGCCGCGCTGTTCTACCTCCAGTGGCAGCTGGCCGCGGCCTCCCTGGTCGTGGTGCCGGTGTTCTGGTGGGTCTCCACCCGGTTCGCCCGGCTGACCAAGGACGTCTCCCGCGAGCGCCGGCGCCGCGGCGGGTCGCTGAGCAGCGTCACCGAGGAGAGCCTGGCCAACGCCTCCCTCGTGCAGGGGTACGGCCGGGAGGCCGACGCCGTGGCGTCGTACCAGCGTCAGAACGAGGCCATCGCCTCCGCCGAGCTGGCCGGGAGCCGGGTCCGCGCGGTGTTCCTGCCCCTGGTCGACCTCGCCGAGCTGGCCGGGATGCTGCTGGTCATCGGCCTCGGCGTCTGGGCGCTGGCCACCGACACGCTGTCCCTCGGTGGGTTGCTGGCGTTCCTGACCCTGCTGATCACCTGCTACAAGCCCGTGCGCGAGCTCAGCCAGCTGGTCCCGTCGCTGTTCTCCGCCACCGCCGGCGTGGAGCGGATCGTGGAGCTGCTCGACGAACCGGCCGCCGGCGACCGGCCCGGCGCGACCCCCCTGCCGCCCCCGCCTGCCGGGACGCCCCGGGGCGGCGTCGAGCTCCGCGACGTGTCCTACACCTACCCCGACGCGGCCGCGCCGGTGCTCGACGGCCTCGGCCTCGTCGTCCGCCCCGGCGAGCGGGTCGCCCTGGTCGGGCCGTCGGGGACGGGGAAGTCCACCGTGGCGCGACTCCTCACCCGTGCCCTCGAGCCCGAGGCCGGCCAGGTCCTGCTCGATGGTCACGACCTCGCCGACCGCACCGCCGTCTCGGTACGCGCCGCGGTCACGGTGGTCCAGCAGGAGCAGCTGATGCTGGACGCCAGCGTCCACGACAACATCGCCTTCTCCCGCCCCGACGCGACCCGCTCCGAGGTCGAGGCCGCGGCCCGCGCCGCCGACGCGCACGACTTCGTGAGCCGGATGCCGCAGGGCTACGACTCCCGGGTCGGGCAGCGCGGCCGCAGCCTCTCCGGCGGCCAGCGCCAGCGCCTCGCCCTGGCCCGGGCCCTGCTGCGCGAGAGCCGGCTGCTGGTCCTCGACGAGCCGACCACCGGGCTCGACGAGGCCACCAGCCGCCGCCTGCTCGAGGCCGTCCTGCGCGGATGCGGCGACCACGCCGTGCTGCTGCTCACCCACGACGCGGTGGCGCTGGAGTACGTCGACCGCGTCATCGACCTCGCCGCCGACCCCGCCACCCCGACCGATCCCGCCGCGCCAGGTCCCGCCCCCGTCTCCCGGGTGCCGGCGTGAGGGCCCGCCCGACGTTCCGCCCGACGACGCCGGCCGCCGCGCTCCCGCCCGACGTGCCTGCGCCGGTGGTGCCCGGCTACCGGCTGCTGAAGCGGATGGCGCACGGCAAGCGGCTGGACACCTGGGACGCGTGGGACGAGCTGCGCGGCACCCGGTGCGTCATCAAGCTGGTCCGCCCGGACCGCCGGGCCGAGGACCGGGTGGTCGAGGCGCTGCGCCGCGAGGGCGAGATCGCCACGACGCTGGCGCACCCGCACCTGGTGCGCGGCTACGAGGTGCTCGACGACCCCGTCGCCGTGGTGCTCGAGACGCTGCGCGGGCAGACCCTCGGCCGGGTGGTGGAGGACGGCGCGCTGGCGGTGGCCGACGTGGCCGAGCTGGGCCTCCAGCTGACCTCGGTGCTGGGCTTCCTGCACCACCACGACTGGCTGCACCTCGACGTCAAGCCGGGCAACGTCGTGGTGGACCACGGCCGGGCGGTGCTGATCGACCTCAACCTCGCCGGCCACCCCGGCGCCGGCCGTCCCGGCGCCGGCACCCCCGGCTACCTCGCCCCCGAGCAGGCGCACGGTCGCGACCTCTCGACCGCCACGGACGTCTGGGCCCTGGGTGTGGTGCTCCTGGAGTGCCTCACCGGCGAGCAGCCGTTCGGCGACGAGGCCACCTGGGACAGCCGACGCCGCTGGCCGCTGCGGCACCGTCGTCCGCCCGGACCGCCCCGACCCCCGTCCGACCTGCCGCCCCCGCTGTCGGCGCTGCTGCTGTCCTGCGTCGACCACGACCCGGCCGCGCGGCCCCGGCTGGTCGACGTCCGGGCCCTCCTGGAGCCCGTGGCCAGTTCACAGGCTCCTCCCAGCCTCGTCTCATGAACCCCTCACCGCGGGCTCCTAGGGTCGTGGACATGCGTTCCCCCCTGCTGTCCCGCACGGCCCTGGTGATCAACGAGGCGTCGCGGACCGGCGCCGCCCGGTCGGCCTACGCCGAGTCGTTGATCCGGGCCGCCCAGGGCCGCTGGGGCCGGCTCTCCCTGCATCCGGCGACCACCGGCCGTGGCCTGGCCGCCGCCCTCGACGACGCCCTCGCCACCGGGCCGGACCTGCTCGTCGTGGGCGGCGGCGACGGCACCCTGGCGCTCGCCGCCGAGAAGGTGGCCGGCACCGGCGTGGTGCTCGGCGTGCTCCCGCTCGGCACCGCGAACGACGCGGCGCGCACCCTCGGGCTCCCGCGCGACCTGCCGGGTGCGGTCGACACGCTGATCTCCGGCGAGGTCGTCGACGTCGACCTCGGCCGGGCCGACGGCCGGGCCTTCCTCAACGTCGCGTCGGTCGGACTGTCGGTGGGCGTCACCGAGCGGCTGGGGCCCGTCCTGAAGAAGCGCCTCGGGCCGCTGGCCTACCCCGTCGCGACGCTGGCGGCCTACCGGGCCCACACCCCCTTCTCCGCCCGTCTGGAGTTCCCCGACGGCGACCACCCGACCCTCGCGCTCCACGACCTGCTGCAGGTCGCCGTGGGCAACGGGCGACACCACGGCGGCGGCACCACGGTGTCACCCACGGCCTCGATCGACGACCAGCGACTGGACGTCTACGCCATCGAGCGCGGGCGCGCACGGGACCACGTCCTGATCGCCCGGCTGCTCAAGGACGGCACCTTCGTCGACCACGAGCGGGTGCACCACCTGACCACCACGGCCGTACGCCTGGTGACCGACCCCGCCCTGCCGGTCAACCTCGACGGCGAGGTGGTCGCGGCCACGCCGCTCACCTTCGGGGTCGAGCACAACGCCGTGCACGTCGTGATGCCCCGCGGCGGCGCTGCGGCCCGCCTCGACCGGCCGCAGCGGCGCCACCGACCCTGACCCGGACCCGCCCGAGGCGCTGCGCGTACCCCCGACCTGGGGCAGGATGGACCCCGACCGCAACCCACCCCTACCGACCTGGGCGGGTCCTGCCGGAGGCGGTCGGGGGGGAACGACGACGATGGGTGCCGGGGCCGACGACCTCGCGGCCGACGTGCTGCTCAGCAGCACCGACGGCCACCTCGCGTTGTCCTCCGACGGCCGGGTCCGGTGGGCCGACCCCAGCTTCTGCCGGATGGTCGCGGTCCCCGAGGACGAGGTGGTCGGCGCCGACGTGGGCGTGCTGCTCGGCTCCGCGGCGCGGCGCCGCTGGACGGAGTCGGTGGCGCGGTCCGCCGTCGGCCGCTCGAGCGGCGACAACCGCGAGCTGCTCCTCCTCGGTCGTGACGGACGGCGGGTGTGGGCCCTGGCCAGCTGGGGGCCGATGCCACCCCGGGACGGTGAGGTGCTGACCTGGGTCCGGGTCACCGAGTACGGCGAGCGTCGACGGCTGCTCGCCACCCTCGCGGACCGCGAGGACCACCTCGGCACGACCCACGAGCTGGCCCGGCTCGGCACCGTGACCTGGCGCGTGGGCACCGACGAAGTGACCTGGTCCACCGCCCTGGCCGCACTGCTCGGCGAGGGCGAGGACGAGGTCCCCGCCACGCTGGCCCGGTCGTTGGACCGGGTGCTGCCGGAGGGGCGCGCCCTGATCGAGCGCGACCTGACCGGCCCGCTCGTGCGGGGACAGCGGTTCACCTGGCAGGTCCAGGCCACCCGGGCCGACGGGAGCGTGGCCACCCTGCGGGTGATCGCCGAGGTCGTCCCGGCCGCAGACGGCTCGGCGTGCCACGAGGTGCGCGGGACGGTGCAGGACGTGACCGCGGTGGTGGAGTCCGCCGCGCAGGCCGTCGACGCCCGGTCGCAGCTGCTCCTCCTGCTCGGGGTGGCCGAGGCCGCCAACGAGGCCACCGGGCTGACCGACGCCCTCGACTCCGTCTGGACGGTGCTGCGCCGGCACGACACCTGGCGTCCGATCGCGATCTTCGTGCCCCTCGGCGGCGAGGCCGTCGACGGCGACCACCCGCCCGGCCCTGCGGTCCTGCCCCGGCTCACCCGCCACCTGGCCCGCGCCGACCAGCCCGGGGTGGTGGAGTCCGCGTCTCCGCCCGACCCCGTGCTGGCCCGCGTGGCGTGGCGATCGGGCGAGGTCCGCGCGGCCCCGGTGCCCGCGCTCGACTCCACCCACACCTCGCTCGCCGTCCCGGTCCTGCGCGACGGCACCACCTGCGCCGTCGTGCAGATCGACCTCCCCGAGTCGCCCGTGGACCCCGCCACGGTGCGGTTGGTGACCCGCATGGCGGACCTGCTGGGGGCCGTCGCCCAGCGCGAGCACGACGCGCAGCGTCTGGCCGAGGCACGCGACGAGGCCGAGCGTGCCTCCCGTCTCAAGTCGGACTTCCTGGCCACGATGAGCCACGAGATCCGCACCCCGATGAACGGCGTGATCGGCCTCACGGAGCTGCTGCTGCGCACGCCGCTCGACGACCAGCAGCAGAACCTGACCGAGGCCCTGCGCGGCACCGGACGGACTTTGCTGGCCCTGATCAACGACATCCTCGACCTGTCCAGGATCGAGTCCGGACGCCTCGAGCTGGACCGGACGGAGATCGACGTCCGCGCCGTCGTCGAGCAGGCCGTCGGGGTGGTCGCAGGACAGGCCCGCAGCAAGGGGCTCGAGCTGGCGGTGACCTGCGAGCCCGAGGTGCCCGAGGTGGCGTACGGGGACGCCGTGCGGCTGGGGCAGGTGGTGACCAACCTGTGCTCGAACGCGGTGAAGTTCACCGACGCCGGCGCCGTCGAGGTCCGGGTGTCGTTGACCGGGCAGGGCGGGCCGCCGGCCGAGCCCCAGGACGGGGCTGCCCGGACGCTGCTACGGGTCGAGGTGCGTGACACCGGCATCGGCGTGGAGGTCGGCGACGATCCGGACCAGCTGTTCGAGGCCTTCACCCAGGCCGACCCGTCCACGACCCGCCGCCACGGCGGGAGCGGCCTCGGCCTGGCGATCAGCCGGCGGTTGGTCGACGCGATGGGGGGCCACATCGGGCTGACCAGCGCCCCCGGCCTCGGGAGCACCTTCTTCTTCACCGCCGCCCTCGACGCCGCCCCCGACCCACGAGCCGGCGCCGCCCGGCCCCACGAGCGTGGCACGGAGCAGCTGCAGGGCCGGCGGGTGCTCGTGGTCGACGACCACGCCGCCAGCCGACGCTCCTTCCTCGCCCACCTGCGGGCGTGGGGGGCCGAGCCGCGCTCCTGCACCAGGATCGACAAGGCCCGCGACGAGGTCCACCGGGCCACCGCGGCCGGCGCGGCGTACGACGTGGTGGTCCTGGACCGCTCGCTGCCCGGCGACGACACGACCTCGGTCCTCGGGCTCGCGCACGAGCTCGCCGCGACGCCCGGCGGGCCCGGTCTGGTGCTGCTCGACGGGACCGCCCCGGAGCACGGCGGCCGGAAGGGCGACCTGAGCGCGTGCTTCCACGCCACCGCGACCAAACCCGCGGTGCGTGACGACCTGTGGCACGCCCTGACCGTCGCCCTCGACCGCGGCGGGAGGGTCGGGCCCCGCCGCACCACCGGCACCCTGCCCAGCGGCGTACGGGTCCTCGTGGCCGAGGACAACACGGTGAACCAGATGGTCGCCGTCGGGTTGCTGGAGAGCCTCGGTTGCACCGTCGACGTGGCCGTGGACGGCGAGCAGGCCCTCGCACGGCTGACCCCGGGGCACGGCTACCACGTGGTGCTGATGGACTGCCGGATGCCGCACGTCGACGGGCTGGAGGCCGCCCGCAGGCTGCGCGCCGCGGAGGCGGCCACCAAGGCCCCGCGGGTGCCGGTCCTGGCGATGACCGCCTCGGTGCTGAACGGTGAGCGGGAGCGCTGCCTCGAGGCCGGGATGGACGACTTCCTGACCAAGCCGGTCAGCCGGGCCCACCTGGCCCGCGCGCTCGCACGCTGGGCGTCGCTGCACCGCCTGGACCTCCCCGACCAGGACGACCAGGACGCCCCGGCACCCGCGGGCTCCGGCGAGCAGGTCGTGACCACCGAGCCCGACCTGCTCTACCCCGACGAGGACGAGCGTCCCGTGCTGGACTTCGAGCGGGTCGAGATGCTGCGCGAGCTGGTCAAGGACGGCCTGAGCTTCTTCGACCGGACCCGTGAGTCCTACCTCGCCCGCGTCGGCTCCCTGCTCGACCAGGTCGCGGCGGCGGCCGGGCGCGGTGACCTCGAGGCGCTGCTGGGCCTGGTCCACCAGCTCAAGGGCAGCTCGGCGAACCTCGGTCTGGTTCGGGTGGCGGACCGGGCCCGCGAGGTCGAGGACGCCGCCCGGGCCCAGGACCTCCCCGGGGTGCAGGGCCTGCTCGACGACCTGGCAGCCGACCTGGTCCAGGCCCGGCGGGCCCTCAACTCCGTGGGCCGCACCGCCGAGTCCCGCCCGCCCCCGATGACGACCCGGCGCCCGGTGCACCCCGAGGACCCCGCGCACGATCTGTCAGGATGACGTGACCCGCACCACCTCGCGGGCGGACCCACCCGACGCCCACCACCCCCGGGCGACCGACGACACGAAGGACCCCCCGTGCCCACCGCCGCACCCGAGTCCACCACCGACCACCCGCCCCTGCCGGATCCGTTCGCCCGCGAGCACGACCACGAGCAGGTCGTCTTCTGCCAGGACCCCGCCAGCGGCCTGCGCGCGATCGTCGCGATCCACTCCACCGCCCTCGGACCAGGCCTCGGCGGGACGCGCTTCCACCCGTACGCCTCCACCGCCGACGCTCTGCGCGACGTGCTCGCGCTCTCCCGCGGGATGACCTACAAGGCGGCGCTGGCCGGGCTCGACCTCGGCGGCGGCAAGGCCGTGATCATCGGTGACCCGCACACCCAGAAGACCGAGCCGCTGCTGCGGGCGTACGGGCGGTTCGTGCAGACCCTCGGCGGCCGCTACAGCACCGCCTGCGACGTGGGCACCTACTCCGAGGACATGGACGTCGTCGCGCGCGAGTGCGACTTCGTCACCGGTCGCACCACGGCCCACGGCGGGGCCGGGGACAGCTCGGTGCTGACCGCCCTCGGCGTCTTCCAGGGCATGCGCGCGGCGGCCGAGGTCGTCTGGGGCGAGGCCACGCTGGCCGGCCGCACGGTCGGTGTCGCCGGTGTCGGCAAGGTCGGCCGCCACCTGGTGCGCCACCTGCTCGAGGACGGCGCCTCGGTCGTCGTGTCCGACGTGCACCCACCGACCCTGGCACGGGTGCGCCAGGAGCACCCCGCGGTCACCGTCGTGGGCTCGACCGAGGAGCTGGTCGCCACGCAGCTCGACGTCTACGCCCCGTGCGCGCTCGGCGACGCGCTGACCGACGAGGTGGTGACCACCCTGTCGGCGCGCGTGGTCTGCGGGGCGGCCAACAACCAACTCGCCCACCCGGGCGTCGGGAAGCTGCTGGAGGACCGCGGGATCCTCTACGCGCCCGACTACTGCGTCAACGCCGGCGGTCTGGTCCAGGTCGCCGACGAGCTCGAGGGGTTCTCCTTCGAGCGCGCCCACCAGCGCGCCTCGCGGATCTTCGACACCACGCGGTCGGTGCTCGAGCGGGCCGCCGCGGACGGCGTCCCGCCCGCGGTCGCCGCCGACCGCGTCGCCGAGCGGCGCATCCACGAGGTCGGTCGGCTGCGCGGCATCTGGACCGCCTGAGTCGTCAGGCGATCGACCAGCACGTCGACGACCTAGGCGTGTCTGACACTGGGCGCGACCATGCCAGTACCGCGTTGAGGACTACTGCGGCCCGGTAGATGAGGGCGAGCTGTCGTAGCGGGTTGCGAGGCCGCGCCACTGCTGGAGGCGACAGAAGCGGCGCTCGATGACTTTGCGGCCCTGGTAGGTCTCGGCATCGAACCGCCGGTGGCCGCCCGCCGCGGACGCCACGTCGTTTGCGAAGTCCCTGCTGGTCGCCGGGCTCGGGGATGATCGCGACGACACCCCGGCTGCGCAGATGTCCTCGGATCGCGCGTGAGGAGTAGGCCTTGTCGCCGCGCACTGCGTCGGGCCGGGTCCGCGGGCGGCCGATGTCGCGACCGACCCGCTAGTGCGCCGTGAGCGGTCCGAACATCGCGTAGTCGCCGGCCCGGCCAGTACTCAGCAGCACGACCAGAGGAAGCCCGTTGCCATCGACGAGCTGGTGGATCTTGGTCGAGAGTCCGCCGCGGGAGCGGCCGATGGCGTGGTCAGGCGGCTCCACGCGCGGATCGGGCGGATCTGGCGGATCGGGCGGATCGGGCGGATTCGTATCACTCGACCCAGCCCCCTGTGAGGCGCGCGATGCTCGTGGCGTGCTGGTGTGCGCGGGCGATCGTGGAATCGACTGACAGCGCCCAGTCGATCTGATCGGCGGCGTCGGCGTGCTAGGTGCGGTGGTGGAAGGTGACTTTGTTGTCGGGGTGGGTGGTCATCTCATAGGTGGGGTCGTGGGCGCGGGCGTGGTGGTGGGGACACAGCAGGCGGCCGTCTTTGAGGTCGGT
>JBKJPE010000136.1:0-6218 GCA_046595185.1 Nocardioides sp.
CCGAGCCGGAGCCCGAGCCGGAGCCCGAGCCGGAGACCCCCCAGGAGAAGGCCCCCGAGCCCGAGCCGGAGCAGACGACCCAGGCCGCTGAGGAGGCGCCCGCGCCGACGAAGGAGACCGGGTCGTCTGCAGCCCCGACCGAGAAGCCGTCGCGCAGCGAGGACCCGGGCCAGTACGTCACCCCGCTCGTGCGCAAGCTCGCCGCCCAGCACGACGTCGACCTGTCCTCGGTGACCGGGTCCGGCGTGGGCGGCCGGGTCCGCAAGCAGGACGTCCTGGACGCCGCGAAGAAGGCCGAGCAGCCGGCCCCCGCAGCCGAGCCTGCAGCCGCGCCCGCGGCGGCCTCCGCCCCGGCCGCCGGTGCTGCGGCGGGCTCGACCCCATCGCCGCTGCGCGGCACGACGGAGAAGATCACCCGCCTGCGCAAGATCATCTCGGAGCGGATGCTCGACTCGTTGCACACCTCGGCCCAGCTGACGCAGGTGGTCGAGGTCGACGTCACCAACATCGCGCGCCTGCGCGACTCGGTGAAGGCCGACTTCCTCGCCCGCGAGGGCGTGAAGCTGTCCTACCTGCCGTTCTTCGCCAAGGCCTCGATCGACGCGCTGAAGGCCCACCCGAAGCTGAACGCGACGATCGACGCCGAGAAGGGCGAGGTCACCTACTTCGACCGCGAGAACGTCGCGTTCGCGGTGGACACCGACAAGGGTCTGCTGACCCCGGTCGTCAAGGACGCCGGCGACCTCTCGATCGCCGGGTTGTCGAAGAAGATCGCCGACGTCGCGCAACGCACCCGGACCAACAAGATCGGTCCCGACGAGCTGTCCGGCGGCACCTTCACCATCACCAACCTCGGCAGCGTGGGGGCCCTGTGGGACACCCCGATCATCAACCAGCCGCAGGTCGCGATCCTCGGCCCGGGGGCCGTGGTGAAGCGTCCGGTCGTGATCGACGACGCCAACCTGGGCGAGACCATCGCGGTGCGCCACATGGTGTACCTGGCGCTGACCTACGACCACCGTCTCGTCGACGGCGCCGACGCCGGCCGCTTCCTGGCCGACGTCAAGGCCCGCCTCGAGTCCGGCAAGTTCGAGGTCTGAGATGTCCCTGCGCGTCGTCCTCGCCGGGGGCTCCGGCTTCCTCGGCACCCACCTCCGCGAGGCGCTGACCGGTCGGGGCCACACCGTCACCCGGCTGGTCCGGCGCCCGGCGGACGGTGCCGGGGAGTCGACCTGGGACCCGTACGCCGGGGAGGTCGACGCCGCCGTGGTCGCCGCCGCCGACGTTGTGGTCAACCTCGCCGGCTCGCCGACCGCCGGCAACCCGCACTCCAAGAGGTGGGCCCGCGAGCTGCGGGAGAGCCGGATCACCACCACGACCGTCCTCGCCGAGGCCGTCGCGGCCGCCGCCGCCGGCAGCGCGGCGCCCCCGGCGTTCCTGGCCGGCAACGGCATCTCCTACTACGGCGACCACGGCGACGCCGTGCTCACCGAGTCCTCCGACTCGCGGGGGCACGGACTCCTCACCGAGGTGACCCGCGAGTGGGAGTCCGCGGCGGAGCCGGCCCGGGCGGCCGGGTCCCGGGTGTGCGTGCTCCGCACCGCCCCGGTGATGGACGCCGCCGCGCCCCCGCTGAGCCTGCTGAGGCCGCTGTTCAAGCTGGGCCTCGGCGGGCGGCTGGGCAGCGGGCGCCAGCACATGGCGATGATCTCGCTGCGCGACTGGGTGGGCGCGGTGGTCCACCTGGCCGAGCAGGACGCGGTGTCCGGCCCGGTCAACCTGTGCTGCGTCGACACCCCGACCAACGCCGAGTTCACCAAGGCCCTGGCCTCGGCCCTCGGCCGGCCGTCGTTCGCAGCCGTCCCGGCCCCGCTGCTGCGGGTCGGTGCCGGGGACCTGTCCACCGAGGTGCTCAACTCCTTGAACGTCCGGCCGCAGGCGCTGCTCGACAGCGGCTACACCTTCGCCGACCCCGACGTCTCCTCGGTCGTCGACAGCGCTCTGGCCCGCCGCCGCTGACCCGGTCCGGCCGGGGCCGCTCAGGTGGTCCCGGCCGGCACCACCCGCGCCACCTGCCAGAGGTCGTCGTCGCGGCGCAGCTCCACGACCCGGGTGCTCGGCCGGTCGCGCCCCAGCCGCAGCACCGGGGCCGACCCCCCGGCCACGGCGTGCACGCGCAGCCGGTCGGTGACCTCGAGCAGGGCGCGGCGCGGCTCCAGCACCACCACCTCCAGGTCGTCGACACGCAGGCGCAGCGTGCGCACCTCGACGCCGGCCTCGCGCCACCGCTCCAGCAGCTCGGCGTCGCGCTCCGCGGCCGTCGACCCGGGCACGTAGAGCGCCCGGAGCGCCACCGGGTCGGCGGCCTGCCAGGCCCGCTCCCGGGCGCGGTCCCACGCCTACAGCAGCCGGGCCGCCCACCGCTCGGCGCCCGGCGCCGCGGACCCGCCGCGCGGCGGCGCGCGTACCGGTGCCGGACCTGCGGCCGAGGCCTCCCCCGGGCCACCGGTCCGCCCCGGCTCCGCCGCGCCCGGGGGCGCCGAGGCCCCGGCGGCCACCCGCGGCTCGGGGTCGCCCAGGCCCAGGAGCCCGGGGCCGGCGGGGGACCCGGTGACCGACAGCAGCACCACCACGGCCAGGCCGAGCGCGGTCAGCCCCGTCCCGAGCAACAGCAGCCGTGGCACCCAGGACCGCACGTGGGTGGCCGGGCGACGGGCGAGGTGACGCATGCCCCTGTCCTACCCCGTCCGGCGGTGACGCCGCTGCGGCTCTCCACAGGCCCCCGCGGCCGCGGAGTAGTCTCGGCCGACGTGAGCACCCCCGAGTTCCGCCGGGACGGCCTCGGCCCCGACGCCGTCGAGTACCGCGCCGCCTGGGACCGTCAACGTGCGCTGCACGCCGCCGTCGTCGACGGGTCCCTCCCCGACACCGTCTGGCTGCTCGAGCACCCGCCGGTCTTCACCTGCGGCAAGCGCACCGACGACCACGAGAAGCCCGTCGACGCCGGTGGCGCCGACGTGATCGACGTCGACCGCGGCGGCAAGATCACCTTCCACGGCCCGGGGCAGCTCGTGGGCTACCCCGTGGTGCGGCTCCCCGACCACGTCAAGGTGGTCGACTACGTGCGCCGGGTCGAGGAGGCGCTGATCCGTGCGTGCGGCGGGCTCGGCGTGGTCACGGCCCGCATCCCGGGCCGCAGCGGCGTGTGGCTGCGCGCCGACGACCGGGGCCCCGAGCGCAAGGTCGCCGCCCTCGGCATCCGTGTCTCGCGCGGGGTGACCATGCACGGCTTCTCGCTCAACGCCGACGTCGACCTCGGGTGGTACGACCGGTTCGTCCCCTGCGGCATCGCGGACGCCGGGGTCACCAGCCTGAGCCGGGAGCTCGGGCGGCACGTCGGCGTCGACGAGGTGCTCCCCCACGTCGAGCGGCACCTCACCGACCTGCTCGCATGGGGCGCGTACGACCCGACGCCCGACTACGAGCCACGCCCCGAGCCGGGCCGCGGGCCCCGGGTGCAGGTCCTCAGCCGCTGAGGCGTGCTCGACCGCCCCCGCGCGTCGCGGTCGGACCCTCGCCTGCGGGCTGCTTGACTCGCGCCGGACCCGGGCAGGTGCCCGGGCGGGACGGAGCAGCCGTGAGCGACCCCGGGGACCTGGTGATCGCCACGCGTGGTCTGCGCAAGGAGTTCCGCAGCCTGCGCCGCGGGCTCCAGGTGGCCGTACGCGACCTCGACCTGGCCGTCCCCCGGGGCGGCGTGCACGGCTTCCTGGGTCCGAACGGGTCCGGCAAGACCACGACGATCCGGATGCTCCTCGGTCTGGCCCGACCCAGCGCAGGGTCGATGAGCCTGCTCGGCGAGCCGGTCCCGAGCCGGCTCCCGGTCGTGATGGGTCGGGTGGGCGCGGTCGTGGAGTCGCCGAAGTTCTCCCCCGGCTTCACCGGCAGGCAGAATCTGCTGCTGCTCTCGCGCGGCATCGGTGCCCCCGACCACCGCGTCGACGAGGCCATGGAGACCGTCGGGCTCCGTGAGCGCGGCGCCGACCGCTACCGCGGCTACTCGCTGGGCATGAAGCAGCGCCTGGCCATCGCCGCGACGCTGCTGAAGGAGCCGGAGCTGCTGATCCTCGACGAGCCCACCAACGGCCTGGACCCGGCCGGCATCCGGGAGATCCGCGAGACGATCCGCGACCTGGGCAGCAGCGGCGTCACCGTGCTGCTCTCCAGCCACATCCTGGCCGAGGTGCAGCAGGTCTGCGACGCGGCCACCATCATCGGCCGCGGTCGGATGCTGGCCAGCGGACGCGTCGAGGACCTCGTCGCCGGCACCGGCACCTCCACCTGGCGGGTCCGCGCCGCCGACCATGCCCTCCTCGACCGTGCGCTGGCCACCGCCGGCTTCGTCGCCCGCCCCGACACCGACCCCGACGCCCGGGTCATCGAGACCGACGACCCCGCCGCCCTGAACCGGGCGCTGGGCGGCGCCGGGGTGTGGCTCACCGAGCTGGTGCCGCTGCGCCGCGACCTCGAGACGGTCTTCCTCGAGCTGACCGCCGCCGACACGCTGGGCGACACGCAGGACGGCGCGACGGACGGGGGTGCCTCGTGATCCGCGCGACCCGGGTGGAGCTGACCCGGCTGCGCTGGCGCCGGGCGGTCGTGCTGCTGCTGGTGGCCGCCGTCGTCGTCCCGCTGGCCATCGCCGTGGTCATCGGCTGGCAGACCCGCCCGGTCACCGACGGCGAGCTGGAGCGGGCCGAGCAGCAGGTCGCTCGCGAGGTCGACCAGCCCTACTACCAGCGACAGCTCGAGCGCTGCGCCGAGCGCCCCGAGCGGTACGGCGTACGCCCCCGCGACGTGGACCTGGACGATCCGCTCGCCGTGGCCGCGGCCTGCGAGGCGCAGAACCTTCCCCAGGTCGACTGGTTCCTCCAGCGCAGCCCCCTCGACCTGGGCCGCGTCTACGACGACACGGTCGGGGTCGCGGTCGTCACGGTGGTCGCGCTCCTGCTGGTCCTGCTCGGCGCCACCTTCGCCGGGCACGACTGGAACACCGGCTCGATGGGCAACCAGCTGCTCGTCGAGAGCCGGCGCACGCACCTCTGGGCCGCGAAGGGTCTGGCGGTCCTGCTGGTGGGCCTGCTCCTGGCCGCGGCCGTGCTCGCGGCCTTCTGGGGCCTGCTGGCCGCCCTGGCCTGGGTGTATGGCGAGCCCGTCGGCGACGGGGTGGGCGGCCTGGTCTGGGCCCAGTCCTGGCGCGGGGTCCTGCTCGGCGGCGGGGCCGGCCTGGGCGGCTACCTCCTCACGATGCTGATGCGCAGCACCGTGGCCACCTTGGGGCTGCTCTTCCTCGCGGCCGTCGTCCTCCCGCTCCTGCTGAGCGTCAGCGGGATCGCCGGCAACGAACGCCTGCAGCCGCAGTACAACGCACTGGCCTGGCTGACCGGCCCGATCTCCTTCCCGCAGTACGACCCGTCCTGCCAGGACCTCCGCGGCGACCGGGAGGCCCGGGTGGCAGCGGGCTGTCTCGTGGTCGTCGACCGCGCCGACGCAGCGGTCTACCTCGGCAGCCTGGTCATCGTGTCCGGCGGCGCGTCGCTGGTCTCGTTCCGGAGTCGCGACGTGGCCTGAACGCGGTCGGGCCCCCGGCGTACAGTTGACCGACGTGACGACCTCCCCCACCGCCCCCGACGGTCGCAAGCTGCTGCGCCTCGAGGTCCGCAACGCCGAGACCCCCATCGAGCGCAAGCCCGAGTGGATCAAGACGAAGGCCTCGATGGGCCCGGAGTACACCGAGCTCAAGAAGCTGGTCAAGGCCGAGGGCCTGCACACGGTGTGCCAGGAGGCCGGCTGCCCCAACATCTACGAGTGCTGGGAGGACCGGGAGGCCACCTTCCTCATCGGCGGCGACCAGTGCACCCGTCGGTGCGACTTCTGCCAGATCGACACCGGCAAGCCCCAGCCCCTCGACCGCGACGAGCCACGGCGGGTGGCGGAGTCGGTGCAGAAGATGGAGCTTCGCTACGCGACCATCACCGGTGTCGCGCGCGACGACCTCGAGGACGGCGGCGCCTGGCTCTACGCCGCGACAGTGCGCGCCATCCACGAGCTCAACCCCGACACGGGCGTGGAGAACCTGATCCCAGACTTCAACGGCAAGCCCGACCTGCTGACCGAGGTCTTCGAGTCGCGTCCCGAGGTGCTGGCCCACAACGTCG
>JBKJPE010000031.1:0-4383 GCA_046595185.1 Nocardioides sp.
AGATGGAGGCCCTCACCGCGGTCTCGGTCGCAGCGTTGACGGTTGTCGACATGGTCAAGGCAGTCGACAAGGCCGCGGTCATCACCGACATCCGGGTCGAGACGAAGAGCGGCGGACGTTCCGGCGAGTTCGTCAGGCCAGGCGCTTCGACGGGGCCTGGCCATGAGTGACTCCCACGGGCGCGCCGAGGTCGTCGTGGCCTCCAACCGGGCTGCCGCCGGGGTGTACGCCGACGAGACCGGGCCGCTGATCGTCGAGGCGTTGCAGGAGCTGGGGTTCGCGGTCTCCGCGCCCGTCGTCGTACCCGACGGGCCTCCCGTGGGCGCCGCGATCGCCGCGGCAGTCGAAGGCGGCGCACGCCTCGTGCTGACCACCGGAGGCACGGGGCTGACCCCCACCGACCAGACGCCCGAGCAGACCCGACCGTTGCTCGAGCGTGAGGTGCCGGGCATCGCCGAGGCCATCCGAGCTGCCGGCACGGCGGCGGGGATCCCGACCGCGGTGCTCTCGCGTGGCCTGGCCGGGGTCGCCGGGGCGTGCTTGATCGTCAACCTCCCCGGCTCGCGGGGTGGCGTCAAGGACGGGTTGTCGGTGCTACGACCGATCCTCGTGCACGCCGTCGAGCAGATCGTCGGGAGCGACCACTGACCGCGCGGGGCTGGCCGGTGCGGCTCTCGTCGGGCTCCTCGCCGGTGGTGACGCTGCGACCGCTGCGAGCCTCCGATGCCGAGCCGTGGCGCGACGCCCGACGCCGCAACGCCAGCTGGCTGGTCCGGTGGGACGCCACCGCGCCCCCGGGCGCGGACGCCCGGCCGGTCACCTTCCGGACCCTGATCCGCCGCTTGAGCCGTAGCGCCAGGTCCGGTGCGACCCTGCCGTTCGCGGTCGAGGTCGACGGTCGCTTCGCGGGTCAGCTGACCGTGAACAACGTTGTGCGGGGCTCGGCGCAGTTCGCCTCCGTCGGCTACTGGCTCGACAAGGAGTACGCCGGGCAGGGCGTGATGCCCCGCGCCGTCGCGATGGCCATCGACCACTGCTTCCAGGCGGTCGGACTGCACCGGATCGAGATCGCGATCCGGCCGGAGAACTCCAACTCGCTGCGGGTGGTGGAGAAGCTCGAGATCCCCGAGATCGGCTACGCGCCTGCCTTCTTGCACATCGACGGCGACTGGCGCGACCACCGGCTCTACGCCGTCACCATCGAGGACGTGCCCGAGGGGCTGCTGGCGCGGTACGAGGCGACGGTGGTGGGGGAGCGGTCGGACCGGCGGGGGCGCAGTTTCCCCGGTTGACCGGGGAAGTGGGTGCTTGTCAGGGGATGCATCCCCTGACAACCGCACAGTTCCCCTGACCAGCCGGTCGGATCGGCGGGGGCGGGAGCTTCCCCGGTTGACCGGGGAAATCGGTACTTGCCAGGGGATGCATCCCCTGACAACCCGACACTTCCCCTGACCGGCCACCCGGCGCGAACCACATCCGCACCACAGGCAATACGCGACACACGGGCGCGGGTCCGCAGCCCCCCGGCCCCGCGCTCCTAATCTCAGGTCGTGGACCTGAGCGCACTGATCTTCGTCGCCCTCGCGGTGGCCTGGGCCGTCTACCTGGTCCCGAAGGCGATCCGCCACCACGACGAGGTCGCGCGCAGCCGGTCGGTCGACCGGTTCTCCGCCACCATGCGGGTCCTGGCGCACCGCGAGGCCGTCAACGCTCGCGACACCCGGCTGGTCGTCAGCCCCGGCCGCCCGGCTGCCACGACGACCGTGACCACCAAGGGGGCCGCGGGACCCGTCGCCGACGTCGCCGCACCGGCGCCGCCCCGCGAGATCCCCCCTGGCGTACGTCGCCGGGCCGCCGCCCGCGCCGCGGCCCGCCGCCGGCGTGTGCTCGGTGCCGTCCTGCTCGTCCTCGCCACCGTCGTCCTCCTGGCCGCGACCGGTGTGGTCGGCTGGGCCTGGACGGCCGTCCCCGTCGCGCTGCTCGTGGCGTGGCTGACCGCCTGCCGGATCATGGTCCGCACCGAGACCGGTCGGGCCGCCCAGGCCCAGCTCCGCTGGGCGCAGCGCAAGGACGCACGCGCCGAGAGGCGCGACCAGCGCCGCGAGGCCCGCATCGCGCGTCGGGCCGAGCGTGACGAGGACTTCTTCGGCGACTACGACAAGCCCGCCGCCCTGCTCCCCGCCGCCGCGGACGAGGGCGACCCGACCGAGGAGGTCGCGGCCGTCGTCGCCAGCGCGAGGACCTCGGTGCGCAGCGCCGTCGAGGCCGAGGTCTGGGACCCCGTGCCGGTCACCCTCCCGACCTACGTCGACAAGGCCCCCGCCGCCCCTCGTACCGTGCGCACCATCGACCTCGACTCCACCGGCGTGTGGACCTCGGGCCGTACGGAGTCCGACAGCGCGCTGGCCCGGGAGGCCGAGCGGACCGCCCGCGCCGAGAAGGCCGAGCAGGCCGAGCGCGACCGTGCCGTCGACGAGCGGCGCGCGACCGGCTCCTGACCCGGGCGGGTTCGGTGCCGGCCACCGCTGGTGCTACCGTTTCGCCTCGCGTCGCAAGACGCCTCTGGGGCTGTGGCGCAGGTGGTAGCGCGTCTCGTTCGCAATGAGAAGGTCAGGGGTTCGAATCCCCTCAGCTCCACCAGAGGCAGCAGGGCCCCTCACCAGCACAGATGCCGATGAGGGGCCTTCCTCGTTCGCGGGTCAGCGGCGGCCGAGGTCAGCCGACGTGTCAGCCGGCTGCCGCTGCGACCGCCCGGGACGCCGAGCGCTGCCGCCGGCGTGCCGCCCGCGCCCGGAACGTGGCGACGACGGCCATCGAGAGACGGCCATCGACGGGCGGCCCATCTCGAGGGGCGGCCCATCCCGAGGGCTGAAGGTCTCTGAGCGTCGCCTGAGAATGCGCCGGTCGACCAAACGACCTGGGGGACGCCGCCGAACCACTGGTGCATCAACGCCCACGGGGGTCTCCCGAGCTGGGCGCTTCCACCTGAAGGGCCACACCATGAGCTCCACCCCTCGGTTCACCATCCGCACCCGCCGCGGCCTCGCCGCACTGGCGACCGTCGGCCTCCTCGCCGGCCCGCTCGCCGCGTGCAGCAACCAGGACGAGGCGCCGCCCGCGTCGGCCAGCTCGTCGAGCTCGTCGTCCGCCGCAGAGGCCCAGACCCCGCCCCGGCCGGTCGCCGCCATCGAGGCGCTCACCGGTCAGGACACCCAGATCGCCCTCGACCAGAGTTTCGTGAAGGCGCTGACCCAGCTCAAGCTGACCCCGGGTGTGACCGGTGACGCCAAGCTCGTCGACGGCTCCCTCGTGTTCCCGATCACCGGTGGCAACGTCACCGTCTTCGAGCCCGGCCAGGTCTCGCCCTACGTCGTCGGCCAGGTCCAGCACGAGGGTTCGGGCCTGTCGCTCTCCGCCGGCGGCACGACCGTCGAGCTGACCAACCTCAACGTCGACCCCGGCGTCTCGCGGGTCTACGGCGACGTCACCGTCAACGGCGAGGTCGCCGTCACCAGCGCCTACCTCTTCAAGCTCGACGGCAGCACCTTGAAGCCGCTGCAGACCCAGGGCAACAAGGCCATCCTGCAGGGCACCGAGGTCCAGATCTCCGACGTCGCGGCCCCGCTGCTCAACGAGACGTTCGGCACCGACGCCGTCAAGCCCGGTCTGCTGGTCGGCGTCGCGACGATCACCGTCAACACCAACTGATCGCATCGGTGACCCGCCTGCCGCGGTCGGTCACGCACGAGACGGGTCGTCCCCCACGGGGGGCGACCCGTCCTCAGGTCGTCGGCATCGCCCAGGCCTGGGTGGGTCCCGGCCCGTTGGCCACCAGGCCGGGACCCCGCCGCACCGGCAATTGTCCCGGGCAGTCGGCGCAGCACCCTCATCCTGTGGGGCTCGGGCGGGGCCTGCTACATCCGGCGAGGGGGGCCGACCCGGGCGTCAGCGGCGGATCACGACCTTGAGCGCCTTGGTCTCGGCTGCGTGGCCGAACGTGTCGTAGGCCTCGAGCATCTGGTCCAGCCCGACGTGGTGGGTCGCGAACTTCTCGGCCGCCAGCCTGTGCTGGGCCACGAGCTTGAGCAGCATTGGCGTGGTCCAGGTGCTGACCAGGCCCATGCTGATCGCGATGTCCGTGATCCACAGGTCCTGCAGGGGCAGGTCGACCGAGGCGCCGCGCACACCGACGTTGGCCACCGACCCGCCGGGACGCACGATCTCGAGGCACGCCAGGAAGGTGTCGGGGATGCCGACGGCCTCGATGGCGACGTCGACCCCGAGCCCGTCGGTCATGGCACGCACCTGCTCGGCCCAGTCGGCGTCGGACGCGCCGAACGACAGCGCCTGCTGGAGCCGGTTCCGGGTCGAGGTCGAGGGCGA
>JBKJPE010000050.1:0-28798 GCA_046595185.1 Nocardioides sp.
ATCGTCTTCTCCCGACGGTCCTGGGCGTAGCCGACGAGCCAGCGCAGCGCGAGCGTGGTGCCCCGCGTGCCCTTGACCTCGATCGGGACCTGGTAGGTGGCGCCACCGACGCGGCGCGACTTGACCTCGATGGCCGGCTTCACGTTGTCCAGCGCACGCTTGAGCGTGACCACCGGGTCGGTGCCGTTCTTCTCGTGGCAGCCCTCCAGCGCGGAGTAGACGATGCGCTGCGCGACCTGCTTCTTGCCGTCGACCAGCACCTTCGACACCAGCTGGCTCACCAGCTGCGACCCGAAGACCGGGTCGATGTCGATCGGGCGCTTCGGAGCGGGACCCTTGCGCGGCATATCAGCTCTTCTCCTTCTTCGCGCCGTAACGGCTGCGGGCCTGCTTGCGGTTCTTGACGCCCTGGGTGTCCAGCGAGCCGCGGATGATCTTGTAGCGGACGCCGGGCAGGTCCTTCACCCGGCCGCCGCGCACGAGCACGATCGAGTGCTCCTGGAGGTTGTGACCGACCCCGGGGATGTAGGCGGTGACCTCGACGCCGCTGGACAGGCGCACGCGGGCGACCTTGCGCAGGGCGGAGTTCGGCTTCTTGGGGGTGGTGGTGTAGACGCGGGTGCAGACACCGCGGCGCTGGGGCGAGCCCTTGAGCGCGGGCGTCTTGCTCTTCGACACCTTGTCGGCACGGCCCTTGCGGACCAGCTGGTTGATCGTGGGCACCTGGTGGTTCTCTTTCCTGTTGCTCATCAGAACCCGGCGACCTGCCGGGCACGGCGGTACTGCGTTGCTGCTGTGTGCCTCGGACCGCACACCCGGCCGCGAGCGGCCCTGGGGGGCCGGAGTCGTCAGATCAGCGGTGGGGCCCTGTGCGGGACCCCGGGGGCGCGCTCGACGGTCTGGGTGACCCAGACACGAGAACCGAGGCTACCGGGCACCCCCAGACCGGTCAAAACGCGGCCGCGGTGCTCGCGGCCCCGTCGCGGTCGTCGGCGTCCGGCTGCCGGCCGGCGGGCGCACGCCGCTGGTGCAGCAGGTAGACCAGGCTCGTCGCGGCCACCCCCAGCATCGTCGCCGCTCCCCCGCCGACCAGGGTCCACCGGGCACCGAACACCTCGCCCACCCAGCCCACGAGCGGCGCCCCGATCGGGGTCGAGCCGATGAAGATCATCAGGTAGAGCGCCATCACCCGCCCGCGCATCCCGGCGTCGGTGTTCATCTGCATGAACGTGTTGGCGCTGGTCATCATGGTCAGCGCCGTCAGCCCGATGACCGGGCACAGCAGGGCGTACACCCAGTAGGTCGGCGCCAGCCCGGCGACCACCTCGACGGCCCCGAAGGTCAGCGCGGACCCGACCACCAGCCGGTGGCGCACGCGGACCCGCCCGGCGGCGACCAGTGCCCCGCCCAGGGAGCCGACCGCCAGGAAGGTCCCGAGCAGGCCGAACTCGGTCGGGCCCTTGTCGAAGACCTGGGTGGCCATCAGGGCCGAGGTCATCTGGAAGTTCAGCCCGAACATCCCGGCGAACATGACCACGCCCATGATCAGCAGCAGGTCGGGGCGCTCGCGGACGTACGCGACAGCCTCACGGATCTGGCCCGGGGCGCGACCGACCGGGGTGGCGACGTGGAGCAGCCGGGTGTCCATCGCGGCCAGGCACCAGACCGGGGCGGCGTAGGAGAGCCCGTTCAGCAGGATCACCCACCCGGTGGCGGACACGCCGGAGCCGAGCGCGGCGATCGAGAGCCCGGCGACCGCCGGACCGATCAGCCGAGCGGCGTTGAAGCCGGCGGAGTTCAGCCCCACCGCGTTGGACAGGTCGTCGGCGTCGACGATCTCGGACACGAAGGACTGTCGCGCCGGGGCGTCGAAGGCGGAGGCCACCCCGAGCAGGAACGCCAGGACGTAGACGTGCCAGAGCTGCACGGTGCCGGTGACGGCCAGGAGGCCCAGCACGATCGCGGGCAGGGCCATCCCGATGTTGGTCAGCTGCAGCATCCGGCGCTTGGGCACCCGGTCGGCGACCAGGCCGGCGACCGGCGAGAGCAGCAGGAAGGGCAGGAACTGCAGCCCGGTGGTGATCCCGATGGCCGCGGCGTCGTTGGTCGCCAGCAGCAGGACCAGCCAGTCCTGGGCCACGCGCTGCATCCAGGTCCCGACGTTGGAGACCAGGTTGCCGGCGGCGTACCAGCGGTAGTTGGGGTGCGCCAGGGAGCGGAAGGTGGGGCTCACCTACGTGGCCAGCCTCTCCAGCAGCGGCGCCGCGCGGCGCAGGACGTCGCGCTCCTCGGGCGTCAGGTCGCGCAGGCGGCGCGTGAGCCAGGCGTCGCGGCGGCGGCGGTCGGCGAGGACCGTGGCGCGGCCCAGGTCGGTGAGGTGGACGACCACCAGGCGGCCGTCCGTGGCGTGGGGACGCCGCTCGACCTGGCCGAGGCCGGCGAGCGCGTTGACCGTGCGGGTCATGCTCGGCGGCCGGACCAGCTCGCGGGCCGCGAGCACGCCGACGGGCAGGTCGCCGTGGCGGAACAGGCAGCCGAGGACCGTCATCGCGCCGAGCGACAGCTCGTTGGCGGGGTGCCGCTCGGTGGCCAGCCGTCGTCGCAGGCGCATGACGGAGAGGCGAAGCTCGGAGGCGAGCACGGCGTCCGTGCCGGCGTCCGTGCCGGCGTCCGTGCGGGCGTGGGGCCGGGCGTCCGTGCGGGCGTCGGTGCGGGCGTCGGTGGTCGGCATGTCCTCGACACAAGTCATTGCCGTTGCTAAGCATTCCCGCCGAGGTGCCGCTCGCAGTCAGCCGAGGTGCCGTCCGCGACCGGTCGAGGTGCCGCTCGCAGTCAGTCGAGCGGGAGCTTCATCCCGGTGTGGGTGGCCACCCAGCCGAGCCGCTCGTAGAACCTCCGGGCGTCGGGGCGCTGCTCGTCGGTCGTCAGCTGGGCGAGGCTCGCTCCCGCGTCGCGTCCCCACCCGACCGCCCACCCCAGCAGCGCGGCCCCCAGCCCCGAGCCCCGCGCGTCGGCGCGCACCCGCACCCCCTCGACCTGCAACCGGGTCGTGCCCGCGCGGGACAGCCCCGGCAGGAGCGTGAGCTGGAGGGTGGCGACCACCTCGTCGGCCGGGTCGAGGACGGCCGCGAGCATATGCGCCGGGTCGCGGTCGACGGCCTCGAACGCCGATTCGTACGCCGTGAGGTCGGCCGCCTCCCGGGTGCGGCCGAGCGCGTCGTCGCGCAGGAGCGCGACCAGGGCCGGGAGGTCCGCGCGGCGAGCGCGGTGCACGGCGTACTGGTGGGGGCCGAGGTCGAGCGTGGCGATCGGGGACGTTGCCGGGGTCACGGGCGCTCCAGGTGCGGACGGTGGTTGTCTGCGAGCGGCACCTCGGCCGGTCACGAGCGGCACCTCGGCCGTCAGGTCAGCAGGGAGGTGAGGGGCTCGATGGCGAAGTAGACGAGGAACAGCACCGCCACCAGGGCCATCAGCGGGTGGATCTCCCGGGGCTTGCCCAGCACCAGCTTGATCAGCACGAACGACACGAACCCGGCTCCGATGCCGACGCTGATCGAGTAGGTGAACGGCATCAGCACGATGGTCAGGAAGGCCGGGATCGCGATCTCGGGGTCGGACCAGGTGATGTCCGCGACCTGCTGCATCATCAGGAAGCCGACCAGCACCAGGGCCGGGACGGCAGCCTCGGACGGGATGATCGCCACCAGGGGGGCCAGGAACACCGTCAGCAGGAACAGCACGCCGGTGACCACCGAGGCCAGCCCGGTGCGGGCGCCCTCGCCCACGCCGGCCGCGGACTCGATGTAGCTGGTGTTCGACGACACCCCACCCACACCACCGGCGACGGCGGCCAGGGAGTCGACGACGAGGATCTGCTGGGTACGCGGGGGCGTGCCGTCCTCGTCGAGCAGCCCGCCCTCGGCCCCGATCGCGGTCATCGTGCCGAGGGTGTCGAAGAAGTCGGCGAGCATCAGGCTGAAGACCAGCAGCAGCGCGGCGACGATCCCGACCCGGTCGAAGGACCCGAGCAGGTCGAACTCCCCCAGCGTCCCGAAGTCCGGCAGCGCGGCCAGCGCACCGAACGAGTCGGGCAGGCTCGGGACGGTCAGGATCCAGCCGCCCGGTCCGTTCTCCACGGCCGAGCCCAGCCCGAGGACGGCCTCGACGACCACGGCCAGCACGGTGGCGACCGCGATCGCGATCAGGATGGCGCCCCGGACCTTGCGCACCCACAGCGCGACCACCAGGACCAGGCCGATCGCGAAGACGGCCACCGGCCAACCCTGCAGCTGCCCGCCGGCGCCGAGCTGGACCGGGACGGTGGTCTGGGCGACGTCGGGGATGCGCGAGACGAAACCGGCGTCGACGAAGCCGATCAGGGCGATGAACAGCCCGATCCCGACCGAGATGGCGACCTTGAGCTGACCCGGCACGGCGCGGAAGACCGCGCCGCGGAAGCCGGTCAGCACCAGCGCCAGGATCAGCAGGCCCTCGATGACCACCAGCCCCATGGCGTCGGCCCAGGTCATCTGGGTGGCGATGGCGACCGCCACGAAGGCGTTCAGGCCGAGGCCGGTCGCGATCGCCAGCGGGAAGTTGGCCACCGCGCCCATCAGGATGCTCATCACCCCGGCCACCAGGGCCGTGCCGGCGGCGATCGCCGGCAGGTTGGGCGCGGCGCCGCCACCGAGGAACTGCCCGTCGACGTCGGGCACGAAGCCGAGGATCAGCGGGTTCAGCACCACGATGTAGGCCATCGTCACGAAGGTGACGACACCACCGCGGAGCTCTCGGCCCACGGTGGAGCCGCGGGCGGAGATCGAGAAGAACCGGTCGAGGCCGGTGGGGCGCGCGGTCGGGGCGCTGGTCGTGTGCGTCACGGCAGCAGGGTGCCAGACCCGGGGACCGCGGTGGTGACGGGCACGTCTCGGCTACCGTGGGAGGTGTGGAGCTGCGCGACGACCAGCCGATGACGCACGAGATCGGCCGCCGTACCTACCTGGTGGCCGACGTCGAGCCCCTCGATGTCGACGGGGTGCGCACCGTCGAGGTCGGCATCGGCCTCTTCCTCGTCGCCTTCGTCGCCCTGCTCCCCTTCTACGGCCGCCTGGAGTCCTCGGGCCGGATGTGGTGGCTGTGGACCTGCCTGGCCGGGGTCGGTCTGGGCTTCCTGGGCCTCGAGTACTGCCGGCGCCGGCGCCGGATCCGCGAGACGAGCCGGACCGGCCGGACCCACGAGGCCGCCGACGTGGTGACCGCGCGGGCACCCCAGCCCGCGGTGCCCACGGAACCCCGGCCGTGACCGCGCGGCCCACCCGCTGGGCCGCCGGCGGGTCCGAGAACGACTACTACGCCGAGACCTTCGCCGCGCTGCTCGCCGAGGGCGAGGACGTCGACGGCGAGGCGCGGCTCGCGGACGCGCTGTGCCCCCGCGGCGCCCGCGTCCTGGACGCCGGTGCGGGCATGGGCCGCGTCGCGGCGTCGCTCCAGCTGCGCGGGCACCACGTGGTGGCGGTCGAGCCGGACGCCGGCCTCGCCGCCCGGGCCCGGGCGACCTACCCCGACCTGCAGGTGCTGGTCCACGACGTCCTCGAGGTCGACGCCGGGGTGCTCGCCGCGGCGGGGGCGCCGGAGGCGTACGACCTGGTCGTCGCGGTCGGCAACGTGATGGTCTTCGTCGCCGACGGCACCGAGGTCGCGGTGCTGCGCCGCCTCGGGGACCTGCTGGCCCCCGGCGGGCGGGTTCTCGTCGGGTTCCACCCGGTCGACGGTCCGACGACCAGCCGGGACTACCCGGCTGCGGACTTCACCGCCGACGTGGCGGCCGCGGGGCTCCGGGTCGACGCGCAGTTCGGCTCCTACGAGCTGCACCCGCCGGCACCGGAGTACGCCGTGTGGCTTCTCTCCGGCCCTGAGGACCGCCCGCCGGCCTGACGCGGGGCGGTCGGTTCAGAAGGTCTCGACGTCGTCCACGAGCGTGTCGAGCACGTGCTCGGGCAGTGGCTGCGGGTCGTGCTTACGCCCGAGCGAGGCCTCGGAGTGGGCACCGCAGCCGTGGTCGAGGGAGACCACGCGGGCGTCGTCGTTGGCGTCGCCGTTGGCGCACACCCCGAACATCGTCGACAGCGGGCCGGCCAGGCGGACCAGGAAGCCGCACCCGTGGCAGGACTGGGGCGCGGACTTCGCGATCAGCGCGTCCGGGCCCGGGTCGCCGTCGTACCAGCGCTCGGCTGCGAGGTCGCGGCCCTCGAGCGACAGGGTGCGTACGCGGCCCAGGCCGAGGTCGTCGGCCACCTGGCGGACCTGCGCCTTCTCGTCGGGGTCGAGCGGGTCGTCGCCGAAGGAGTAGGTCGGGACCAGCCGGGCGTCCTCGTCCTCGACGGGCAGCAGGTCGCCCGGGGACAGGTCGCCGGGGCGGATGCGTTCGCGGTAGGGCACCCAGGCCGGGGCCACGATCGCCTCGTCGCCGGGCACGAGCACGATCTCGTCGACGGTGACGTTCTTCTGGCGCGACGCGCGCACCACGGTGACCGACCAGTGCCAGCCGCGGTAGCCCGTCCGGGTGCAGGCGAACCGGTGCGTGACCAGGCGGTCGCCCTCGTTGTCGGTGCCGAGGTGGTCGCCGACGTCACCGGCCTCGACCTCCTCGAGGAGCGCCGAGCGGGCGAGGTCGACCGCACCGGCGGCGGTCGCGTCGGGCGGGCGTCGGGTCAGGGTCCTCACATCGCCGAGTGTGACGGATCGGCCCCGGTGGTTCCAGCGCGGGGTCGGGGTGTCCCGCGACGGCGTCCCCGGGGCGGGGCAGGATGGACCCATGAGCTCGGACCGCCCCGGCGTCTCCCCTCCCGGGGCCGACCCGCGCCCGGAGGAGGAGCCCGAGGGGCGCTGGGAGCCGGAGCCGGACACCGGTCCGGAGCCCGGCGGGCCGACCACACCGCCGCCGCGCCGGGCCGCACGCGCGGCCAGGGTGGCCCGCGGCGTCGGCAGCGGCCTGGCCGGGGGGGCCCGGGCGACCGGACGCGGGGTCGGCGGGGCGGCCCGGGTGACCGGCCGTGCCGGGCGCTTCACCGTCTTCCAGGCCCGCCGCGCGGCGCGCGCGGAGGGGGCCGACAAGTCCGGGCTGTCGCGCCTGATCGAGATGCACGCCTTCAACACCGCCGGCGACGCGGCGGTCGCGATCGCCCTCGCCGGCACCCTGTTCTTCCAGGTCCCGACGGGCGAGGCGCGCGGACAGGTGACGTTGTTCCTGGTGCTGACGATGCTGCCGTTCGCCATCGTCGCGCCGCTGATCGGGCCGTTCCTGGACCGCTTCAGCCACGGCCGGCGCTGGGCGATCGGGGCGACCATGGCGCTGCGCGCCTTCCTCTGCTGGGTGCTGGCCGGCGCCGTCACCGGCGACTCGGCGTTGCTGTTCCCCGCCGCCCTCGGGGTGCTGGTGGCGTCCAAGGCCTACGGGGTGACCCGGGCGGCCGCCGTCCCGCGGCTCCTCCCGTCGTCGCTGACGCTGGTCAAGGCCAACGGCCGCGTCTCGCTGTCGGGCATCGTCGGCGCGCTCGTGTCGGCGCCGATCGCCGCCCTGGCCGCCACGGCCGGCTCGCAGTGGGCGCTGCGCTACGCCTTCGCCCTGTTCGTCGTCGCCACCGTGCTGGCCATCCTGCTCCCCCCGAGGGTCGACTCCTCCGAGGGCGAGGCCGCCATGTCGATGCGGGAGCGCCCCGAGACCGAGCCCGAGCCCGACCCCGGCGCGGGGCCCACCGGGGACGACCGGCGCACCGCGGCGGCCGCCGAGCCGACCGTGCCGCTCCAGGTCGTCCCCGCGTCGTACGACGGCGGGCCGCTGCGACCGGACGGGCCGGAGGACCCCACCCTCGAGCAGCCCGCCGAGCCCGGGACACCCCGCGCGGCCGCCCGCCGCCGGGCCCGGGAGCGACGCAGCACGCGGATCCCCGCCCCGGTGGCGTTCGCGCTGCGGGCCAACTGCGGCCCGCGGTGGATGTCGGGGTTCCTGATCATGTTCATGGCGTTCCTGCTCCGTGAGAACCCCATCGCCGGCTGGGAGGACCGCCCGGAGCTGCTGCTCGGCGTGGTCGCGGGCGGCGCGGGGATCGGCAACGCCCTGGGCATCCTGGCGGCGTCGCTGGCCAAGCGGATCGACCCCGCGGTGACGGTGGTCGTCGCGCTGCTCGCCGATGCCGCGATCGCCCTGCTCGGCGCGCTCTTCTACGGCCTGCCGACGCTCTTCGGTCTCGGTCTGGTCGCCGGCCTCGCGCAGTCGCTGGGCAAGGTCTCGCTCGACGCGACCATCCAGGAGGGCGTCCCGGCCCGGGTGCAGGCCAGCGCGTTCGCGCTCAGCGACACCACGCTGCAGCTGGCCTGGGTCGTCGGCGGCTTCGTGGGGATCGTCGTGCCGCTGGTGCCGCAGCTGGGCCTGGGCCTGGCGTGCGCGGTGCTGGTCGCCTGGTCGGCGTTCGTGCTGCTGCGCCGTCCCTCGCGGGTCCGGGAGGGACGGCGCGCACCGCTCTGAGGAGGCCCTACTGCTCGAGCTGGTCGGCCAACGCCCGCAGCAGCTTGGCCGTGGGACGGGCCGTGCGCGGGTCGGGGTGGTGCTCGTGACGGTAGGACTCCCCCACGTCGTCCAGCAGCCGGATGAGGTCCTCCACGATCGGGACCATCTCCTCGGGGCGGCGCCGCTTCGCCTGGGACTGGTTGCGGGCCACCGACGCGGGTGCGTCGAGGACGCGCACCTGCAGCGCCTGGTCACCGCGACGGCCCTGGGCGATGCCGAACTCCACCCGGGTGCCGGCCTTCAGCGTCGTCACGCCCTCGGGAAGCGCCTCGGCGCGCACGTAGACGTCGGGGCCCTCGGTCTGCGAGAGGAAACCGAAGCCCTTCTCGGTGTCGAACCACTTGACCTTGCCAGTGGGCACGGCGCCATCCTCCCGGTCTCCGCCCCCGGGACCAGGGGCGGCCTCGGAGCCTAGGGCATCCCCCACCACGCCCGGGTCCGTCACCCCGGGCGGGACGCGGACCCTCCCGGCCACCGGTCGTCCAGCCAGGACGCGAGGTCCACCAGCGCCGGCAGCACCACGTCGGTCCCGGCCGCCAGCAGCTCCGCCGGCTCGCACCCGCCGGTCGCCACGGAGACGCTGAGCACGCCGGCGGCCCGGGCGCCCTCGACGTCGTGCACGTGGTCCCCGACGTAGGCCAGGGCCCCCTCGGCCCGCAGCGCGGCGGCCTTGCCGACACCCCAGACCTCACCGTGCAGGACGTCGACGACGAGGCCGAGGTGGTCGAGGTGTCGCCGGGCGTTGGGTGCGTACTTGCCGGTGACCAGGACGACCCGGCCGCCCCGGTCGTGCACCGCGGCCAGCGCCTCGTGGGCGCCGGGCAGCACCGGCACGGGTCCGATCGCGTGGTCGACGTAGAGCTCGCGGAAGCGGTCGATCGCCGCGGGCAGGCGCTCGACGTCGACGTACGGACCCAGCGTGGCGTCGAGGGGCGGCCCGAGGCGTCCGGCGAGCTCGTCGAGGGGCAGCGACAGTCCGAGCTCGGCACCCAGCGCGGCCAGGGTCGCCCGGAACCCGGGACGGGTGTCGATCAGCGTCATGTCGAGGTCGAAGCCGATCGTGATTCCCACGTCCGGCAGCCTAGGAGGCGCCCTCGACGCACGACCCGCTGCACCGGCGTGACAGGTGGGACACAATGGGGGGTTCCGAGGACACGAGGGCCCGTGGTGGGCCCCGGCAGAGGAGGTGCGGCGTGCGGGACACCGGCGGCACGACGGGCCTGCGCCGGCCTGCGCCGCGCCCTGCCCCGCGCGCCGGCCGCGCCGCCGCCCTGGTCGGCGTGCTGACCGCCTGCCTCACCCTCGGCGCGACCGCCGGCCTCGTCGCCGGGGCCGCCGCCCCGGCCGGGGCCGACCACCAGGACAGCCCCGCCGACACCTCCACGCGCCTGCACCTGGTCACGCTGTCCGGTCCGGGCACCGTCGCCCGTCCCGGCAGCGACGCGGCCCGGCGCGGCGCGATGCTCCGCCGCCAGGACGCCGTGCTGGCCACCGTCGCCGCCCCCGACCCGGTCTACCGCTGGACCACGGCGCTGGACGGGGTCGCGGTGCGGCTCGACGGCGACCAGGCCGACGTGCTCGCCGAGGACCCGCGGGTCGCGCTGGTGGAGACCGACGCCGTACGCCCGCTGGCGACCGTGCCCGGACCCGCCGCGCGGCCCGCACCGCGCGCCGCCGGGCCCGTCGCGAGCCCGGGCCCCGCGAGCGGTGGTCGGGGCACGGTGGTCGGCGTCGTGGACTCGGGGATCGCGCCGGGCTCGGCCTCGTTCGCCACCCTGCCCAGCCTGGGCGGGCCGCCGCAGGGCTTCGCCGGCACCTGCGCGGGCGGCGCCGTGGACCCCGGCTGGTCCCTGTCCGACTGCGGCGGCAAGGTCGCGGCCGCACGGTGGTTCGTCGAGGGCTTCGGGCGCGACGACCTCCGCTCGGGCAGCAGCCTCTCCCCGCGCGACGACCTCGGCCACGGCACCCAGATGGCCTCGATCGCAGCGGGCAACGCGGACGTGCCCGTCCGGGTGCCCGGTCAGCAGCCGACCGTCACCGGGGGCCAGGCCCCCGACGCGCGGCTCGCCGTCTACAAGGCGTGCTGGAGCGCCCCCGACCCCGACGACGACGGGTGCTCCTCGGCCGACCTCGTGACCGCGGTCGACCGCGCTGTCGGGGACGGGGTCGACGTGCTGAGCCTCTCCGTGGCCGACCGGCCCGGGGCCGCCGACGGCCCCGAGGTCGACACCCTGGAGCGAGCGCTGCTGGGGGCCGCCGAGGCCGACGTGGCCGTGCTGGCCGCCGCGGGGAACGATCCCGCGCTCGCGGCCGCCCACGACGTCCCGTGGATCACGACCGTCGGCGCCGCCGCGGGCAGCGAGCCGGTCGGTCTGGTGCGGGTCCCGGGCGGGCCGACGCTGCGCGGGCTGACCGCCGCACGCGACGGCCTTCCCGCGACCACGCTCGTCACCGGGCGCGCGGCCGCCGACGACGGCACCGGTCCCGCCCGGGCCGCGGCCTGCGCCCCGGGCTCGCTGGACGCGGCAGCGGTGGCCGGCGCCGTGGTGGTGTGCGAGCGCGGCAGGGTGGGCCGGGTCGACAAGTCCGACACCGTCGCCCTCGCCGACGGCGCCGGGATGGTGCTGGTCAACCGCGCCGGCCGGTCGCTCTTCGCCGACTTCCACGCCGTGCCCACCGTCCACCTCACGGCCGCCGACGGCCGCACCCTGCTCGGCGCGATGCGTCGTACGCCCGACCCCCGCGCCGTGCTGGTCGTCACCGGGCGCGAGCGTCCCTCCGGGCCCGCCGCCCGCTCGGCGGGCGGCGACCCGGCCGGTCCGGTCCTGAAGCCGGACCTGGTGGCCCCTGCGAGCGGTCTCCTCGGTGCCGTCCCGGTCATCGACGGAGGCCCCGGGTGGAGTGTCGTGGGTGGCACCTCGGCCGCCACCGCCTGGACCGCGGGCGCGACGGCGACGCTGCGGGCCCGCCAGCCGGGGTGGGACGCCGTCCGCACCCGCTCGGCGCTGGCCACGCGCGCGCTGGCGGCGAGCGGCGGGGCACCCCTGGCCTCCGGCGCCGGACGTGTCGACGTCGACCGGGCCGCCGACGTCCGGCTCACCTACCCCCAGCCCGTCGGGGGCTACCGCGCCTGGCTGGAGCGCGGCGCCGCCGCGCCGAACACCCCCTCGGTGCTGCTGTCCGGCGGCGACCGCGCCGCCACCCGCACCATCCGCAACACCGCCGACGAGTCGCTGTACTTCTCCTCGCAGGCCCGCGCCTTCTCCTCGTCGGTGCAGGTACGACCGCTGGCCGTGCGGCTCGGGCCGGGCGAGCAGGCCACCTTCACGGTGCGGTTGGCGGCCCCGGCGGCCCGGGCGGACGACGGCTACGTCGTGTGGCGCGGCGGTGACCGCAGCCGGTCCCGGATCCCGGTCGCCGTCACCCCGTGACGCCGCCGGTCCCCGGGTGGGGGCGCGTCGTCACCGCGCTGGGTGACGTGGACGGCGCCGACGTCGTCGATCTGGCCTGCGGTAGCGGCGAGGTCGCACGCTGGCTGGTCGAGCGGGCCGGCGCCCGCTCGGTGCTGGGCCTCGACCTCGACCCGCACGCCCTCGACCGGGCCCGCGCCGGTGGTGGCAGGGGTGACGTCCGGGACCGGCTCCGCTTCGAGCAGGCCGACCTCGAGCAGCTCACGCTCCCCTTCGAGGCCTACGACGTGGCGTGGGTCCCCGGGGTCATGGCGACCACACCGGACCCGGTCCGCACCGCCCGCATGCTCCGCGCGGGGCTGCGCCCGTACGGCCGGGTCATCGCCACCGTGCCGCCCGACGCCGACGCCCGGGTGGCGGCGGCCCTCGGTGAGGCGCTCCTCGACGAGGTGGTCGTGATCCCCGCGGGCGCCGACGCTGCGGAGATGTCCCACCTCGGCGCAATGGCGCCGACCGTCGTGGTCACCGCCCGCAAGCCCCCGCGCCGCCGCCCCTGACAGCCGAGATGACGCTCGCGGACACGCGAGGTGCCGGTCGCGGACACGCGTGCTCGACCACGAGGGCCACCTCGGCCGGTCGCGAGCGGCACCTCGGCCGGTCGCGAGCGGCACCTCGGCGGTCAGGCCGTCCGGGCGCCCACCAGGTCGTCGAGGTACGCCTCGACCCGCTGCTCGTCCCATCCGCGACTCTCCCGCAGCCCGACGGCCAGCGTCCGGCGGTACGCCTCCCCCGGCGCGACGTGCGTGACGGCGTGGGCGCCGTGGGGGGAGGTGACGGTGATCATCGACAGGTCGTCGTGGCGCCCCACCTCGACCAGCGTCTCGTAGTGGCCGGGACCGACGACGTGCCGGCCCTCGGGCAGCGGCTCGAGCAGCACCTGCTCCAGCGGGTCGCCGTCGGCCGGCACGCGGTACATCTCCTGCGCGGCGACGTCGGCGAGCTGCTGACGGGTGACCAGGTAGCCGCGCGCGGCGGTCCACCCCGGGGTGCTGTGGTCGTAGAACGCCACGCCGCCGCCCCACTGCGGGGAGTCGCCGGCGAAGTAGAGGGTGCCGGGCAGGTCGACGGCGACCGACTTGGTGGGAGGCGTGCGGTCACGGGCCCCCGGGTTGGCCGCCGACCCGCCCGGCGGGCAGCCGCCCTCGAGGTAGCAGGCGAGACGGGCCGCGGACATGTTCGAGCCGTAGGAGACGTACCAGACCTGGGTCACGTCGGACCACGCTAGCCAGCCGCCGGGCGGGGCACGCGTACTGCCTCCGGGCGCGACCGTCGTGACGTACGCTCTGCCCCCGTGACCACCGGAGCCCGCCGCAAGCTGCCGCTCTGGGCCGAGACCATCGTCCTGCTGGTCGTCGCGGTCGTGCTCGCACTGATCATCAAGACCTTCTTCGTCCAGGCCTTCTACATCCCCTCGTCGTCGATGCGGCCGGGCCTGGTCGTCGACGACCGCATCCTGGTCCAGAAGCCGTCCTACTGGTTCGACGGGACGCCCGAGCGCGGCGACGTCGTCGTCTTCGAGGACCCGGGCGACTGGCTCGGCCCCAGCGAGGACTCCGGTCCGACCTCCGTGCCCACCCGGGCCCTGTCCGCGATCGGGCTCTACCCCAGCGGCGGGCACCTGGTGAAGCGCGTGATCGGCGTCGAGGGCGACGTCATCCGGTGCTGCGACGAGCAGGGCCGGCTCGAGATCAACGGCGAGCCGGTCGACGAGTCGGGCTTTATCGCCCCCCAGCGCCTCTGCGACGGGCCGATGCCCGGCAACGGCTCGTGCGACTGGGAGGCCGGGCCGGTGCCGGCCGACTCCCTGTTCGTGATGGGTGACAACCGCAACGCGTCGGCCGACTCCTCGGTGCGCCTGTGCGTGCGCGCGAGCGAGGACTGCGACGAGTCCGACGCCTACGTCGCCGACGACCTCGTGGTCGGCAAGGTCTTCGCGCTCGCGTGGCCGGTGAGCAACGCCCGGTTCGTCTCCCGCCCGGACGCCTTCGCCGACGTGCCGGCGCCCGCCGCGGTCGACTGACGCGCGCCGCGACGGCACGCAGGCCCCGGGCGGCGACCCGCGTCAGTCCAACGGGTCCAGCAGGCTCAGCGTGACGCCGTCGCCGACGTGGACCACCGCGCCAGGCCCCAGCGCGACGCCCACCCCCGGCACCAGCGCCTCCGGGACGCCGTCAGTGTGCTCCACGACGGTGCCGTTGGTCGAGCCGAGGTCGGTCACGACCGCCGCCCCGGCGTCGGGTCCGGTGCCCGGCCGCACCTCGAGGTGGGTGCCGGAGATCTCCTGCTGCGGGCTCTCCAGCCGCAGCAGCCGGGGCGGGGCGCCGGCGTGCCGGTCGCGCGGCCCGGGCGAGCGGCCGACCACGACCACCGAGTCGACCACGACCTCCCGCCCGTCCGAGACCCGCAGCCGCGGCGTCCCGCCGTCGTGGGCCGGCCCGGCGACCCCGGGCAGCGCGGGGTGCGCCTCGGTCGGCTGGTCGGACGGCGGGAGCGTCGGCTGGGGCGGCTCGACGGGGCCCTGCGCGACAGGGCCGGTCCCCGGTCCGGCGTCGCCGCGCGGGTCGACCTCCGCCTGGTCGTCCGCGTCGTGCGCGTCGTCCGCGTCGTCCACCGGGCCGACCGCCGGCTCGGTCGCGTCCGGACCGAGGTCGCCGAGCGGGTCCGTCACGCTCCGGGCCACCCGGGAGACGCGGACCAGTCCCGCGGTGATGCCGAGGACCTCCCCGGCGCCCTCCCGGGCGTGGACGTCGCGGTCGCCGGCCAGCACCGAGACCGAGCGGACCCGCTCGAAGGAGCGCTCGACCCAGGTGCGCGCCGACACGCCGTCGACCAGCGCGGTCCCGTCGCCGCTGCGGACGACCACCCGGGGGTCGGACCCGCGGGTCAGGACGGTCACCCGGTCACCGCCCTCCCAGGCGATCACGGCCGCGCCCGGGAGCGCGGTCAGGCCCCCGGCGGCCAGCGCGTCGGCGACCGCGAGGAGATCGCCCCCCTCGTCGACGACCGACCACAACCGGGCGGCGAGGTCGCGCTGGTCGGCTGGGACCACGACGGCCAGGCGGGGCCCGAGCACCGCGAGGTGCGCGCCCGCCTCGTAGGACCAGGTGGGACTGGTGTCGGTCACCGGGGTCTCCGCTCTCAGCAGGTGGACTCAGTCGAGCACGGGCAGGGGCATGGTCTCGGCGTCGGCCACAGGCCCGCGGGCGACGCCATGCCCCCCGGGGGCTCCCCATCCCACCACGTCGACCACGACCGCGGTCGCGTTGTCGATGCCGCCGGCGGCCAGCGCGGCAGCGACGAGTGCGTCGGCCGCCTCCTGCGGGCCCGGGGCTGCGGCCAGGAGCCGGGCCAGGTCGTCGTCGTCGACGAGGTCGGTGATGCCGTCGGAGCACAGCACCAGCCGGGAGGCGACGTCGAGGCGCACCACGACGTGGTCGGCCCCGACGGCGCCGGAGGCCCCCAGCGCGCGGGTGATCACGTGGCGCTCGGGGTGCTCGCGGGCCTGCTCGGGCGCGATCGACCCCGCGTCGAGCAGGTCCTGCACCAGCGAGTGGTCGACGCTGAGCCGCACCAGGGACGTGCCGTCGAAGCCGTACGCCCGCGAGTCGCCGAGGTTGCTGACCACCCACACGGGCGCGCCGTCGTACGCGCTGAGCACGGCCGAGACCACCGTGGTGCCCGAGGCGAAGCGTCGCGCGCCGCCGGCCCGCTGCTCCGCGTCGTAGGCCGACACCCGCTGCTGGGCCGCACGCAGGGCGGCGTCGACGGCCTTCGAGGTGGCGCGGGCGTCGACGTGCTCCTGGTCGGCCACGGCGGCCAACGCCTCGACGGCGAGGGCGCTGGCCACGTCTCCGCGGTCGTGGCCACCCATGCCGTCGGCGACCACGAAGACCGGCGGCCGCACCAGCATCGAGTCCTCGTTGGTCTCGCGCACCAGCCCGACGTCGGTGGTCGCACCGTGCTCCAGCCGGGTCCCGCGCGGGATGCTCACCGCACGCCCCCACCCCGCGGGGTCGGTAGCGTTGGCCCGATGGGCACTCCGACCGAGGCCCCGGGGCACCGCTCCCTGGCCGACCAGCTGCGCGGGTGGGACGACGAACGTCTCACCCGGCTGCTCCTCGCACGTCCCGATCTGGCCACCCCGGCTCCTCACGACTTCGGTCAGCTGGCGTCGAGGGCCACCGTACGGGTCTCGCTGCTCCGCGCGCTGGACCTGCTCGACCGGCTCGAGCTCCACGTGCTCGACGCGGTCGCGGTAGTGGGCCCCGCCCCGCTCGCCGACGTGCTCGCGGTGGTGCACGCCGACGAGGACGCCGTGACGACCGCCCTGGAGCGCGTGGTCGACCTGGCGCTGGCCTGGTGGACCCCGACCGGGGTGCGGGCGCTGTCCGGGGTCGCCGAGGGCCTGGCCCTCGCGCCCGCTTGGGCCGCCGTGAGCGGCCTGCAACCGCCGGCTGCCGAGGCGCCCGACGCGGCGGAGGTGCCTGCGCTGCTCGAGGAGCTCTCCGTCCCGGCGCGGGCGCTGCTGGACCACGTCGAGGGGTCCGGCGGCCAGGCCACGGCCGGGGCCTCGCGCCTGCGCGTCGCGGTCGAGGACGCCGCCACGCCGGCCGAGGAGCTGCTGGCCCGCCGGCTTCTGGTCCCCCGCGGCGGGTCCGCTGCGGTGCTGCCGGGCCAGGTCGCGCTCGCGCTGCGGGGCGGACGGACCACCCGCGGCCCGGTCGACGCCGTCCCGACCCTGGCGACCGCCTCGCGCTCCGCCGCCCTCGTCGACCGCACGGCCGCCGGCGCGGCCTTCGAGTCCGTCCGCCGCGTCGAGCTGCTGCTCGACCACTGGGGCACCGAGCCGGCGCCCGCGCTGCGCAGCGGCGGCCTCGGGGTGCGCGAGCTCAAGGCGACGGCCCGGCTGCTGCACGTCGACGAGCCGACCGCGGCGCTGCTGGTCGAGGTGGCGGCCGCGGCCGGGCTGCTGGCCCAGCGCGCCGGTGGCGACGGCAACGCGCTGTGGGTGCCCACCGACTCCTTCGACGCCTGGTCGACGCAGGTCACCGCGACCCGCTGGGCGGCGCTGGCCCGGGCCTGGTTGACCACGCCCCGGGCGCCCGCCCTCGTCGGCAGCCGCGACGAGGCCGACAAGCCCCGCAACGCCCTGGCGCCCGGGCTGACCAGCCGCACCGTCACCGAGTCGCGGGCGATGGCGCTGGCCGCGCTGCACGGCCTCGACGACGGCACCGTGCTCGCCTCCGGCACCGGGGTGCCCTCCCTGGTCGCGCAGGTGCGCTGGCTGCGCCCCCGGCGGCCGGCGGCGCGTGAGCTTGAGCTCGTCGACGCCCTCACCGAGGCCGCGTCGCTCGGGCTGGTCGCGCTCGGCGGGCTGGCGTCGTACGCCGCGACGCTCGTCGCCGGCGACGACCCCGGCCCGGTCCTCGCCGGGCTGCTGCCCGACCCGGTCGACCACGTCCTCGTGCAGGCCGACCTCACCGCGGTCGCCCCCGGACCCCTGGAGTCGTCGCTGGCCCGGCGCCTGCAGCTGCTGGCCGACGTGGAGTCGCGCGGCGGGGCCACGGTCTACCGGTTCACGCCCTCCTCGGTGCGCCGCGCGCTCGACGTGGGCTGGTCGGCCGCCGAGGTGCACGAGTTCCTCGGCACGATCTCGCGTACCCCGGTGCCGCAGCCGTTGACGTACCTGGTCGACGACACGGTCCGCACCTACGGCACGGTGCGCCTCGGTCACGCCGAGGCGTTCCTGCGCTCCGACGACGAGGCGGCGCTCACCACGCTGGTGCACCACCCGAAGGCCGGCTCGCTGGGCCTGCGGCGGATCGCCCCGACCGTCGTGATCAGCGACACCCCCCTCGATGTGCTGCTCCCGCGCCTGCGCGAGCTGGGCGCGGCGCCCGTCGTGGAGGCCGCCGACGGCACCGTGCAGGTCACCCGGCCCGACCTGCTGCGCGCACGGACCCCGCGGGAACGGACCGTCTCGGTGCGCTCGGTGCGGCAGAGCGCGGCGGCCGGAGCCGTGGTGAGCGCGGTCCGCTCCGGCGACCGCGCCGGCCGCGTCCGTTCCGCCGCCCCCGCAGACGGCGGGAGCGCTGCCCCGGTGTCCCTGACGCCGTCCGGGGCGCTCACCGCGCTGCGCGAGGCCGTCGAGGCCGGTGACGCGGTGCTGATCACCTACGTCGACAACCAGGGCACCCGCTCGGACCGGCTCGTCGACCCGCGCTCGGTCGAGGGCGGCAGCCTGCTGGCCTACGACCACCGCGCCGACGACCTCCGCTCCTTCGCGGTGCACCGGATCCACTCGGTCCAACCCGTCCCCGACTGACCTCTCGGCCGACCGCGACCGTCACCTCGGCCGTCCTCAACCGTCACCTCGGCCGACCGCGACCGTCACCTCGGCCGGCTGCGAGCGTCATGTCGGCCCGTCCTCAACCGTCATGTCGGCCGGCTGCAAGCGTCATGTCGGCCGTCCGCGGGTGACCCCCCGGCTGGGGGTGCTCGTAGTCTTCCGGGGTGAACGACGGCCCCCTCATCGTCCAGTCGGACAAGACCCTCCTGCTCGAGATCGACCACGAGCGGGCGGCGGACTGCCGCAAGGCGATCGCGCCGTTCGCCGAGCTGGAGCGGTCCCCCGAGCACGTGCACACCTACCGGTTGACCCCGCTGGGGCTCTGGAACGCCCGGGCGGCCGGGCACGACGCCGAGCAGGTCGTCGACACGCTGCTGGACTTCAGCCGCTACAGCGTGCCGCACAGCCTGCTGGTCGACGTGGCCGAGACGATGGCCCGCTACGGCCGGCTGCGCCTGGACAAGCACCCGACCCACGGCCTGGTCATGACCAGCACCGACCGGCCGGTGCTCGAGGAGGTGCTGCGCGCCAAGAAGGTGCAGGGCATGCTCGGCGCCCGCCTCGACGACGACACGGTCGTCGTCCACGCCTCCGAGCGCGGCAACCTCAAGCAGGCCCTGCTCAAGCTGGGCTGGCCGGCCGAGGACTACGCCGGCTACGTCGACGGCGAGGCGCACGAGATCGACCTCGACGAGTCCACCTGGCAGCTGCGCGACTACCAGCGCGACGCCGCCGAGTCCTTCTGGCACGGCGGCTCGGGCGTCGTGGTGCTGCCCTGCGGCGCCGGCAAGACGATGGTCGGCGCCGCAGCGATGGCCCACGCCAAGGCGACCACGCTGATCCTGGTCACCAACACCGTCAGCGCCCGGCAGTGGAAGGACGAGCTGATCAAGCGGACCAGCCTCACCGAGGACGAGATCGGGGAGTACTCCGGTGCCGTCAAGGAGGTCCGCCCGGTCACCATCGCGACGTACCAGGTGCTGACGATGCGCCGCAAGGGCGTCTACCCCCACCTGGAGCTGCTCAACGCCCGCGACTGGGGCCTGATCGTCTACGACGAGGTGCACCTGCTGCCGGCCCCGATCTTCCGGATGACCGCCGACCTCCAGGCCCGGCGCCGGATCGGGCTGACTGCCACCCTGGTGCGCGAGGACGGCCGGGAGGGCGACGTCTTCAGCCTGATCGGCCCCAAGCGGTACGACGCCCCGTGGAAGGACATCGAGGCGCAGGGCTGGATCGCGCCGGCCGACTGCGTCGAGGTCAGGGTGACGCTGCCCGAGAACGAACGGCTGGTCTACGCCACCGCCGAGCCCGAGGAGCGCTACCGCCTCGCCGCCTGCACCCCGCACAAGACCGGCGTGGTCCGCGAGCTCGTCGAGCTTCACCGCGGGCAGCCGACCCTGGTCATCGGGCAGTACATCGAGCAGCTCGACGAGCTTGCAGCCACCCTGGACGCGCCGCTGATCAAGGGCGACACGACGGTCCGGGAGCGTCAGCGGCTCTTCGAGGAGTTCCGCTCCGGCGGGATCGACCTGCTCGTGGTCAGCAAGGTGGCCAACTTCTCCATCGACCTGCCCTCCGCCGAGGTGGCCATCCAGGTCTCCGGGTCGTTCGGGTCCCGCCAGGAGGAGGCCCAGCGCCTCGGCCGGCTGATGCGGCCCAAGGCCCGGGGGCAGACCGCCCGCTTCTACGCCGTGGTCGCGCGCGACACCGTCGACGCGGAGTTCGCGCAGAACCGTCAGCGATTCCTGGCCGAGCAGGGGTACGCCTACCGGATCGTCGACGCCGAGGACCTGCCGGCCTGACCCGTCCGGATGACGTCGCGTTGCGGGCCCGGCGGCGCCGAGCCCATACCGTGGGCCCCATGAAGGCGCTCCTGCTCGAGAACATCCACACCGCGGCTGTCGCCCGCCTCGAGGGGGCCGGCTACGACGTCGACCTGCGTACGGCGTCGATGAGCGAGGACGAGCTGCTGGCCGCGCTGCCCGGGGTGTCCCTGCTCGGCATCCGCTCCAACACCCACCTGACCGAGAAGGTCTTCGCCGGCGCCCCCGACCTCGACGCGGTCGGCTGCTTCTGCATCGGCACCAACCAGGTCGACCTGCCCGCGGCCACCGCGCACAGCATCGCGGTCTTCAACGCCCCGCACTCCAACACCCGCAGCGTGGTCGAGCTGGTCATCGGCGAGATCATCGTGCTGGCGCGGCGCCTGGCCGAGAAGACCACCCGCATGCACGACGGGCTCTGGGACAAGTCGGCCGCCGGCAGCCACGAGATCCGCGGACGCACCCTGGGCATCGTCGGTTACGGCAACATCGGCTCGCAGCTGTCGGTCGTCGCAGAAGCGCTGGCCATGCGCGTCGTCTACTACGACATCGCCGACCGCCTGGCCCACGGCAACGCCCGCCGGATGGGCAGCCTCGAGGAGCTGCTGGCCACCGCGGACGTCGTCTCGCTCCACGTCGACGGCCGCCCCGGCAACGGGGGCCTCTTCGGCCCGGGCTACTTCGACCTGATGAAGCCGCGCTCGCTGTTCATCAACGCCTCCCGCGGGATGCTCGTGGACACCGAGGCGCTGCGCGAGCGGATCCTGTCCGGCCACATCGCCGGTGCGGCGATGGACGTCTTCCCGATCGAGCCCAAGGCCCAGGGCGACCGGTTCGACTCCCCGCTGCGCGGGCTGGACAACGTCATCCTCACCCCGCACGTCGGTGGCTCGACCCAGGAGGCGCAGGAGGAGATCGGGCACTTCGTCGCCGGCAAGCTCGTCGGGTACGCCCGGCACGGCTCGACCGAGCTCAGCGTCAACCTGCCGACCGCCGGCACCGCGCCCGAGCCCGGCACGCACCGCGTCACGCTGCTGCACCAGAACGTGCCCGGCGTGCTGGCCGAGATCAACCACGCCTTCGCCGAGGCCGGGGTCAACATCCTCGGACAGGCGCTGGCCACCCGGGGCGAGCAGGGCTACGTGGTCACCGATGTCGCCGCCCCGCTCGAGCCGGGCACCGTCGCGGCCCTGCGCGCGATGCCGCAGACGGTGCTGCTGCGCACGATGAGCACCCCCGCCGCCTGAGGCGGTCCTGCCGGGCTCACCCCCGAGCACGGCGACCCGGGGGGTGAGCGGGGCCCCGGGTAGCGTCGCGCCCATGATCCAGGGCGTGCGCAGCCGGCTCGGCGAGGCCATCTTCGCGAGGGTGGCGGGTCCCGACGGGCCCCAGCACCGCGAGCGGATCCACTACTCCGAGGGCGAGCGCTGGTTCGAGACCGGCAGCCCCATCCACGTCGTGCACGGGGACGCGTCGATGTTCGTCGGCGGGCTGCGCGCGGTGCTGCTGCAGACCCTGCACCCGGCGGCGATGAAGGCCGTCTCCGACCACTCCGGCTACCGCGGCGACATGTGGGGGCGGCTGGCGCGCACCAGCCACTACCTGGCCGTGACGACCTTCGGCACCGCCGAGGACGCCCAGCGCTCGGTCGACGTCGTCAGGTCGATCCACCGCCGCGTCACCGGGACGATGGCCGACGGCTCGACCTACGCGGCCGCCGACCCGCACCTGCTGAGCTGGGTGCACGTCGCCGAGGTCGACAGCTTCCTGCACGCCTTCACCGTCTACGGCGCGACGTCGCTGACGCAGGAGGATCGCGACACCTACGTCGCCCAGGTCGGAGAGGTCGCGGCCCGCCTCGGCGTCCTCGACCCCCCGCAGACCGAGGCCGAGCTCGACGAGCAGATGGCCGCCTTCCGGCCAGAGCTGCGGAGCACGCTCGAGGCCCGCGAGGCCGTCCGGTACCTGCTGCTGAAACCGCCGCTGCCACTCGCGGCCCGCGCGCCGTACGCCGTCCTGTGCGCCGCCGCCGTCGGCCTGATGCCGGGGTGGACGCGGTTTCCGCTGCGCCTGCCCCGACTGCCGGTCACCGAGCGGACCGTGGTCCGCGTGCTCGGGTCGCTGGCCACCGGGACCATCCGCTGGGCGATGTCGCCACCGGCTTCCGTCGAGGAGCCGCAGGCTGTTTGAATGGGGCGATGCCCGACCCGGACCATCCCCCGCGGGTCCTCCCGCGCGCACCGCACGACCTCCCCTGGCCCCTGGCCGACCACCCGGACCCCGCCGCCGGGGCGCTGCGCGAGCAGCTGCTCGCGGCGTACGCCGGTGCGGACCGGGACTACCACGACGTGCGCCACCTCGACGAGGTCCTGTCGCGCCTCGACGAGCTGACCGGCCCCGACGGCGCCAGCCCGGCCCTGTCGCTGGCCGCGTGGTTCCACGACGGCGTCTACGACGGCGAGCGCGACGCGGAGGAGCGCTCGGCCTCATGGGCCGAACACGCCTTGGCGGGCCTGGTGACCGACGACGTCGTGGCCGAGGTGGCCCGGCTCGTCCGGATGACCGAGACCCACCACCCCGCCGGGGACGACGCCGCGGGGTGCGTGCTCTCCGACGCCGACCTGGCGATTCTGGCCGCCGGACCGCAGCGGTACGCCGAGTACGTGGCCGCCGTGCGCCGGGAGTACGCCCACGTCGGCGACGAGGACTTCGCCCGCGGCCGGGCCGCGGTGCTGCAGGACCTGCTGGCCAAGCCCCGGCTGTTCCACACCGCCCGCGCCGCCGCCCGGTGGGAGCGACCGGCCCGCGCCAACGTCGTCGCCGAGCTCGAGCGGCTGGTCCCCGGGCGCGCGGCCCGCCGGGCCTGAGGACCGGGTCAGGTCTGGCTCTTGCGCCGACGCAGCCCCGCCCGCACGAGGGCGACCACCAGCACCCGCGAGGTCACCTCGACGGCGCCGCGGGCGACCACGGCGCCGTACCACTCCTCGGGCACGTCGTAGTGGTCGCGGTCGAAGCCCCGCTCGGGGATGCCGACCTCCCGGGCGAAGGCGTGCAGCTCGTCGTAGGAGGTGTCGGAGGCCAGGTGCGACCACCGCTTCCCGCGCCACTCCACCAGCGGGGGGTCGATCAGGATCACGGACCGGCCCGGTCGCTGCGCCGGTCGCGGTCGACCGCGTCGTCGAGCAGGCGGCGCCACGACCGGACGTACCCGGCGTCGACGTAGGAGCGGTAGCTCGCGCCGGGACGCACCTGCGTGCCGAGGTGGACCTGGTGCACCCCGGCGCGCACGAACCACGGCACGTGCTCGGCGGCGAGGCCGCCCGCGGGCATCAGCAGCCGGGCCACCTCCGGGGAGCGCCGGGCCAGGGCCAACAGGTCCTCGTAACCCTGGGCCAGGCCCTGGGGGGAGCCGCCGGAGCGCACCGCGGTGACGCCGGGCAGGTCGACCACCCGGCCCCAGGAGCGCCCGGGGTCCAGGGTGTCGTCGAGGGCGCGGTGGAAGGTCCACGGCGTGCCGGGGACGGCGGCGAGCAGCTCGCGGCACGCCCGCACGTCGACCTCGAGGTCGGCGTCGAGGAAGCCGAGCACGACGCCCTCCGCGCCCAGCGCGAGGTACTCCCGGGCGAGGTCGGCGAGGCGGTCCAGCGACGCCGGGTCGGCGGAGTACGGCGCCGTGCCGTCCGCGGGGGGCAGGCGCAGCAGGGCTCGCACCGGGAGCCCGCTGGTGCGGGCGACGGCCGAGACAAGCGCCGGCTCGGGCGCGGTGGCGTACGACGCCCCCGGCGCGACGACCGCGAGCCGGTCGGCCCCACCCTCCACGCAGCCCGGCACGTCCCGCGGGTGGGTCACGGCGACCTCGAGCAGCCCGCGCACGGCGTGCGGCCCCACGGGGTCCCCGGGCCCCACGGCCGTCTCGTCGCTCATGGGCCCAGGCTAGGAGACTGCCGGCGATCCGCCCCGCTGCGCCCCCCGACGCGCGCACACCGGCCGCGCCGGACGGCCCGCCTTGCCCGGGCACGCAGACTTGGTCCATGGACGTCGCCCTCATCCTCGCTGCTCGCGCGCTCGTCCTGGCCGACCTGGAGGCCCGCCGGCAGGCCAGCCCCGAGGCCGTGTCGGCGCTCGAGGAGGCGTGCTCGTCGCGGACGTGGTGGGCCGAGCAGTGGCCGGCCGGCCAGGTCTACGTCGCCGGGCTGGTGGCCCAGGACGTGCAGGACGCGCTGCTGGAGACGATCGGGCGCTGGCCGCTGTGCCTGGGCTGCGAGGACGTCCCGCAGCACGCGCTCTACATCCAGCCCGACCTCGGTGGTCCGGACCCGCACTGGGTCTGCGAGGAGAGCGGCACCGTCGCAGCCGGGCTCGGCGCGCTCGCCAGCTGGCGGGGCTGAGCCGCACCGGTGCGCCGGTGGCGTCCCTGCCGGGTGCGGCTAGCCGCAGATCTGGAGCCAGAGGGTGAAGCGGTCGGCGCGGTAGACGCTGCGGGAGACCTCGACGACCCTCTCGCCGACCACGGCGCGGCGCGAGTGTCGCAGCACGACGGCACCGGGCTCCACCTCCAGCAGCGTGGCCTCCTCGACCCCGGCGACGTCGGCGGTGATGGAGTCCTCGGCCCAGGTCGGACGCAGGCCGCGGGACTCGAGGTCGGCGTAGAGGCTGGTGGGCATCCCCTCGTGCAGGAACCCGGGCAGCAGGACCTCGCTGAGGTAGGCGTCCTCGACGCAGACCACCGTGCCGTCACCGCGGCGCACGCGGCGCCAGTGGATGAGGGGGTCGCCCTCGGTGAGGTTGAGGGCACGGGCGACGCCCGGGCCGGCCTGCTCGCGGCGGGCGAGCAGCGTCTGCGACTCGGCCAGGACGCCGCGGCGGCGCAGGTCCTCGGTCAGGCCGCTGATCCGGCCCCGGTGGCGCTGCGGTCGGGCCACGAAGGTGCCCCGGCCCGGTATCCTCTCGAGCACGCCCTCGGTCACCAGCGTGTCCAGCGCCTGGCGGACCGTCATCCGGGCCACGCCGAACATCGCGACCAGCTCGCGCTCGGAGGGAGCGGCGGCACCCGGGGCCGCGCCGGCCACGAGGTCACGGACGTACTCACGCACCTGCACGTGCTTCAGGGCTCGGCCGTCGGTCCGTTGCTCGGCGGTGGTCTCGGTCACGGCGTCAGCCTAGGCGCGCGGAGCTCCACCGTCATGGGAACCGCACAAGCACCGGCAGACCGGGGGAACGACTCCGTGACCACTGTCGTGCCAGGTCAGGGGGCCGAGGTGCCGGCCCGCGCCGGCTGCCCGGATGCACCGGGGCACCCGCGGCCCGGCGACACCCCGCGGGGCATCCGGGGGCGCCGCGCCCGCCTCACTCGGTGGCGATCGCCCCGAGGACGTCGAGCCGGGCCGCCCGACGGGCCGGGAGCACCGCGGCCAGCATCCCGATCAGCACGGAGAGGGCGAGGAAGAGGCCCAGCTGACCGATCGGCACGCTGATCACCTCCAGACCCTCGTCACGCAGCGCGTACATCAGGACGATCCCGAACACCACGCCCAGCACCACCCCGAGCACGGCGCCGAGCACCGAGATGACGACCGACTCCAGCGTGACCATCCACCGCAGCTGACCCCGGGTGACGCCGATGGCGCGCAACAGGCCGATCTCGCGGGTGCGCTCGATGACCGACAGGGCCAGGGTGTTGACGATGCCGAGCACCGCGATCACCAGGGCCAGGCCGAGGAGGGCGAAGATCAGCAGCACGAACTGGTCGACGGGCTCGCGCTGCTCCGCGGCGAAGGCGGTCTGGTCCTTGACGGTGACGATCGGCTGGTCGGCCACCACGGTCTCGAGGTCGGCCTGGACGGTGCCGCGCCCGGCCGCGTCGAGGTCGTCGTCGGCGTCCACGACGACCAGGTTGTCCTGGGGCGTGAAGCCGGCGGCGTCGAGCGTCGCGATCGAGGCCACGACGGGGAAGAACACGATCGGGCTGTCCGCGAAGGTCCCGGCCACCCGCCAGGACTCCTGCCCCGTCGGCACCTGCACGACGAGCTCGTCACCGACGCCGAACCCCTTGTCGGCGGCCCAGTCCTCCTCCAGCAGGACCGTGCCCGGGGCCAGGTCGGCACCGGGGCCGCCGTCCACGACGTCGACCTCGAGGGTCGCCAGGCCGCCGGGGTCGGTGCCGACCACGCCCTGGGTGCCGAGACCGTCCAGCTCGGCGCGGACCACCCGCTGGCGCACCACCGAGGCCACGCCGTCGACCCCGGCCATCTCGTCGGCGACCGTCGGGGAGAACGCCCCGGCGAACACGTTGCTCACCACGAAGTCCCCGACGAAGCTCTCCTCCACGGCCTGGTCGACCGAGGCCTTGGCGGAGTCGCCGATGATCGCCATGGTGCAGGCCAGCGTGAGGCCGATCATCAGCGCGGAGGCGGTGGCGGTCGTACGGCGGGGGTTGCGCAGCGAGTTCTGCCCGGCGAGGTTGCCGATGCTGCCGAAGGCCCGGGCGAAGACCGCCCGCGCGCCGAGGAGCAGCGGGCGGCTGAGCACGGGGCTGGCCGCGGCCACCCCGAGCAGGACGAGGAGCACCCCTGCGCCGACCCACCAGCCGGGGCGCGGCACCGCGGCGAGGAGCCCGGCCACGAGGATGCCGGCACCGGCGGCGGCCAGCGCGATGCCCCCGAGGAAGCGCGACCGCAACGAGCTCTCGGTCAGCGCCACGTCGTCGCGCATCGCCTGCACCGGCACGATCCGCGCGGTGCGCAGCGCGGGGAGCAGCGCGGCGAGGAGCGTCACGACGACGCCCACGCCGTACGCCGCGACGACCGTGCGGGGCTCGAAGACCAGCGCCTGCCCGGACAGGTCGAGCCCGACCCGGCTGAAGACGGCGCGGATGCCCATCGCCAGCAGGACCCCGAGACCGAGGCCGAGGGTGGAGCCGAGCAGGCCCAGGACCAGCGCCTCGAGCAGCACCGAGCCGGTGACCTGGCGCTGCGAGGCGCCCAGCGCCCGCAGCAGGGCGAGCTCGCGGCTGCGCTGGGCGACCAGGATCGAGAAGGTGTTGACGATCAGGAAGGCCCCGACGACCAGCGCGATGCCGGCGAAGATGAGCAGGAAGGTGGTCAGGAACGACACCGCCTCCAGCAGCCCGCTGGCCGCCTCGTCGGCGGCCTGCTCGCCCGTGACCGCCTCCACGTCGTCGGGCAGCACCTCCTCGGCCTGCGCCACCAGCTCCTCCTGCGAGGTGCCGTCGGCAGCGGTGACCCAGACGTCGGTGAAGGCGTCCCGGCCCTGCAGGAACAGGTCCTGGGCCACGGGGGCCGAGAACGACGCCAGCGTGGCGCCGTTGAGCGAGCCGCCACCGGGGAAGCCGGACAGCCCGACCAGCTCGGCCTCCAGCCGCGGGGTGGCGGTCGCCGTCAGCAGCGGGACGGTGTCGCCCACGGCGTACCCGGCCTGCTCGGCGGTGCGGCCGTCGAGGACGACCTCGCCCTCGGCCGCGGGTGCCCGGCCCTCCACGATGCTCAGGCCCTGCAGGCCGCCGGCCGCGGGGGCGTCGTTGAAGCTCTCGCCGAGCGCGGGCGGGCCGAGCCCGCCCACGACCTTGCCGTCCGCGCCGACGACGTAGACCCCGACGGCCTCGACGTTGCCGTCGGCGCGCGTGGCCCCGGGCAGCGCGGCCAGCTCGTCGACGAGGCCGGCCGGCACGGTCACGGTGCCCGGCACGCCCTCCGTCCCTCCGGCCCCCTCCGGACGGACGACGACGTCGCCGACCCCGGCGTCGAAGAGCGCGGTGAAGCTGCGGTCGAGGGTGTCGGAGAAGACCAGCGACCCCACGACGAAGGAGACGCCGAGCACGATCGCGAACGTGCTCATCACCAGGCGCACCTTGCGCCCGAGCAGGCTCTTCAGGCTGGCGACGAGCACGGCGCTCCTCAGCCGGCCTGCGGCACGGTGGCCAGGTCGGACATCACCGCGAGCACCTGCTCACGGTCGGGCCGCTCGAGCTCGCGCACCACGCGGCCGTCGGCGAGGAACAGGACGCGGTCGCAGTACGCCGCCGCGACCGGGTCGTGGGTCACCATCACCACGGTCTGGTCGTGGTCGTCGACCGCGGCCCGGAGCAGGGCGAGGACCTCGGCGCCGGAGCGCGAGTCGAGGTTGCCGGTCGGCTCGTCGGCGAAGACGATGCGCGGCCGGCTGACCAGGGCGCGGGCCACGGCGACCCGCTGCTGCTGGCCGCCGGACAGCTGCGCGGGCTTGCGTCGACCGAAGCCGTCGAGCTCGACCAGCGCGAGCATGTCGCGCACCGCGGCCTTCACGTCCTTGACGCCGCGGCGGCGCAGTCCGAACGCGACGTTGTCCTCGATGCTCAGGTGCGGGAACAGCGCGTAGCTCTGGAAGACGGTGTTGACCGGGCGCTCGTACGGCCGGCGCGCGCTGATGTCCTCCTGGCCCAGCAGGACCTGGCCCGCCGTGGGCGTCTCGAGACCGGCGACCATCCGCAGGGTGGTGGTCTTGCCGCACCCGGACGGCCCGAGCAGCGCGAAGAACGAGCCGGCCGGGATCGTCAGGGTCAGGTCGTCGACGGCCGTGAAGTCCCCGAACC
>JBKJPE010000042.1:0-39454 GCA_046595185.1 Nocardioides sp.
CGTCGGGCACGTGGGCCTGCCCCGCCTGGAGGACTTCTGCTGGATCGCCACCCAGGAGCCCAACGTGCACGCCGGCTTGGCCGTCGCGATGCCCTTCATCCACACCCGGCCGCGCTACTTCGCCCAGATCATGGGCGAGCTCCTCTACTGGATCGGCGAGGACCGGATCCTGTTCTCCTCCGACTACGCCCTGTGGACGCCGAAGTGGCTGGTGGAGTCCTTCGTGGACTTCCAGATCCCCACCGACATGAGCGAGTACGCGCCGATCACCACCGACCAGAAGAAGAAGATCCTCGGCCTCAACGCCGCGGCCCTCTACGACCTCGACGTCCCGGCCGAGCTGCGCCTGCCGGTCGCCGACGAGACCGCGACCGGCCCGCGCGAGCCCTCCAGCACCGACCCCGACCTGGTCGGCGCCCGATGACCCTGCTGTCGGCGGAGGAGCGAGCCCCGGTGGTCGAGGAGCGAGCGCCGGCGAGCGTCCCCCCGGTGGTCGAGCAGCGAGCCCCGGCGAGCGTCCCCCCGGTGGTCGAGGAGCGAGCACCAGCGAGCGTCTCGAGACCCACCCTGACGGAGGCGGACGTACGCCGGGTGCTCGACGTCGTGCTCGACCCCGAGCTCGACGAGCCGATCACCGACCTGGGCTTCGTCACGTCCGTGGCGGTGGCCCACGACCGGGTCGAGGTGCACCTGCGCCTGCCCACGTCGTTCTGCTCTCCCAGCTTCGCCTACCTGATGGCCTCCGACAGCCGTGACGAGATCACCGCGCTGCTGGCCGGGCGGGGTGACCCGCGGGCGCTGGTGGTCGAGCTCGACGACCACCACGACTCGATGAGGATCAACGCCGGCCTGGCCGCCGACGCCGGCTACCGGGGCACCTTCGGTCACGAGGCCGAGGACAGCCTGGACGACCTGCGGATGATCTTTCGTCGCAAGGCCCACACGGCTGCCGCCGAGCGGTGCCTGACCGGGCTGCTGCGCCAGGACCCCGACCGGGTCGTCGAGACGCTCGGCGAGGTCCGCCTCGACGACCTCCCCGCCGGCCACGACCGTGAGGCGCTGGAACGCCGGCGGGCCGCCCTCGGCCTGTCGACCGACGGCGACGCGGTGGTCCTGGTGGACGCCGACGGGGTACGCCCCGACGACGTGCCGATGGCGCTGCGCCGGGCCCGCTCGACGCGGATCTCGATCGACGGCAACGCCCACTTCTGCCGGGGGCTGCTGGCCACGCGCTACCCCGGCTCGGACGGGGACCAGGCTCCCCGCGCCGAGGAGGCGTTCGTACCGCTGGCCTCGCTGACCAGGCACGACCCATCGAAGGAGCAACACCGATGAGCACCATGCGCGCGGTCCAGGTCGTCGGCTACCACCAGGGCCTGCAGATGGCCGAGGTGGACGTCCCCGAGGCCACCGGACCCCTCGACGTGGTCGTCCGCATCGGCGGTGCCGGCGTCTGCCGCACGGACCTGCACATCCTCGAGGGACAGTGGGCGGAGAAGTCGGGCGTCACGCTGCCCTACACGATCGGCCACGAGAACGCCGGCTGGGTGCACGCCGTCGGCTCCGCGGTGACCAACGTCCGCGAGGGCGACAAGGTCATCCTGCACCCACTGGTCACCTGCGGGCTGTGCCGCGCCTGTCGCTCCGGCGACGACGTGCACTGCGAGACCAGCGACTTCCCGGGCATCAACGCCAACGGGGGCTACGCCGACTACCTGAGGACGACGGCGCGCAGCGTCGTCAAGATCGACGGCGCGCTCGAGCCGTCCGACGTCGCGGCGCTGGCCGACGCAGGTCTGACGGCCTACCACGCCGCGGCGAAGGCAGCCAAGCGGCTGACCCCGCGCGACCGGTGCGTGGTGATCGGGGCCGGCGGGCTCGGTCACATCGGCATCCAGGTCCTCAAGGCGCTCACCCCGGCCGAGATCATCGTGGTGGACCGCAACGAGGACGCGGTGGAGCTGGCGCTGTCCATCGGGGCCGACCACGGGGTCGTGGCCGACGGCACGCACGTCGAGCAGGTCCTGGAGATGACCGGCGGTGTGGGCGCGGAGGTGCTCGTCGACTTCGTCGGCGAGGGCGGCGCGACCAAGGAGGGGATCGCGATGCTGCGCCAGGCCGGCGACTACCACGTGGTCGGCTACGGCGAGAACATCGACGTGCCGACCATCGACCTGGTCAGCGCCGAGATCAACATCATCGGCAACCTCGTCGGGTCCTACAACGACCTGTGCGACCTGATGGTCCTGGCTGCCCGGGGCCAGGTCACGCTGCACACCCAGAAGTACGCCCTGGACGACTTCGCGACCGCCGTCGACGACCTCGACAACGGTCGCGTCCGGGGACGCGCCATCCTGGTGCCCTGACCCCGTCCCACCCCACCGAGACCTGCCCAGCAGGAGGACACGTGATCGTCATCACCGCCGTGTTCCAGGTGCTGCCGGCGTACCTCGCCGCGACCCCCCGCATCGTCAACGCCGAGGTGCCCGGCACCGAGTGGTCCGAGCCGGGCGGGACGACGGTCGGCTGACCCGGGCCCTCCCGAGCACCGCACGACGCAGGACGGCAGCGGATCGTCGCCACCAGCACCGTGGCAGCGGTCCGCTGCTGCGCGTGCACCCGGCGGTGCGGTCAGCGGGCGGCGCGCACCTGGTCGACGGAGAGGCCGCACTCCTCGAGGAGCAGCTCGATGAAGTACTCCGCGTCGCGCAGGCAGCTCTCGTCACGCCGGACGCCACCGACGGCGACCGCACCCTCGACGAGGTAGAGGATGCGGGTGGCGACCGAGCCGGCGTCGGGCACGCCGGCGTCGGTCAGGATGCCGGCGATGCCGTGCTCCATGTGGCGCATCGACTCCTGGATCACCCCCAGCGCCTCGTGCTCGGAGTCGGAGAGCTCGGCCGCGGCGTTGATGAAGGCGCTCCCGCGGAACACCTCGTCCTCGACCGGGTGGGCGTAGCCGCGGACGTAGGCCACGACCTGCAGCGCCGGGTCGCCGCCGACCTCCTCCCAGATGCCGTGCAGCTTGTCCTGCCACTGCTCCTCCCGCTGGCGAAGGTAGGCCGCGACCACACCGTCCTTGCTCGGGAAGTGGTTGTAGAGCGTGCGCTTGGAGATCCCTGCCTCGGCGGCCAGCGCGTCCACGCCGGTGGAGTAGATCCCGTCGCGGTAGAAGCACCGGGCCGCGGCCGCGACGATCCGCTCCGGCGTGGTCGGGTCGGCGTCGGGGACGTCCTCGGGCGCGGGCACGGGAGCCGCGTGGTCAAGATCACCCGGCGCGTCGGCGTGGCTCATCTTGCCCACGCTACACCGACCTGTGTACAGTCGGTCCTACACCGACCAGTGAACCGAAGGATTTGAGGACCATGTTCCACAGCACCCCCGCAGCCCCGCGCGTCACCACCGACACGCGGACCCGGGCCCGCAGCATCCGCTTCTCCCGCGTCGCCCGCCTTGCGGCGACCCCCCGGAGCACCTCGCTCACCGAGACGCTCTCCGTCGGGCTCGGCCTGACCCAGCGCTGACCAGCGCCGACCGGCCCCCGTGCCGACGCCCCGGCGCCGGCTCGGGCGGTCACCCGTCCGCGGGCCCGCGGTCCAGGATCTCAGCGACCGGCTCGGCACTGGCCTGCTCGTGCACGTAGCGGGCGACCACCACGGCCACGGCCGCGGTCGGCACCGCCAGGAACGCACCGATCACGCCGAACAGCGTGGAGCCCAGCACGATCGAGAGCAGGACCACGCCGGCGTGCAGGTCGAGGCTGCGGCCCTGGAGCCAGGGCAGCAGCACGTTGCCCTCGAGCTGTTGCACGGCCAGCACGATCCCGAGCACGATCAGCGCGGTGACCCACCCGTTGGCCGCCAGCGCGACCAGGACCGCCAGCACGCCGACGGCCACCGCCCCGACGATCGGGGCGAAGGCGGCCAGGAACGTGATGACGGCCAGCGGCAGCGCCAGCGGGACCTGCAGCAGGAGCAACCCGATGCCGATGAAGATCGCGTCGATCAGCCCGACGAGCGCCTGGGTACGCACGAAGGTGCCCAGCGTGATCCACGACCGGGTGGACACCTCGACCAGGTGGTGACCGGCGGTGGGGCTGGTCCAGCGGCGCAGGAAGGGCAGGAAGCGGCCGCCGTCCTTGAGGAAGAAGAAGGTCAGGACCAGGGTGACCACGACGTTGACCGCCGCGCTTGCCACCGCGCCGAGGCCCACGAGCACGCCCGAGGCGATCGTGGCCGCGCTGGCCTGCAGCCGCTCCTGGGTCGCCGCCACGACGGACTCGATCTGCGCGTCGGTCACCCCCACACCCAGGTCGGCCACGAAGGTCTCCAGGTCCTCGAGCCCCTGGGACGCACTCAGGGAGAGCGAGACGACCTCGTCGGTCGCCGTCGGGGCCAGCAGCGCGATGATGCCGCCGAAGACCGCCACGAAGAGCAGGACCACCGCACCCGACGACAGCGCGCGGTGCATCCCCAGCCGACGCTCGAACAGACGCGCTGGCGGCTCGAGCACGGTGGCCAGGACGAGGGCCAGGACCAGCGGCAGCAGGATGCTCCACACCTTGCCGACCACCATGGCGAGCACGACGGCGCCGACCACCAGGACCAGCGCGCGCAGCGTCCAGGTCGAGAGGCGGCGTACGCCGGAGGCCACCGCGGTGGGGTCGAGCGCACGGGCCGAGGCCGTCACGGTGTCGGCACCCTCCGCTGCGACCCGGTCGTCCTGCCGGTCCTGGGGCCGCTCGCGGGCCCGTTGCGGGTCGGGTCGGTCGTCCGGGCCGGCGGGCCCGCCGCGGTGGTCGGCAGGGGTCATGCGCCTCATCGTGCCCTGAGCGTGCCCCACCCGCGCGCAACCCGACCGGCGTGGACGTCGCCCGGCGGGCCGGGCTCACTGCGGACGCCGGTTCGCCCGTTCGCCCCCGCATCAGGACCTACGACACGTATCGTCGTCCTCGGCGCAGGCCCACCCGGGCCCATCCGGGGCCCACGCGGCGCCCAGGACACGGCAGGACGCTGGACACCATGACGGCTCCGACGCTCCGCCTCGCCTCGCGGCGCGACGAGACGCCCGACCCCCGGGTCACGGCGGTGCTCGAGGTGCTCGAGGGCGCGCCGCAGGCCGAGGTGGCCCGGCGCTGGTCGGTCGACGTCGCCGTCCTGCACCGGTGGGTCCGCGGCTTCGTGGCCGCGGGGTCGGCCCAGGTGACGCACCGGCCCGACCCGCTGGCGGCGCGCCAGCGGGACAGGTTCCTCGCGGCCTTCGCGCACGAGATGCGGACCCCGCTGGCCACGGCCCGGGGCTGGGCCGCCCTGCTCGTCGACGGCGACCTCCCGCCCGACACCGTCGGCCTCGGGCTGCGCCGGCTCCACGACGCCCTCCTCACGCTGACCGCCCGCACGGTCGACGTCGAGCTGCTCACCGCCGCCTCCCTCGGGCGGCTCGCGCCCCGCACGACCGCGGTGACCCTCGTCGACCTCGTCGCCGCCGCGGACCGCACCGACGCCCCCGTGACCGCCGGCCTGCCGAGCACCCCGGGCGCCCCACGACTGGTCCCGACGACGTCGACGTCCGAGGTGGTGCTGCAGGTCGACCTCGCGCTGACCGCCCGGATCCTCGACGACCTCTGGCGTGCCGCCCACCTCGGCCCCGAGCCCGAGGACGTCCACCTCGAGCACCGCCTGGTGGGGCCATGGCACGAGCTGCGCGTGGTACGCGCCGGCGAGCCCGTCCCGGTGACGCAGCTGCAGGCGCTCTTCGACCCCTTCGACCTCAACGACGACGGGACCGGCATCACGATCGGTCTCTACCTGGCCCGCGCCCTCGCCGTGACCCAGGGAGGGTCCATCGGGGTCGACCAGGACGACCGCTGCACCGCGCTGTGGGTGCGGCTCCCGCTGGACCCCGGTGGGTCACCCCACCACCACCACGACCACGAGGCGGGGACCGACCCGCCGGGAGGAGCACCGTCATGACCTTCAAGCTCGCCTGCGGTGACGTGATGCCGGGATGTACCGCCCGGTTCGAGAGCCCCACCGAGGACCGCCTCCTCGCCCAGGTCGCCGACCACGCGGCCCGCGACCACGGGATCGCCACCTTCACCCCCGAGATCCGGCAGGCCGTCCTCGACCGGGTGGTCGTGGCCGGCTGACCGGCCCGGGCCGCGCCGGCCACCAGAACAGGTCGCCCAGACGGACGGCCAGCGCCGGCACGAGCACCGTCGGACCGGCAGCGTGTCGAGCAGGACTCCGATCCCTTCGATGGTGCCGAGCTGCACCAGCAGCACCAGCGGCAGCACGCAGAGCACGGCGAGGACGGCCGCCAGCAGGGTGCCCGCTGGTGATGACCCCGCCGGTGGACGCCATCGCGGGAGCATGCCGCGGCGCGAGCCGTGGGTCACGGCGGCGTCCACCGGCCCGGTCGACGGGCTCTGCGCCATGGGCCACGGGCGCGCCACCCCCACCTCGACGACGACCTCGACGAGCACGACCGTGCGGTCGTCCACCGCTTCCTGCGCGGGGCCGGAGCCGCGTTCGACCCCACCGGCCAGGCGCCCTGAGCCGAGGTCGTCTGCACCGCCCGGCCGCTGTTCGGGTCATGATGGTCCCGTGACGTCCCCGCACCCCGACCCCACCGCCTGCCGGACACCGCGATGAGCGCCGGTCTCTTCGGCCTGCTCGACGACGTGGCGGCCCTGGCCCGCCTCGCCGCGGCCTCGGTCGACGACGTGGGGGCCGCAGCCGCCCGCGCCTCGGCCAAGGCCGCCGGCGTCGTGGTCGACGACGCCGCCGTGACCCCGCAGTACGTCCGCGGGCTCGCGGCCGAGCGGGAGGTGCCGATCATCAAGCGGATCGCGATCGGCTCGATCCGCAACAAGCTCCTCTTCATCCTCCCGGCCGCGCTGCTGCTCAGCCAGTTCCTGCCGTGGGCGCTCACCCCGATCCTGATGCTGGGTGGCGCCTACCTCTGCTACGAGGGGGCAGAGAAGATCTGGCACGCGCTGGGCCACGGGGCCCACCACGACGAGGATCCCCAGGAGAAGTCCGAGGACGAGGTGGTCTCCGGGGCGGTGCGCACCGACCTGATCCTGTCGGCCGAGATCATGGTGATCGCGCTCAACGAGATCGCCGCCGAGGGCTTCCTCTCCCGCCTGATCATCCTGGTGGTCGTGGCGGTGCTCATCACCGTCGTCGTCTACGGCGCGGTCGCACTGATCGTCAAGATGGACGACCTCGGCCTGGCCCTGGTCGAGCGGCGCGGCGCGGACAGCGGCGCCGGCCGCTTCGGGGCCGGCCTGGTCAACTCGATGCCCACGGTGCTCACCGTCATCTCCGTCGTCGGCACGGCCGCCATGCTGTGGGTCGGCGGCCACATCGAGCTGGTGGGCCTCGACGAGCTGGGGCTCAGCGGCCCGTACGACCTCGTCCACCACGTCGAGGTCGCCGCCCACGACGCCGTCCCGGTGGTCGGCGGCGTGCTGGGCTGGCTGGTCAACACCACCGCCTCCGCCCTGGTCGGTGCGCTGCTGGGTGCCGTGGTGGTCGCGCTGAAGACGCTCGTCACCTCCCGTCGCCGGGGTGGCGCCGCGCACTGAGCCCTGACGGGTGGCCGGCCGGGTGGGAGGCCGGCGCGGGTGGGCGCGTTCCCGCGTCCCCCAGGACGGGTATCCAGGGATGGGGCAGGGCCCGCCGCGGGCACCCACAGTGGGGGCATGACCTCGTCGGCGTCGGTGGACGCGCCCGGGCCCGCCCCCGTCCGGCTCGCCCCGGCCGACCTGCCCGGCCTGCCCGACCTGACCGACCTGGCTGCCGGAGCCGAGGCCGTGGTCGGGGCTCCGGTGGCCGCGGCGGTGACCTGGGCGGTCGCCGTCGGGGCCGACGCGCCGCTGCCCGGGGGCGGCGCGACGCTGCGCCGCTGGGAGCAGCTGGCGACCGTCGCTGCGGTCGACCTCGCGGTGGCCCGCGTCCTGGAGCCGCACCTCGACGCGCTGGCCGTCCTCGACGAGGCCCGCCACCAGGACCCCGGCCAGGAGGCGCCGGCCGCAGCGTCGTACGGCGTCTGGGCGGCCGAGGCCCCGCACGCCCGGCTGGAGGCCGCCCGGGAAGCCGGCGCCCCGGGCGGGTGGCGTCTCTCGGGCCGCAAGCCGTGGTGCTCGCTGGCCGGTCACGTCAGCCACGGCCTGGTCACGGCCTGGGTCGGCGACCACGAGCGGGCGATGTTCGCCGTCGCGACCGAGCAGCCCGGGGTGGTCGTCGAGCCCGGGGCGTGGTCGGCGTACGCCCTCGCGGAGGTCACCACCTCGACCCTGGCCCTGGACGCGGTCCCGGCCTCCGCGGTCGGCCCCGTCGGCTGGTACCTCGACCGGCCCGGCTTCGCCTGGGGCGGCGCCGGCGTGGCCGCGGTCTGGTACGGCGGCGCGGTCGCCCTGGCCCGGCGCCTGCACCAACAGTGCCGGACCCGTGAGCCGGACCAGGTCGCGCTGGTGCACCTCGGCGCCGTCGACGCGGTCCTGGCCGGCGCCCGGTCCGTGCTGGTCACCGCCGCCGCGGAGGTCGACGCCGGGCGCGCGACCGGCGCCGACGGCGCGCTGCTGGCCGCCCGGGTGCGCCAGGTGGTCGCCGACGCCGCGGAGGACGTCGTACGCCACGTGGCCCACGCGCTCGGCCCGGGGCCGCTGGCCCACGAGGCCCGGCACGCCCGCCGCGTCGCGGACCTCGCGCTCTACCTCCGCCAGCACCACGCCGAGCGGGACCAGGCCGCCCTCGGGGCCGCCCTGCTGCCCGGCGGGACGTCGCCGTGGTGACCTTCACCCACGACACGGCCGGCACCCCGGCCGCCGCGTGGCGCGCCGACCCGCGGTGGGCCGCCCTCCCCCCGGCCGACCCGTTCGCCGGGCACGACCGGGTGGTGGTGCTGGCCGCCCACCCGGACGACGAGACCCTCGGCGCCGGGGGGCTGCTGACCACCGCCCACGCCCGGGGTCTCGACGTCGCGGTCGTGGTGGCCACGCTCGGCGAGGCCAGCCACCCGCTCTCGCCCACCCACACCCCGGCCGGGCTGGGCCGGCTCCGGGCCCGGGAGTCGCACGACGCGGTGACCCTGCTCGCCCCCGGCTGCACGCCGCGGCTGCTCGGGCTGCCCGACGGAGCGGTGGCCGAGCACGAGGAGGCGGTCACGACCGCGGTGGTCGAGGTCGTCCGCGACGGCCGCCGGACCCTGGTGGTGGCGCCCTGGCGCCGCGACGGCCACCCCGACCACGAGGCCGTCGGGCGCGCCGGGGCCGCCGCGGCCGTGCGCTGCGGGGCGGGTCTGCTCGAGTACGCCGTCTGGTTCTGGCACTGGGGCTCCCCGGACGACGCCCCGTGGGACCAGCTCGTCGCGCTCCACCTGGACCCGGCCGCGGTCGAGCGCAAGGCCGCGGCCGTGCGCGCCCACCGCACCCAGGTCGAGCCGCTCTCCGACCGCCCCGGCGACGAGGTGCTGCTCGGCCCCGACCTGCTGGCCCACGCCGCGGGCGACACCGAGGTGCTGGTGCGCCGACCACCCGCCGACCCCGCCCTCGACCGGCTCCACGCCGCCGACGAGGACCCCTGGGGCGTCGACCGGCGGTGGTACGAGCAGCGCAAGCGGGACCTGCTGCTCGCCACGCTGCCGCACCGCCGGTACGCCGCCGCGCTCGAGGTCGGCTGCTCGACCGGCGCGACGACCCTGGCCCTGGCCGCCCGCTGCGACCGGCTCACTGCGATCGACCCGAGCCCGCACGCGCTGGCCCGGGCACGCGCCCGACTGGACGCCGACCCGGCCGGGCACGACGTACGCCTGGTCGCCGGCGCGGTGCCCGCTCACTGGCCCGCCGGCCCGTGGGACCTCGTGGTCGTCTCCGAGACCGGCTACTTCCTGCCCCCCGCCGAGCTCGAGGGCCTGGTCGCCCGGGTGGTGGCCGACCTGGCCCCCGGGGGCGTGCTCGCGCTGGCGCACTGGCGGCACCCCGTCGAGGGATGGCCGCTGGACGGCGCCGACGTCCACGCCGCCTTCACCGCCGCGCTCCCGGTGGCCGCGACCTACCGCGACCGCGACGTGGAGCTCCTCGTCCTCGGCCACGACGTCCTGCCCGACCCGCGTGGCTGAGCGGATGCCGTCACTGCGGGCGGTCGCGGTCGTGGTCCCGGCCCACGACGAGCAGGAGCTGCTCGGGCGGTGCCTGCGCGCGGTCGCGGGTGCGGTCGCAGCGCTGGCCGAGGCGTACCCGCTGGTCACGACCACCACCCTGGTCGTCCTCGACGCCTGCACCGACGGGACCGCCGGCGTCGCCGCGCGCTCGGGCGTGCCGACCGTGGTGACCGCCGCGCAACGGGTCGGGACAGCGCGCCGCGAGGGCGTGCGAGCCGCGGTGGCGAGGCACGGACCCGTGCCGGCGGCCCAGGTGTGGGTGGCCTCGACCGACGCCGACACGGTGGTCCCCCCGGGCTGGCTGGTGCACCAGGTGGCGGCGGCCGACGCGGGCGCGGGCCTGGTGGTGGGCGCGGTCCGGCCCGACCCCCGCGACCTCGACCCCGCGACCTACGCCGCCTGGCTCCTGCGGCACGGGCCCGGGCACGCGGTCGCGGTGCACGGGGCCAACCTCGGGGTCCGGCTCGACGCCTACGACGCGGCCGGCGGGTTCCTGCCCGTCGAGGAGCACGAGGACGTCCTGCTGGTCGCCGCGCTGCGGGCCGGCGGGGTGCGCGAGGTCCCGGGCCTGACGGCCCTGACCTCCGGGCGCCGGTACGGCCGTGTCGGGCGGGGGTTCGCGGGCTACCTGCGCGACCTCGAGGCCACCGGCGGCGACTGACGACCCGTCCGGTGCTGCCGCGACCGGTCTGCCGACCGGGCCGTCGGTCGACCGGGTCGGGGTTCGCCCGCCAGGAGATGCGCGAGCGGATCGAGGGCGCGAGCCCGGGGCGCCGCAGGCTGTCCGCGCTGGTGATCACCGTCGCGGCCCAGCAGATCGTCTCCACCATGGTCGGCGTGGGCGTGTACGCCGCGGCCGGGCTCGACCCGACGCGGGCGGTGGCCGGGGCGCGGGCCAACGAGCACCACCACACCCTGATGCGCTCGAGCTGCGCGCGCCTGATGGAGTTCCTCGACGGGCTCGGCCTGCTGACCCGTCCCGCGCTGAGGATCTACCAGCGCGTGAGCATGGTCTGAGCCCGTGGCGTTCGCCGTCACCCAGTCCTGCTGCAGCGACGCGTCCTGCGTGTCGGTCCGCCCGGTCAGCTGGATCGACTGCGGCGCCTGCGCCGACGCGTGCCCGGTCGACGCCATCAAGCCGGTCGACGCCCTGGTCGGGCACGAGCAGGCGTACGCCGCCGTCAACGCCGCACACGTCGAGGACTCGCCCGCGCCTGGGTGGGGGCCCCGACGTTCCCTGCTGCGCTGGCCGGGCACGCGGCCGGTCTGCGGGTGGTCGTGGTCGGCACCGGCCCCGCGGCCGGCTGCACGGCCTCGGCACTGCTCACCACGAGCGCGAGCGTGACCATGGTCGACCGGCTCGAGCAGCCGGGCGGGCTGGTGCGCTTCGGGGTCGCCCCGGACCACCTCGACACGCGCCGGATCGGCGAGCGGTTCACCACCGTGCACCGCCACCCGCGGGTGCAGAGGGTGCTCCACACCGAGGTCGGTCGCGACGTCACGCACGAGCAGCCGCTCGCCCACCACGACGCGCTGGTCTACGCGGTGGGGGCGTCCGCCGACCGGACGCTCGGCGTGCCCGGGGAGGAGCTGCGCCCCCTGCTGGTCCGCGCGGACCTCGACGTCGTGGTGGACGGCGGCCCCGAGGTCGCCACGGACGTCGCGGGCGCCGCCCCGGGCAGCAAGGCGGCCGCGCTCCGGGGCGTCGCCGTCACCCCGCTGGACCACACGGGTCCGCCCCCCACCCGGTGCCGCCTCGTGCTGCGCTGCCGTGCCGTGGTCGAGGAGGTCGTCGGCGAGGACCGGGTCGAGGCCGTCCACCTGGCCCCGGCACCCGACCGCTGGTCCAGCAGCGAGCACCACCCCGCCCCGGCACCCGACCGCTGGTCCAGCAGCGAGCGTCTCGAGACCACCCTGGTGCTGCGCTCGGTGGGCTACCGCAGCGAGCCGGTGCCCGGCCTGCCCCTCGACCACGCCACCGGCACCGTGCCCCACCGCGAGGGCCGCGTCGTCGACCCCGCCACGGGGCGCACGGTGCCCGCGACCTACGTCGTCGGCTGGGTCAAGCGCGGCGCCCGCGGCGGGATCGGCGCCAACCGCCCCGACGCCGCCGAGACCGTGGGCTCGGTGGTGGACGACGCCAACACCCGGGTGATCTCCAGCGGCCGCGGCTCCGCCCGCTCCTTCCGCCGCGCCCTCCGCCGGTCAGATGACCGACGCAGAAACCCCGCCCCCGCCGCGCCGAACCCCTAACCTCGGCTCGTGACGTCGAGACGGTGGGTCCTGCCGATGGTGGTCGCGGTCGTGGCCGCCGGCAGCGGGGGGGCCGCCGCGGTCCTCGGGGGCGGTGGCATCGAGGAGCCGCAGCCGGTGGTGCGCGCGGAGAAGTTCTACGACCCGGGTCCGAGCGCCACCTACTCCGACGACTCGGGCGGCATCGGCGCCGTGCGGCCGCTGCGGCTGGTGACGCCCGCCGACGCGCCGGCGTACGACGCGGTGGTCGAGGTCTCCTCCACCGCCCGCACCCGCGGGCCCGGACCCTTCACCCTCGACGTCACCGTCGACACCGGGGCGGGTGACGGGCAGGACGACCCGACGGTCGACGACCTGCGCACCCGACCGACCGGCCCGGTGGGCATCGAGCCGGACACCGGTGCGCCCGCGACGGCACGCTGGCTCGTCCGCGCTCTCGAGCCCGGCACGACCTACCGTGTCGTGCCGTCGGTCGGTTCGACGTCCCCGGACCGGGGGACCAACGCCGTACGCCTGCGCGGCACGCTGGTCACCGTGGAGCTGGCCCCCGCCACGCCGTAGCCGGGAGCACCGCGGGGTGCGACGGCCGCCGGGCGAGGCGGTCGGCGGTTCCTGCGGACGGGCGCGGCCGGTCAGGAGGCGTCGGTGACGAGCGAGACCGGCCGCGACGTCGTCGATCACCAGCTCCGCCGCCCACCCCGACGCCGTGTAGCGCGCCGGGGTCAGCCATCGCGGCGCGTGCGGCCACCCGACCCGGGACACGACCCCGGCCGCCGCCCCGACCCACAGGCTGGTCAGAGGCCGGATCGTCTCGACGGCCTCTGGCACGGCGTCGGCGACCGCCGCGGCGAGGCGTCGGTCACGGACCCCGCCGAGTCGACCTCCGACCCCGTCAGGGTCTCCGGGTGCGGCTCGTGCCGGCACCCGGCGTCGACGCCCCGGACGGAGGCGGGTCGCTCGGCGGAAGGCCCCGGACAGCACGTCCACGGGTGAGGCGTGGGGCCGAGCCCGGACGGGTCCCGTGCGTCTGTCGGATCGCCTGCGGCGGTGCGCGCACGCCCCTAGCCTGACGCGACGCCGTCACGGTGACGGCGACGACAGCGACGGAGACCACCGATGCCCCCCACCCTCGCCCGCGCCCGCGCCGCGCTGGCTGCAGCCGCCCTCCTTCCCGGACTCGCCGTCGGGATCGCCGCCTCCTCGGCCCAGGCCGGCGCTCTGGTCCTCTGCGACGGCCAGGCAGCGACCATGGTCGGGACCGAGGGTGACGACTTCCTCACCGGTACCGACGGCCCCGACGTGATCGTCGGTCTGGGTGGGCGGGATGTGATCGACGCCGGTGGCGGGGACGACACCGTGTGCGCGGGGAGCGGCGACGACGCGGTGGCCGGGTGGGCAGGTGACGACCGGGTGTTCGGTGAGGCCGGTGGCGACCTGCTCGTGGGGTACGAGGGCGACGACGTCCTCAGGGGAAACACCGGGGACGACTCGATCGCCGCCAGCGACGGCGACGACATCGCGCGCGGTGGGCCCGGCCGCGACTTCCTCGGAGGCGATGCCGGAGCCGACCTGATCGTCGGCGGGCCGGGTGAGACCGACGTGGCGCTCTACAACGGTCGGGAGAGCGGGGTCACGGTCGACCTCCGCCCCCGCGGTGGAGCTGACGACGGCAACGCCATGGACGGCCCCGTCGGTGCTCGGGACGACATCCGTCGCACCGAGGGCGTCATCGGAACTGCTGGCCAGGACAGGCTCTTCGGCAACCGGAAGGCGAACGTGCTCCAGGGGGAGGGTGGTCAGGACCAGGTCTTCGGCCGGGGAGGCGGCGACACCCTGCTGGTCGGGGACGGGGAGGCCGACGTGGCCGACTGCGGCAGCGGGGTCGACTCGTTGCGGTTCGACCGGGCGCTCGACGTCGGCAGCCGTTGCGAGAACCGGGACGACGTCTAGGACCACGCGCTCCAGCCGTGGAGGACGCAGGACGTCCGTGACGGTCAGCGCGAGCGGTGGCGGCAACGCCGGGCGCGACCGTCGCGGCTGCGGGAGCTGCTGTCGTCGCCGCGGGCGGCACCCGGGCCTCGGAGCGCCCGGACGCGAGCTCCTCGACGGCTTCAAGCACAGCACGATGCCGCCCCTGGTACCGATGAGTACCAGGGGCGGCATCTGGGTGTTGCTGAGCGGTGCGCGAGGGGGGAGTTGAACCCCCACGTCCTTTCGGACACACGGACCTGAACCGTGCGCGTCTGCCTATTCCGCCACTCGCGCATGAAGCGGGCGCCACGTTACCCCCAGCCCCTGGCTGCGCCCAATCGAGCCCTGGCGCGCGGCCGGGACGCCGCCCGCCGTACCGCCCGGGGTTCGCCCCTGGGATGGTCGACCCCGATACGATCGGCCGGTCCCGGCCGACCGCCGGGTCGGCACGCCGCGCCGCCCGCGGTCCGGACCCGGGCCGCACGCACCCCCGGCAGGCGTGGCCGGAGGGCACCAGAGGCTGAGGAGGTGGACGCATGGGCAGGCTGCAACGCTTCGAGAGCCGCCTCGAGCAGGCGGTGTCGAGCGCCTTCGCGAAGACCTTCCGCTCCGCGGTCCAGCCGGTCGAGATCTCAGCGGCCCTCCAGCGCGAGATCGACAGCAACGCCCAGATCGTCTCGCGCACCCGGCGCGTCGTGCCCAACGTCTTCCACGTCGAGCTCTCCGGACCCGACCACGAGCGCCTGGCCCCGTACGACCTCGAGGTCACCTTCGCCGAGGAGCTCGACGTGCACGCCCACCAGCAGGGCTATGCCTTCCCCGGCCCGATCAGCATCGACTTCGCCGTCGACGAGGAGCTGACCACCGGACGCTTCCGGGTGCGCAGCGAGGCCCAGGGCCGCGTCACCCACCAGGCGACCCAGACCCAGGTCCGCCGGGCCCGAGCCCTGCTCGTCGTCAACGGCACCCGGCACCCCCTGCAGTCCCCCGGGATGGTCGTCGGGCGGGGCAGCGACGCCGACCTGCGCGTCAACGACCCCGGCATGAGCCGGCGGCACGCCGAGTTCGTCGTCAGCGACGGTGCCCGCGGCCCGGCCGTGGAGGTCCACGACCTCGGGTCCACCAACGGCATCACCGTCGACGGCCACCGCGTCAGCCGGGCCACGCTGCACGACGGCTCGCGGGTGCAGGCCGGCACCACCGTCATGACCGTCTCGCTCGTCGAGGAGCAGACCGATGTCTGAGCTGACCCTGTTCCTGGTGCGTGCGGCGTACCTGGCCATCCTGTGGATCTTCGTGCTGTCGGCGATCTCGGTGATCCGCTCCGACATGTTCGGCGCCCGGGTGCCGGAGGCCGCCCGCACCGGCAGCGCCGCCGCGCCCAAGCAGAAGAAGTCCCGCACCAGCAAGAAGGCGGCCAGGCCGCGCCGCGGCCAGCCCACCCAGGTCGCGGTCACCTCCGGCGCCAACGAGGGCGTCACGGTCCCGCTCGAGCAGGCGCCCATCCTGATCGGGCGCGGCACCGACGCCGCCATCCGCCTCGACGACGACTACGCCTCCACCCGCCACGCGCGGATCGCCGCCTCCGGCGACCAGTGGTACGTCGAGGACCTCGGCTCCACCAACGGCACCTACATCGGCTCGGTGCGGATCACCCAGCCCACCACACTGACCCTCGGCACGCAGGTCCGCATCGGCAAGACCGTGCTGGAGCTGCGCAAGTGACGGCCCACGTCCTGCACTACTCCGCCATCTCGGACGTCGGTCGGGTCCGCAAGGACAACCAGGACTCCGGGTACGCCGGGCCGTGGCTGCTCACCGTCTGCGACGGGGTCGGCGGCGCCGCCCGCGGCGACATCGCCTCCTCCACCGCGGTCCGGGCGCTGCGCGAGCTCGACGACCCCCCGGAGGACCGCCCCGACCTCCTCGACCGCGTCAGTGCCGGGCTCGACGCGGCCCACCTCGCGATCGGGCGCCTCGTCGACGAAGAGCCGGCCCTCAACGGCACCAGCACCACCTCGACCGTCGCGCTCTTCGACGGCAGCCGGGTCGGCATCGGCCACGTCGGCGACAGCCGCGCCTACCTGTGGCGCGCCGGCGAGCTGTCCCAGCTGACCACGGACCACACCTTCGTGCAGACGTTGGTCGACGAGGGGCGGATCAGCCCCGAGGAGGCCGAGACCCACCCCCACCGCCACGTCATCCTGCGCGCGCTCGACGGAAACCACGACCTGGAGCCGGACCTGTTCGTGCTCGAGGTCGTCCCCGGCGACCGGCTGCTGCTGTGCAGCGACGGCGCCAGCGGGTCGCTGCGCGCCGACCGGCTGGCCGACATCCTGGCCACGGGCACACCCGACTACGCCGCCGTCGAGCTGGTGCGCGCCAGCCTCGAGGCCGGCAGCACCGACAACGTCACCTGCGTGGTCGCCGACGTCGTCGACCGGGCCTCCACCACCGACGACCCCGCCTTCGCCGAGCTCGAGCCGCTCCTGGTCGGCGCCGCCTCCGAGCTGCGACGCCGCGGTCGCGGCGTCACCGGCGGGATCGGCCTCTTCCGCGGGCACCGCTCCGGCGACACCGGAGAGCTCGAGCCGGTCGACGCCGAGATCGCCGACGGCGTCCCGTACGCGATCGCCACCGACCCCGAGGCCCAGCGGTACGCCCCGCGACCCCCGCGCCGCTTCCTCTGGCTCAGCCGCCTGCTGGTGCTGGCCGTCGTGGTCGGGCTGCTCTGGGTGGCCACGGCCGCGGCCTGGGCCTGGAGCCAGCGGCAGTACTACGTCGGCGAGTCCGACGGGCAGGTGACGATCTTCCGGGGCGTCGACGCCGAGCTGCCCGGGATCGCGCTGTCCGAGCCGTACGAGACCAGCGACGTCGACGTCGCCCTGCTCTCGGACTTCGACGCCACCAAGGTCAGTGCCGGCATCGACGCCGGCGACCTCGACTCCGCGCGCGACACCGTCCAGCGCCTCGCCGAGCAGCAGCGCACCGACAGCACCACCGGGGAGGGCTGAGGCGTGCCCTCCACCCAGCCCGGGGCCCTGATGGGCTTCGTCCACCGTCGCCGGCGCGGCGCCGAGCTGTTCCTGCTCGTGCTCGCGCTGGCCGTCGGCATCGGCGCCTACGCGGCGGTCGGCCTCGGCGTCGAGGGCGTCGTGCCGGCCGACATCCTCGGCTACGGCGGCGGCCTGGCCGCGCTGATCATCGGCGCCCACGTCGCGGTCCGCTTCGTCGCGCCCTACGCCGACCCGGTGCTGCTGCCGGTCGTGGCCGCCCTGAACGGGCTGGGGCTGGCCGTCATCCGGCGCCTCGACCTGGCCGACGACACCACCTTCGCGCAGCAGCAGCTGACCTGGATGACCCTCGGGGTCGTGCTCTTCGTGGTCACCCTGCTGGTGCTGCGCGACCACCGGACGCTGGCCCGGTTCACCTACACCGCCGGCCTCGGCGCGATCGCGCTGCTGCTGGCCCCGCTGGTGCCCGGCCTGGGCTACGAGGTCAACGGCGCCCAGATCTGGGTCCGCCTCGGCCCCTTCGGACTGCAGCCCGGCGAGGTGGCCAAGGTGCTGCTCGTCGTGGCGTTCTCCGGCTACCTGGTGGTCCACCGCGACGCCCTCGCCCTGGCCGGGCGCCGGCTGCTCTTCGTCGACCTGCCCCGCGGGCGAGACCTCGGCCCGATCCTGGCCATGTGGACGGTCAGCCTGGGCATCCTGGTCTTCCAGCGCGACCTCGGCTCGAGCCTGCTCTTCTTCGGGCTCTTCCTGGTGATGCTCTACGTCGCCACCGAGCGGCCCGGGTGGCTCGTCGTCGGCAGCGCGCTCTTCTTCGGCGGCGCCGCCGTGGCCTACAAGCTCTTCGGCCACGTCCAGAACCGCGTCAACATCTGGCTCGACCCGCTGGCCTACTTCGACCAGTCCCCCGGGTCCGGGCAGCTCGTCGAGGGGCTGTTCGGGATGGCCTGGGGCGGCCTGATCGGCCGCGGGCTGGGCCAGGGGAGCCCGGAGCGGGTCCCGTACGCCGAGTCCGACTTCATCATCGGCGCCATCGGCGAGGAGCTGGGGCTGACCGGCGTGCTCGCGGTGATCCTGCTCTACGGCCTGATCGTCGAGCGGGCGCTGCGCTCCGCGGTGATCTCGCGCGACGCCTTCGGCAAGCTGATGGCGACCGGGCTCGCGGGCGTCCTGGCCCTCCAGGTCTTCGTGGTCATCGGGGGTGTCACCCGGCTGATCCCCCTGACGGGTCTGACCACCCCCTTCCTGTCCTACGGTGGGTCCTCACTGGTGGCGAACTGGGTGATCATCGCCCTGCTCCTGCGCATCTCCGACCAGGCCCGCCGCCCCGTGCCCGACCTGTCCGCGACCGACGACAGCCCCGACGACGAGGCGACCCAGGTGGTGAAGCTCCCGCGATGAACAAGCCCATCCGCACCATCTCGGTCTTCTGCCTGATGCTCTTCGTGGCGCTGATGGCCAACGCCACCTACCTGCAGTTCTTCAACGCAGCCGAGCTCGACGAGGACCCGCGCAACCGTCGGGTGATCGAGGCCGCGTACTCCGTCGAGCGCGGCGCGATCCTCGTGGGGCGCGACGCCGTGGCCGGCAGCGAGCCCGTCGACGACCAATACGAGTTCCTCCGGACCTATCCCGCGCCGCTGATGTACGCCCACCTCACCGGTTACTTCAGCTTCTTCTCCCAGACCGGCGTCGAGCAGTCGATGAACCCGGTCCTGTCCGGCGAGGACGACCGGCTCTTCGTGCGCCAGCTCGTCGACCTGCTCTCCAACCAGTCCGACGCCGGCGGCAACGTCCAGCTGACCATCGAGGCCGCCGCGCAGCAGGCTGCGTACGACGGGCTCTCGGCGCTCGGCGAGGGCGTGCGCGGTTCGGTCGTGGCGGTGGAGCCGGCCACCGGCAAGATCCTCGCCGCGGTGTCGCTGCCGACCTACGACCCCAACAACCTCTCCTCGCACGACCTGACCTCGGTCCGCCGCACCTACGACGACCTGGAGGGCCGCGAGGACGAGCCGCTGCTGAACCGCTCGATCCAGCAGACCCTCCCGCCGGGATCCACCTTCAAGCTCGTCACGGCGGCCGCGGCCATCGAGAGCGGTGCCTACACCGCCGACGACCAGGTCCCCGGCGGCGCGACCTACCAGCTGCCCGAGACCGTCGGCGACACCGGGCTGATCGACAACGAGGGCCGCGACTGCGGGACCACGACGATCCCGTTCGAGCAGGCCATGGCGCAGTCGTGCAACACCACCTTCGCCGCCCTGGCGGTCGAGGTCGGCTCGGAGGCCATGCTGGAGCAGGCCGAGGCGTTCGGGTTCAACCAGCGCTACCTCGAGGACTGGGGTCCCCAGGCCGTCTCGGTCTTCCCCGAGGAGGCCAACGCCCCGGAGACCGGTCAGACCGGCATCGGCCAGTTCGAGGTCCGGGCCACCCCGCTGCAGATGGCGATGGTCTCGGCCGGGATCGCCAACGACGGGGTCGTCAAGCGTCCCTACGTCGTCGATGAGATCCAGTCGGCCGAGTACGACGTGCTCGAGCAGACCGAGGACGACGACTTCTCCCGCGCGGTGTCCTCCGCCACCGCCGAGGACCTCACCCAGCTGATGGTGGCCACCGTCGCCGACGGCACGGCGAGCCCGGCCGCGATCCCCGGGCGGGAGGTGGCCGGCAAGACCGGCACCGCGCAGAGCGGCCAGGACGACGTCCCGCCGTACGCCTGGTTCACCTCCTTCGCCCCGGCGCAGGACCCCGAGGTCGCGGTGGCCGTCATGATCGAGAGCGCGGACATCCCGCGCGGGGAGATCGCCGGCGGCCAGCTCGGCGGGCCGATCGCGAAGGCGGTCATGGAGGCGGTGATCAACCAGTGAGCGACCAGCAGCCCCCCACGCGGCCGACGCAGCCGACCGGTGGTGGTGGCGGAGGACCCGAGCGGTTCGTCGACGACCGCAGCCGCTACCGCCTCGACTCCCGGATCGCGACCGGCGGGATGGGCGTGGTGTGGCGGGCGACCGACACGCTGCTGGGGCGCACGGTGGCCGTGAAGGTCCTCAAGCACGAGTACGCCGACGACCCGGACTTCCGCGCCCGCTTCGCCACCGAGGCCCACCATGCCGCCGCGCTCGACCACCCCGGCGTGGCCAAGGTCTTCGACGTGGGCGAGGGACGGTCCGCGGACGGCTCGGGCCACCCGCAGCCGTTCCTGGTCATGGAGCTCGTCGACGGCGAGCCGCTCTCCGACATCCTGCGGCAGGGCCAGCAGGCCGGCCGCACCGTCGACCGCGAGGTGCTGCGCGACCTGCTCGCCCAGGCCGCCACGGCGATCGGCGCCGCCCACGTCGCCGGGATCATCCACCGCGACGTGAAGCCGGCCAACCTGCTGGTGACCCGCGACCGGCGGATCAAGATCACCGACTTCGGCATCGCCCGCGCCGCGGACGCTGCCGGGATCACCCAGACCGGGCAGGTGATGGGCACGCCCCAGTACCTCTCCCCCGAGCAGGCCCGTGGCGAGCAGGCCACCCCCGCCTCCGACGTGTACGCCCTCGGCGTCGTCGCCTTCGAGTGCCTCGCGGGCCGGCGCCCGTTCGAGGCCGACTCCCCCGTCGCCACCGCCCTGGCCCACCTCCAGCAGCCGGTGCCCGACCTGCCCGGCGACGTGCCGGCCGACCTCGCCGCCGTCGTGCGCACCGCCCTGGCCAAGGACCCCGCCGACCGGTTCCCCGACGGCCACGCGTTCGCTGCTGCCCTCCGCGAGCCGGCCACGGCCGTCCTCCCGGGCGGCCTCGCCGCCGCGGCCGGCCTCGGTGCGGCCGGCCTCGCCGGCGCCGGGATGGCCGCCGCCGACGGGGACAGCACCCGCGTGATGCGCACCGGAGCGGTGCCGGCCGCTGCGCCGAGCACGCCCGCGGAGCCCTTCGAGGCGGTCCGGGTCGGCCGCGCCGAGGAGAGCGACGGCCGCGCCAAGGTGCTGGTGCCGGTCGTGGTCGGCCTGCTGCTCGTGCTGCTCCTGCTGGTGGCGTACTTCGCCTTCCTCGGCGGCGACGAGACCGGGTCGACCGAGCCGGGCTCGGGCGAGACCTCGGCCACCGCCGAGCCCACCCGCACGCCGCGGCCCAGCGAGCCGTCCGCAGCGCCGCCCACCACCGCGGCCCCGCCGACCTCCGCGGCGCCCGCGACGGTCACCATCTCCGAGGGCGACTACCTCGGCGACGACGTCGACGACGTCGCGGCGCAGCTGGAGGACCTCGGCCTGACGGTCTCCCGCTCCGAGCAGGCCAACGACGGCACCGGCGAGGAGGGCGCGGTCACCGGGGTGTCACCCGACGGCGAGCTGCCCGAGGGTGCGACGGTGACCGTCTCCTACCTGGGCCCGGCCCCGGTCGAGACGCCCACGCCGACCCCCACGCCGACCCCCACGCCGACCCCCAGCCCCACGCCCACCCCGACGCCCACCGAGGCCGCCCCCGGCAACTCCGGGGGCGCCCCCGGCCAGGCGCCGCGGGACGTCCCGGCGCCACCTGAGGAGTCCCCCGCGCCGGCGGAGACGCCCACGCCGGGGTCCGAGGGCACCGGGGGATGAGCGACGACTCCGGACACCTGATCGGCGGGCGCTACCAGCTCGGCGAGCTGCTGGGCCGGGGCGGGATGGCGGAGGTCCGCAAGGGCACCGACTCCCGGCTGGGCCGGACGGTCGCCGTCAAGCGGCTGCGGACCGACCTGGCCAGCGACGACACCTTCCAGGCCCGCTTCCGCCGCGAGGCGCAGTCGTCGGCCTCGCTGAACCATCCCTCGATCGTGGCGGTCTACGACACCGGCGAGGAGATCGCCGACGACGGCGTGACCCAGCCGTACATCGTGATGGAGCTCGTCGCCGGACGCACGCTGCGTGACATCCTGCGGGAGGGACGCAAGATCCTGCCCGAGCGGGCACTCGAGATCTCCAGCGGCGTCCTCGCCGCGCTGGACTACAGCCACCGGGCGGGGATCATCCACCGCGACATCAAGCCGGGCAACGTCATGCTCACCCCGTCCGGCGACGTGAAGGTCATGGACTTCGGCATCGCCCGCGCGATGAGCGACGCACAGTCGACGATGACCCAGACGGCCGCCGTGGTCGGCACCGCGCAGTACCTCTCCCCCGAGCAGGCCCGCGGCGAGACCGTCGACAGCCGCTCGGACGTCTACTCCGCCGGCTGCCTGCTCTACGAGCTGCTGACCTCGCGGCCGCCCTTCGTCGGTGACAGTCCCGTCGCGGTGGCCTACCAGCACGTGCGCGAGCAGCCCCAGCCGCCGTCGGACCACGACACCGACCTGCCTGCCGAGGTCGACTCCATCGTGATGAGGTCCTTGGCCAAGCGCGTCGAGGACCGCTACCAGTCGGCGGCCGAGATGCGCGCCGACATCGAGCGCTACCTGGCCGGGGAGCAGGTGCACGCCGGGGTGCCGGCCGCCCTGGCCGGGGCGGCCGCTGCCGGGGTCCGTCCGGGAGCGGCGTACGCCGCGGGCGCGGGCGGCGGCACCGGCGGGGCCACCGCGGTCGTGCCGGCACCGCCGCCCGACCCGGACGCCGGTCGTCGTCGCGGCCGCGGCCTGATGTGGGTCCTCGCGCTGCTCGCCGTGCTGCTCCTCGCCGGGGCCGCCGTGCTGCTCCCCCGGCTGATGGAGTCCCCGCCCGAGCGGGATGCGGTGCCTGACCTGGTGCGGTTGGCCGAGGCGGACGCCCGCACGGCGATCGGTCAGGCCGGCCTGAGCGTGGGCGACGTGGAGCTCCGCCCCGACGCCCGCGTCGCGGCCGGTCGGGTGGTCGAGCAGACTCCTGAGGCGGACACCCTCGTCGACCCTGCCAGCGAGATCGACCTGGTCGTCTCGGAGGGACCCGAGCAGGTCGAGGTGCCGACGGTGGTCGGCCAGCAGCGCATGGCCGCCGCCGGGCTGCTGCGCGACCAGGGTCTCGGCGTCTCCGCCGTCCGCGCCGAGTCCGACGAGCCGGCCGGCGAGGTGCTGTCCACCGACCCGGCCGCCGGCACCAGCGTGGAGGTGGGCACCCGGGTCACCCTCACCTACTCCGACGGTCCCGAGGAGGTGCCGTCCGTCGAGGGCCTGCAGCAGGGCGACGCGGTGCGACAGATCCAGGCGGCCGGCTTCAACCCGGTCGTGCGCGAGGACGTCGCCAGCCTGGAGCCCCGCGGCACGGTGGTCGACCAGATCCCCGACGCCGGCACCCCCCTGCCCGCGGGCAGCGACGTCAACATCTTCGTCTCCCAGGGCGAGCCGGAGCCGACCGAGGACCCCACCGACCCCCCCAGCGACGACCCGTCCGGCGAGGCGACCGGCGAAGCGGCGGCGGACAAGGCCGACAAGGCGGCGGGCAAGGCCGACAAGGCGGCGGGCAGGGCCGACGACGACCCCTCCGGCGGGTAGCCCGCGGGGGTGGGCTCAGCCCAGCGGCTCGGCGAAGCTCAGGTCCAGCAGGCCGTCGTACGCCGGTGCCACGAGGTCGGCCTCGAGCGCGACCTGCCAGCCGACCCCGCCGGCCGGGTCGGCGGCGTCGGCGCGGTAGCCCGCGACGTACGGGTCGGACTCCAGCGCGGCGGCGAGGTCGGCCGGGTCACCGACGGCGGCGATCTGGTACGGCTGGGGGTAGGGGATGCCCTGCAGCTGCACGGCGTTGCCCTCGCACTTGATGCCGGTGGTCGACACGATCCGCTGGCCCTCGACGGTGACCGCCCGCGCGCCGCCGGACCACAGCGCGTTGACCACGGCCTGGATGTCCTGCTGGTGCACCACGAGCTCGTTGATGTCCTGGACACCGGCGGCCACGGCCTCGTCGATCGCCTCCGCGGGGGCGTCGGCCAGGACCACGCTGACGCCCGGTCCCGCCTCGGCCTGCAGACCGGCGGGGTCCCGCAGGACCGCGACCTCGCCGCGGACCCGGTCGACCTCGGCGGAGTCCACCGACGCCGACAGGTCGTCGACCTCGGAGCTCAGCGCCGAGGCCCGGGCGGCGAGCGCGTCGTAGGCACGGGCCTCACCCTCGACCACGCTGGCCAGGTCGCGGTAGCGACCGGGGCGCAGGTCGGTGCCGTCGCTGTTGGTGGCGCTGACGGAGAACAGCAGCCCGCTGACCACGACCACCGTGGGGGTGGCGACCCGCCAGCCGCTCCACAGGCTACGACGCGGGTCGTCGGCGGGGTCCTCGGGGTCGGTGCGGCTCACGACGACTAAGGTAACCGCCGGACCATCACCCGACCCACGCCGCCGCTCGGTGGCGCCCGCGCCCGACGAGGAGACCCTCCGTGGCCAAGGCCAAGCCCCAGACCTACACCGACCCCGACCGGGGACGCCTGGTGACGGCCCGGTTCGGCGTGGCCCTGTTGATGATGGTGGCCGGCGTCACCTGGATCGTCTACTACTACGTCGCGGTCCGGGCCGGGACGCCCGTGGTCGGGCAGCCCGCCCCCGAGGCCGGCAGCCCCGCCTTCATGGCCGACCTCGGCGACTGGAACTACGCGATCGGCTTCGGGCTGCTGTTCCTCGGCCTCATCGTCGCCGCTCACCCCTCGACCCCCCTCGGCCGCGGTCGCGGTGTCGTGGTCGGGATGCTCGGGTCGTTCCTGTTCGGCCTGGTCTGGATCTGCGTCTTCTACATCATCAGCGACGACGTGTCGGTGCTGCCGGTCTTCGACGACCTCGGCCAGCGCAACCTGTTCGTGGGGGTCGCGGCCATGGCCGTCGGCTTCGTGTTCGCCACCAAGTGGGAGTGAGGGGCCGGCCCGGCCGGAACGACACCGGTGTAGTTATCCACCGGTTGCTCCACAGGTGTGGAAACTCGGGCGCCGTGCCGCTGTGGAACGGCTGGGCGGCGTTCCAGGCGCAGGTGTAACGCCGAGTTGCTTCCTCTGGTGCGGCGCCGCGACGCGGGACCAGATGGCCCAACAGAGCGTGACAGCGGGGCGGCGGCAGGGGCGGCGGCGGCCCGCCGCTCAGGCCAGGACGGCGACCCGGGCAGCAACGGCGACCGCCGCCACCACCAGCACCGAGGCCACGCCGGCCCACTGCCAGCGCGCCCGCTGTCGCTTCGGGGCATAGAGCAGGACCAGCGCCACCAGGATGCCGCCGAGGAAGCCGCCGAGGTGGCCCTGCCAGGAGATGAAGCCGCGGCCGACCACGGTGATCAGCAGGTTGACGCCGAGGATCACCAGGATGGGCTGCAGCGGCGCCTTCACCTTCAGCGCCACGACCAGGTAGGCCGCGAACAGCCCGAAGACGGCGCCCGAGGCGCCGAGCGTGGCCTGGAACTGCGGGGCGGCCCACATCACCAGGGCCGAGGCCGACAACGCCGAGACCAGGTAGAGCGCGAGGAAGCGCGCCCGGCCCAGCAGGCCCTCGAGCTGTGGTCCGAGGACGTAGACGGCCACCATGTTCAGCAGCAGGTGCAGGAGGTCCACGTGCAGGAACGCGTTGGTCAGCAGCTGCCAGACGGCACCGTCGACGACGCCCGGCAGCCAGAGCCCGCCCGACGACGTGCAGGCGCCGGCATCGGGGGCGCCGAGGCCCACGCAGCCGCCGTCCGGGCGCAGCACGAGCGTGCGCACCAGCCCCGAGGAGCTCCCCCCGGCCAGCACCGTGGCCAGCCAGACCCCGACGTTGACCGCGATCAGCGTCAGTGACGTGGTCTGCGGGTTCGCCGAGCGCCGACCGCCGTACGGCGTGCGCCCCTGCCGCGTCTGCTTGCGCCCCTGCGCCACGCACTCGGGGCACTGGAACCCGACCGCCGCGTCGTGCATGCAGTCGGGGCAGATCGGGCGGCTGCAGCGCTGGCAGCGGATGTGGCTCTCGCGGCCCGGGTGGCGGTAGCAGACCGGGACCGTCCCGGGCGTGGAGGAGGCGGGCTGCTGCGTCAGTTGTCCACGACCTCGAGACGCTCGATGACGACGTCCTCGAGGGGACGGTCACCGGGGCCGGTCGGGGCCTTGCCGATGGCGTCGACGATGTCGCGCCCGGCCTGGTCGGCGACCTCGCCGAAGATGGTGTGCTTGAAGTTGAGCCACGGGGTCTTGCCCACGGTGACGAAGAACTGCGAGCCGTTGGTGCCCGGGCCGGCGTTGGCCATGGCCAGCAGGTAGGGCTTGTCGAAGGTCAGCTCGGGGTGCGGCTCGTCCTTGAACGTGTAGCCGGGACCGCCGGTGCCGGTGCCGGTCGGGCAGCCGCCCTGGATCATGAACCCGTCGATGATGCGGTGGAAGACCAGTCCGTCGTAGAACGGGCCGTTGCGGCCGCGGCCGTCGTCGTAGGACTTCTCCCCCGTCGCGAGGCCGGTGAAGTTCGCGACCGTCTCGGGCGCGTGGTCGGGGAAGAGATCCACGGTGATCGCGCCGCGGTTGGTGTGGAGGATGGCCTGCTTCGGCATGGGTACGGGTGCCTTTCGGTTCGGTCGCTCGACGACGTCGCTGCAGGTCGGGCGGGGTGTGGACCCCGCGCCCGCGGCGCGCGCCGCCACCCGTGCGGGTGGGAGTGCTGCACTCCGATCCTGCCATGATCCTCAAGCGGAGCGAGTGCCGCCCGCCCCCGACGCGTGGTCGGCGCCCTCCGCTCATGATTGGGTGGGACTCCCAGACCACGACTTCAGAGGGACGATCGCATGGCATTGCGCAAGAAGAAGAAGACCCTTCTCGTCCAGACGGGGGGCGTCGCGCTGGCCGCCAAGGCCAAGCCGCACGTCGAGTCGGCCCTGAGCTCGGCGAGCGACTTCGTGACCGACACCGCGATCCCGGCGCTGCACGACGCCCGCGACAAGGCCGGGCCTGCGCTCGCCGACGCCCGCGACAAGGTGGCCCCGTACGTCTCCGACGCCCGCGACAAGGCGACGCCGTACGTCACGGACGCCCGCGACAAGGCCCGCGTGGTCGGCTCGCCGTACGTCACCCAGGCCCGTGACCTGTCCGCGCCCTACGTCGCCGACGTCCGCGACAGGGCCGCCCCTCACCTGGCCGCGGTGCGTGACCGCACCGCCCCCCTCGTCCACGAGGCCACGGTGAGGGCCGCCCCGGTGGTCGCCGCCGGCGCCGCTGCCGCCGGCTCCCGGGCCTCCGCGGTCAAGGACCTCGCCGACGCCAAGGTCGCCGAGCTGACCGGCCAGGAGCAGAAGAAGAGGCGCAGCCGGCTCAAGACGCTCCTCGTCGTCGCCGGCGTGGCCGGCGCCGCAGCGCTGGTGGCCAAGAAGCTGCAGGGCTCGCAGGAGGACCCGTGGCAGTCCTCCTACACCCCGACCCCGCCGCCGGCCCCCGCCGCGCCGCCCGTCCCGGCGTCCCCGGTGGCCTCGGCCCCGACCGGGCTCGACGACTCCGCCGGCTCCTCGCCCGACGAGGCCCTGTCCGACGCGGCCGACACGCCGCGCTCGGCCACGACGCCCGACGACCCGGCCGAGGTCGTCGACGTGGACGGCCAGCACAAGGCCTGACCGCCGCCCGCAGTCGACGGCCTGGCCCCTCCCGGGGTCAGGCCGTCGGCGCGTCCCCGGCCGGTGGCTGCCAGCTCCGCCGGTCCCGCCCGTCGCGCCGCCCGTCGTGGCGCACCGCTCCACGGCAGAGCGGCTCGGGCCGGTGCTCGGCGACCCAGGCGTCGATGTGCGCCCACCAGTCGTAGAGCCACTCGATCCGGGCGTCCCGGCCGAGGGGGACCTCCGCACGCGGCACGCGCCACCACCGCATGGTCAGCTGCTTGTCCATCGGGACCTCGCGCCACAGGTCGCCGGCGGTGAGCAGGTGGTCCAGCCCGGTGTGGGCGACCAGGACGACGTCGGCCCCGGGGGCGGCGTCCAGGGCCGCGAGGATCCCGCCGGGGCGGGGCGCGAGGACGTGGGTGAGCCCCTCGGCCCGTCGCGCCATCGGCTCCAGGCCGCGCTCGCGCAGCCGGTCGATGCCCCGCTGGCGGCGACCGGGGGTGAAGTTCCCGCCCTCGGGGAAGATCACGAACGCGTCGTCGTCGTCCAGGCCGGTCGCCAGCGCCGCCACCTGGCTCTCCAGGCTGTCGCCCGCGTCGCCGTGCGGCGTCACGAAGCGCGACGGGATCCGGCTGAGCAGCACCCCGGCCAACGGGTCCCAGGCGATGGTGTCCTTCAGCACGATCCGCGGCTCTCGGTGGTACCAGTGCAGGAGCGCGTGGACCAGCACCAGCGAGTCGCCCGGACCGGCGTGCCGGCTGGCCACGAGCAGGGGCTGCCCAGGGTGCGCGTCGGGGTCCGGCCCCTCGGTGACCACGCGCAGGTTCAGCACCCGCTCGGCCCGCCCGAAGAGCACCCAGGTCATGCCCTGGGCCAGGTCGTAGTGCAGGCCCTCCCAGTACGGCGTGCGGAGGCGCCGGCCGAACCCGCTGGCCACCCACCAGCCCAGCAGGACCGCGAGGCAGACCGTCTCGATGCTCAGCCAGACCACGAGCAGCCAGAAGAGCCGCAGCGCCCGCCAGCGCCCGGTCATCACCGGCGAGACCAGCGCGCTGACCACGACGCCCACCGGCAGCAGCGCCCAGACCAGGGCGGTCAGGGCGACCACCGCGGGCGCCAGGACCAGGCGTCGGAGCACCCAGGTGCGGCGGGCGGTGGCGCTGGTCCAGCTCACGGGGTGCCGGGGGCGGCCACGTCGTGCTCGGCCAGGTAGTCGCGGGTCGCCTCGTAGGTCGCCTCGATGCGCCGCGCGACCCCCGCGGTGTCGCGGAAGGCGGTCAGGGAGTCGTCCCGGGCCGAGGTGCCCCGGGCAGGCAGCACGTGGCACTCGACCACCGGGCGCGCGGCCGCGACCAGCGCCATCTCGCGGGCGAAGCGGTGCCGGCGCGCGATCTCGAAGGCGACCCGCGCCACCTGCCACGGGCGTTGCGGGACCGCCAGCGGCCGGTCGACCCGGCCGACCTGGAGCACGAAGACGCGGGTGGCGCCGAGCTCGACCGCGCGGCCCAGGGGGATCGAGTTCACGATCCCGCCGTCGAGGTAGTGCTGGCCGTCGACCTCGGCAGGGGGCAGCAGCCCCGGGACCGCCGCGCTGGCCATCACCGCCGGCGCGACCGGGCCGCGGGTGAACCAGTGCTCGGCGGCGCGCTCGATGCTGGCCGCACAGACCTCCAGCCGGACCGGCAGGTCCTCGAAGCGGGCGTGGCCCAGCTCGGCCTCGATTCGCCGCCGCAGCGGGGCCGCGGAGTACAGGTGGGTGCCGGTGGTGAGCGCCCGGCGCAGGGTCCGCAGCCGGCGGTCGCCGTACAGCTCCTCACCGGGGTCGGCGACCGATCGCCACAGCGAGGTCAGCCGGTCGGCGACGCCCGGCGTCGGGTCGCTGGCGACCAGGGCGCCGTTGAGGGCGCCGACGCTGGTGCCGAGGACCAGGTCGGGGGTGACGCCGCGCTCGAGCAGGGCCCGCAGCATCCCGACCTCGACCGCCCCCAGGACCCCGCCGCCCCCGAGGACGAAGGCGGTCCTCACGCGCTCAACGGGGAGCGGTGGTCGGCGCGGTCGTCTCCACCGGGTGCTCGGCCCGCACCCGGCGGGTGGCGCGGCGCTCGGCTGCGAACGACAGCAGCGGGACGGTGCCGCACAGCAGGACGACCACGGTGAAGCCGAGGTCCCAGTCGGCCCGCCGGCTGAGCCAGAACGCGGTGACCAGGAAGATCATGTAGAGCCAGCCGTGGGCCACGCCGAGGTACTCGGTGATCACGACCCCGACCTCGTGGGCCGTCGACCCGACCGGGAACAGCTCCGGCGTGGTGGGGACGACGTACCACATGCCGGTCCCGTCGAAGTTCGCCAGCGGGGTGCCGACCAGGAACAGCACCACCAGCAGGACCCCGACGACCGTGGCCATCACCTGGTACCTCACGAGCGCGCCCCTCACGACTCCGAACCTACCGGGTCGGGCTGGGCGGACGGCTCCTGGTCACCGTCGTCCGCGCGGTCGCGACGCCGGGAGTCACGCACGAACTGCCACCAGATGAAGCCGGCGAAGCCGGCGAAGACGACCCACTCCAGGCCGTACAGCAGGTTGCGCAGCCCCGTGGTCTGCCCGACCGGCGGGAGCTGCTCGACGGTCGCCGGCTCGAGGCCGTCCGTGCCGTCGTTGGTCGCGTCCTGCCCGTGCGGCCAGTCGCCCGGGGCGATGGCCTCCGGTGCCGGCGGGGGGACCACGGCGTACGCGCCGTAGAGGTCCACCTCGACCTGCTGCTGGAGGTCGGCGGTGCGCAGCTGCGGCACCACGTCGTCCGCGGGGTCGGCGTCGGTGATCACCCGGCCCTCGGGGGGCTGGAGGTAGGCCACCATCGCGGCCTCCCCCGCCGGCGCCGCGGGCACCTCGGTCTCGGAGGCCGTCCAGCCGCGCACCACCGGCAGCGCGGAGCCGGTCGCCTCGACCTGCAGGGGCGTGACGACCCAGTAACCGTCACGGCCGTCGCTCTCGCGGTCGGACACCAGGACCGTGCCGTCGAGCCAGCGGCCCTCCAGGACCACCGGCTGGCCCACCAGGTCACCCAGGAACGGGTCGTCCGGGCCGAGCGCCTCGGTGATCGTGACCGGCTCGATCCGGCTCAGGTCGCGGGCCTCGGCGTCGCGACCGGCGTCCCAGGCCGCGAGCTGCCAGGCGGCGAGGAGCAGCGCCGCCGTGACGGCCACCAGCGCGAGCAGGTGCGCCCCCAGCATCCGGGGGGTCAGGAACGCGCGCACGCTCCCAGGGTACGGACGTCCCCGGCACGGCCGCTCAGTCGTAGTGACGCAGCCGCGGCCACACCTCGGACCACCCGCCGCGCGGGAGGTCGCACACCGTGATCGGGCGGCCCTGCTCCTGGCTGTCCACCCCGAGCCCGTGGTCCAGCCGACCACCGACCCGGCAGTCGCCGAGGATCCGCCGCAGCGGACCCACCCGGGTGCCGACCACGACGGCGACCGTGGCCGACTGGGGGGGCCGACCCTGCCGGTAGAGCTCGTTCTGCGCGCTGTAGACCTGCTCGATCCCGTACGCCGGGCCGTACCGGTCCACGGCCCCGGCCTCCCCGTAGTTGTCGGTCACGACGACCGCGCGCGCCTGCTCGTCCGGCGGCAGGGCGTCGCGCACCCGGGCGACGTCGGCGACGTACTCCGGCCAGCCCACCTGGTCCTGGGCGATCTGGTTGAACAACGGCACGGGTGTGGAGCCCAGGTGCTCCAGGGGCACCAGCGGCAGCGCGATCACGGCCGAGGTGACGGCGTTCACCGCGACGCCGGCCACGACCCACCGGGCCCGGCTGCGGGGGCCGGTGCGCCACCAGCGGACCACGACGACGCAGCCGGCGGCCAGGACCACCGTGAGCAGGCCGAGGGAGTAGTAGAACTGCGAGCCGCCCGTGACGACCAGGACCAGCAGCACCGGCAGGGCCGCGGCGACGAACCGCACGTCGGCCCAGTCGCCGCGGCCGCGCCACAGCGCGACCAGCCCCGCACCCCAGACCGGGACGAGCGGCAGCCCGAGCATCACCACCAGGATCGGCAGCGCCAGCAGGCGGACCTCCGTCGCGTTGTGCCGGGCCAGGGCACGGCCCATGTCGAGCTGGGGCCACCCGTTCGTGGCCTGGTAGGCCAGGTTGGGCGCGGCCAGGGCCAAGGCCAGCAGCCCCGCACCCCACACCCACGGCGAGCGCAGCCATCGCCGCGGCCCCAGCGCGGCGATGCCGGCGCCCAGCGAGACCACCAGCAGCACGACCAGCCACTTGTTGTAGGTGCTCAGGCCCACGACGAGACCGACGGCCGGCCACCACCGGGGGTCGTCGCGCCGCACGGCGCGCAGCACCAGCAGCACCACGAGCGGCCAGACCACCAGGTCGACGGTGGCGGTGAGCAGCACCCGGGCGAACTCCAGCGGGAGCAGCGACGTGCCGTACGCCCAGGCGCACAGCGTCTGCGCCGTACGGTCCCCGCCGAGCTCGCGCGTCACCAGCGCGACCACCGCGACCGAGAGCGCCATCAGCAGCGTGGCCGGCACGTGCAGCGCCCAGGTCTCGTCGGCGAGCAGCGTGCTGGCCCGCGCGATCAACGGGGTGAGCGGCGGCTGGTCGACGTAGCCCCACTGCGGCGGGAGCATCCTGAAGTAGAGCTCGTCGCGGTGGTATCCGTAGGCCGGGCTGGCCAGCGTCAGGGCCAGCGCCACCGCGCCCATCGCGGCGACCACGGGTCCGCGGGCGAACGGGGGAAGGTCCGGCACCCACGGAGCCTAGACGCCGAGGTGCCACACACCGACGGCCGACATGACGCTCGCAGACAGCCGAGATGACAGTTGCGGCGGCCTCACCAGCGCACCTCGCGCCGAGGCACCGCCCGCTCGGGCGCCCGATCCCCCCGCCAGGTCGATCTCGAAGATCCGGGTGATCGCGGTCATCGGTACATCGTGGATGCCGACGACTCCGGAACCGACCGGGATCAGCCGCCGAGGGTCCTGCGATCGGGAACAGCACCGAACGTGCGGGCGGGTAGGGACTCGTAGATCCCCTCCGCAAGCGCGCGCTACCGCCTCAGGAGCGGACAGGTCGGCTGCGGGCCGTCCGCGTTGTTCCACTGCAGCCGGACCATGAAGCACGGCCTCTCCTGTGCAGGGTCGTCCTGTCCGGCGTCGGCCCTGGCAGCGCTTCCCGCGGTGGTCGTGGCGATGACTGCGGCGCCCAGGACGGCGCCGATTCGCTGTAGTGCTGTGGTGGTCATGTGACATCCCCCTGGTGGCCGCGACGGTTGCTGACGGTCCGTGTCCCAGGCTGCTCCCCTGCTCCTGCCGGATGACGGGCGTTGACAGAAGTGGACACCAAGACGGGCGTCAACGCGTCGAGTTCCTGGCGCCGCCGCTGGAGGTGACCGCGCGAGGCATCCGGCTGGCACAGGCGATGAGGCGTGCAGCCCCGTACCCGGCGGCCGGCCGCATCGGCGGACGGCGACGTCCGCGCTACGCATGACTCAGCCACGTCGTAGACCCGCTGAGCACGCGCCTACGGTCGACGTCCCGGGACGGGGGTGGACCTACCTTTTCCCGAGGGGACTCCGACGTGGTCCGCTGTGGTCGCCGTGATCGCCCGGTGCAGCGGGACATGCTCACGCGCGTCCGCCGCCGCCCGCCTCAACAGGGGCGTCGCGACCGCACCTCGTCCGTGCCGCAACGCGACCTGCGCGGCGCGCCACCTGCAGTACGCCGCATCGTGCGGCCGGTTCAACCGGTCCCACTGGTGTGCAGCCCGAGCCCAGGCCGCTGTCGTCCCCACCCCTTCCAGGCGAGCTACTTCGCCTTCCCACACCAGGCGCAGCACCAACGCTGACACTCCCACCGCAGCTGGCCCGAAGGGATCTACGGCGGCTCCGTCGCGCTGCCGGCGGAGATGGCGTGCGGCTCGTTGCCGCTCCTCACTCGTGCCGTCCATCGCGTCCTGAGCCTGCGCGATCGCAGCCCAAGCGGCGAGGGGCGCGGCGAAGATCGCGCTGTCGGTGGGAAGCAGGATCGCCAAGGCCTCGTCGAGCCGGATCGTCGCCCTCCTGGACATCCCCGCCCAGCACTCGGCCTCGGCGAGTGCGAGCTGGCTCTCGGCCCAGGTGGAGTCCGGTGCCCGCCCGAGCTGATCGAGCGCATCGATCCGCTCGACGGCTGCTTCCGTCCGTCCTTGACACGCCTCGATGATGACCCTCGCGGCATGCAGGTCGTAGGTCGCCCACTCCGGCGCTACCTCGGTGACGGGCTCGATCAGCCCCGCAGCGCCGTTCACATCGCCGGCGCGGACATGAGCCAGCGCAAGACAGTAACGGAGGAACGCCGGTGCCGGTCCACCCATCTCCCAGCGGGTGATGAGCGCAAGACCCCTCGCAGCGACAGCGTCCATCTCCGAGACCGGGACGGCAGCGTGGAGGAAGACACCCGCGGCGTCCTTGGTCACCTGAGTTTCGACCACGGGGTCGCCGGTGGCTTCCGAGAGAGCCAACGCCTCGCGGGAGAGGGCACAGGCACGATCGAGATGGCCCGCGGTCAGGGCTAACCATGCAGTCCAGCTCACGACTCGGGGACGCTCGGTCTGGTCGCCCACCTGGTCCACCAAGGCGACCGCACGCTCGATGTCGGCGCGGGCCAGGGCGAACTGGCCGCAGTGCATCATCAAGGCGGCTTTGTCCGTGAGGCAGTGGAGGAGCTCACGCGACGGTGGTAGGTCGGCGTGCAGGGCCAGTGCTCGTTCGAAGAGCTCGATCGATCGCGATGAGTTCCCGGTCACGCCGAGAACGTCTCCGGCCCCCCGGAGCAGTGCGGCGCGCTCACCCGGGGTCGCCTCGACGCGGTCCGCGGTCTCGACCAACTCCAACGCGCGGGTGATCTCGCCGAAGTCCAAGGCCGCATCCAGTGCCCGGCGAAGTACCTCGGCCAGACTCATCACGACGTAGTCGTGTCCCGCCGGCCACAGCTGGACCACCCGTGTCCAGTGTTCGAGAGCCTCGCGCGACGCAAACCGAGCTTCGGCCTTCTCGGCCGCAGCCACCTGCCACGGCAACTCGTGGCGGTCGTCTCCACCGCCCCGCCAGTGTCGAGCGACCTCGGCAGGCTCGGCTCCGGTCAGACTCCCGAAGGCACGGGCAAGTCGCCGGTGCTGCTCCGTCGACTCACCCGGTACCAGGCGGCGACGGACCGCTTCGGCCAGCAGGGGATGGCGGAGGGCAGCTGTCTCGAAGCCGTCGTCCCGGCCCAGCAACCACCGTGCCGCCAGATCGCGGAGAGCGACGATCGTGCGCTCGACGCCAAGGCCAGCCGCCATCTGCAGGATGTCTGGTGGCAGCGGTCGATCGGCCACACCTAAGGCGCGAACCACTGCCCACGTGTCTCCTTCGAGGTCGTCGAGTCGGTCGTCGAAGAGCGCCTGCAGCCCAGCTGGCATCACACCGGCGCCGACGGTGGCAAGCAGTTCGGTGAACAGAGGATGCCCGCGGGTTCGGGCGTAGACGCCATCGACGATCGAGTCGCTCGGCTGCCGGCCGAGGACCAGGCTGAGCTGTTCGCGGGTCGCTGCACGGTCCAGTGGCGCCAGGTCCACCGCGAGTGAACCGTGGGGGCGCCCCCACCGGGCAAGCCAGCTGACAGTGCCGCGGGGGATGTCGGGGTCAGCGGTGCGGCAGGTGGCCACGACGCTGAGGTGTGGTGTGTGGGCGACGAGGTGGTCGAGGAGGTCGAGCGAGCTCGAGTCCGCCCACTGCAGGTCTTCGAAGATGACCGCGAACCGACGCGAGTCCCCGAGCGCTTCAAGCACGGCGACAATCGCGCTGAAGAGCTGTTGACGTGTATACGCATCAGCCCGCGGACCGGACCCCGCCTGTAGCTCAGGCAGGAGCAACCCCAGAGCTGCCCGCACGAAGGGGGCGCACTCGTCGAGCGCCTGGTTCATCCAACGTCCGTCGTAGGCGTTGAGCAGCCCCCGGATGAGGTCTTCCACCGGCATCAGGGGGAGCTCGGCCGAGAGCGGGAGGCATCGCCCCGTCACGACGTCGCAGCGCGTAGCTCGCGCAGCCGTCTCGACCAGGGTGGTCTTGCCGATGCCGGCCTCGCCGGTCACCAGGAGCAGGCCAGTACTGGCCTCGAGGTGTCGTTGCACTACAGCGAGCTCGGGTCGACGGCCTGCGATCCGGACGTTTGCGACGTCGTTGGTCCCGGAGGCAGATCCAGCCAGCCACAGGTCGTGGAAGGTAGGGCTGTCACCGCCCATGGCCTCGACGACGACGTCGACGATGCCCCAGGCCGGAAGCCCTGGCGCGGAGAAGACCTTCGAGATCGTGGTGTGCGAAACGCCGGCCTGACGGGCCAAGGTGCGCAGGCTGGGCCAGCCAGCCCGGTGGTGCAAGTCGTGCAGGGCATCACGAAATACCCGTGCAGGGCCGGGGGGGAGATCGGGTCTGGGAAGCGCACCCATACCTCTCCCCTGTAGTCAGATTGTTGATGCCCCACCCCACCATGCTCCGCCGACCCGGCGGTGTCCACCGTCCGCTGCGGCTCGGAGCGTGACCAGATGAGGGCGTTGTCGCGATCGGCAGCGCACCGAGTCGTCCTCGCTGCGGCCACCGTCACCCACACGCGCCTGGGCACGGACCTGGGCCACCACCGGCAGGAGCCCCCGGCGCTCCCGAACAACCCGCGTGACACCGCTCCTCCCGCGCCGTCGGCGTCACCTCGGTGCGCCACAAGCGTCATCTCGGCGGTGGGGCTCGGGCCTCGAAACCCTGACCCCTGCTCGCAAGAGCGCTCGCCAACGAGCGTGAGAAAACTCCGAACTGAGGAAGCACTCCGAGAGGCCGAGCCAGGATCGGCAAGGGACTGCCCTCTGTCTTTCCCACAGATTCCCCAGGCCCACCTCTCAAGCAGGGGGCCGGGTCCTGCAGCCGACCCCCTGCCTGCGCAGCAAGGGAAGCAGGGGAGCAGGCCCCCCCAGGCGCTCCTACGGACACAAACGAAGATCTTGGGATGGTGCGGAGACAGAGATTTGGCGAGATCGGGCGGCGGGTCGGCGGCAACGAGGTGGTGCCCCTCCGTGCCCGGAATCCGATTGGCTGACGGCTCCACGCTTCTCGCGCACCCTCGCCACCAGGATCGACGCCGAAGACTGGCTGGGCGGTGAGAGGTCGTTGTTGACAGCGAGGCGTCGTACGACACGGTGAGGACCGTCGCCGAGCGTTGTCTGGCGGAGCGCGGAACGGATCCCACCGGCGGCGGCCGGCACAGGCCTCCGGGGTCTCGGCGCGCTGCGCCACCAGGTGCGGAAGGTCGGTCGGCTCGGCCGCAGCCGACAGTCACTCACCGGAAGTTTCTGCTTCCACACCTCACCGTCGTGACGATGAGGCGTGCCGGGGACCGCTGGCGACCCGGCCCTCGCGCGGGCCCTCGCACCAGCGCGCTCTCGCACAGTTGAGTCCAGGGACGTGGTGTACGACGGGCCCGTCGCGTCAGGAAGAGCCGCCAGCGCAGCTGCACAACTGTGGTCAAACCGATGGTAGGTGTCCATGGACTAGGGAGCGCGCAGGTGTTCCGCACCGAACTCACGTGGCGACGGTTGCCGGCTCCTGCACCCCGGGTCGGCCGGCACCAGACGACCTGGGAGACCAGATCCCCGACCAGGTGCGCACAGCGTGCCAGAGATCGGTCGGCCAGGATCGTCGAGCGATCGGTACGAGTGCGCGTACGTGGTGATCGCGGAGGGTGGACGTTGCGGTGCCCGGTGTGCCCGAAGTGCCCACCACGTGGTGGACGCGCACGCTGCCGCCGCCACAGACACCTCCGCCGACCACCCGCCGGCGGACCCCGCGGCGGCGTCCCGACGTGCTGGTCAGGGTGACACGACGTGGTGGGCGCTCTCGATGCTTGACAGGCGCGAGCCGACGAGGCTGCACCTACGCCTGCCCGCCCAGCCCGACGGCCATCCGCTGGGTCGCCTCGATCCGCTGGATGCGGTCGGCCTGGTCGGGCGTCAGGACGTCGCAGACCCAGTCCCAGTGCAGCGCCACCGTGTCGCCGGGGGCCGGTGGGGGCAGCAGGCCCAGGCCGTCGACCGACCATCGGGCGCGTTCGACCTGGGGGGACGCCGCCGTCAAGGAGTCGCCGTCCCAGCGCAGGGGGCTGGACATCACGACCACCCACTCGCCGTTGATCTCGCTCACCACCCCCGACCGGATCCGGCAGCGGTCGAGCACCGACACTGCGGGACCGGGCGGGAGGCCACGGAGCAGCATTCCGGCCCACGGGTAGACCTCGAACACCTGGTAGCTGTGGTGGGCGCGAGCCCGCGCGGCCGAGTCCCGCCACGTCCCGCCGACCTGGCCGTCGAACGCCACCGCCAGATGCTCGACCAGGGCGGCCGGATCAACGGCGGCGAGCAGGTCGCTGCCGATCCAGTACGCCTCGACCACCGGCGTCGACAGCGGGTCGTCGGTGCCGAGCACTCCCGCGAGGAACTCGAGGTAGACCCAGGCGCCGTCGAACAACCGCGCCCGGCGTTCGATCTCGGGTACCGCGCCGGGCGCCAGCATCTCGCGCGCACCGTCGGGCCCGCAGTAGCCGAGCTCGTTGGGCGGGTAGGCGAAGCGCGCGAACTTCAGGGCTCCCTCCTCACTCATGACAGCAGATGCTCAGCAGATCCTGGGCAGCTGCTCGCCGATCGGCAGGTCCACGACGCGGGTCCCGCCGAGACCGGTCCGGGCCACGACCATCTGCGGGTGCTCCGCGACACACGTGCCGATGCGACGTGCCCCCGCACCGCGCGGGTGCTGCCGCATGGCGGCCAGCACCTCGTCGGCATCCTCGGCCGCCACGATCGCGACCAGCTTGCCCTCGTTGGCGACCTGGAGCGGGTCGAGGCCCAGGAGGCCGCACGCGTCCTTCACCTCGGCCGGCACCGGCAGGTCACGCTCGATGATCTCGACCCCGACCCCGGAGGCCTTGGCGATCTCGTTGAGCGTCGCGGAGACCCCACCGCGCGTGGGGTCGCGCAGCACCTTGACGTCGATCCCGGTGCCGAGCATCTCTGCCACCAGCCCGTGCAGCGGCGCGGTGTCGCTCTCGAGCGTCGTCTCGAAGGCGATGCCGTCACGACAGCTCATCACCGCGATGCCGTGCACCCCGATGTCGCCGCTGACGATCACGGCGTCGCCGACCTCGGCGCGCGTCGGCCCGATGTGGACCCCGTCGGCGATCACCCCGATCCCGGCAGTGTTGACGTAGATCCCGTCGCCGCTGCCGCTGTCGACCACCTTGGTGTCACCGGTGACCAGCTGCACGCCCGCGACCTCGGCGGCCTTGCCGACCGCCATCGCCACGCGAGCGATGTCGGTCATCGCGGTGCCCTCGGCCAGGATGTAGGCGGTCGAGAGGTAGAGCGGGGTCGCCCCGGACATCGCCAGGTCGTTGACGGTGCCGTTGACCGCGAGGTCGCCGATGCAGCCACCCGGGAAGAACATCGGCTTCACCACGAACGAGTCTGTCGAGAAGGCCAGTCGGCCGGCGGGCACCTCCAGCACCGCCGAGTCGCCGAGCTCGGCGCGCGCCGCGCCACCG
>JBKJPE010000075.1:0-8929 GCA_046595185.1 Nocardioides sp.
GGTCGGGCACGCCCCGCCACCGCGGGTTGGTGTCGAGGCGCTGGAGCGTGAGCCGCCCGTCCCGCGGGGCGCCGATGCTCGCGTCGCCCTGCCAGGTCAGCGGCTTGATCAGCGTGCCCGCGCCCTCCTCGAACACCGGCAGCAGGTGGCGGTACGCACGGTGCAGCGCCAGCGCACGGCCCAGCTCGACGACCGTCAGCGGTCCGTCGGCCAGCGCCTCGCGCACCGCGGCCCGGAAGTCGGGCCAGTCCTCGGCCGAGAGCCGGTAGTGCTCCACCCAGCTCGGCAGCTCCCACTGCCGGCCGGCCGCGCGCAGGGCAAGGTAGGTGCCGGCTTCCTCGGGGGCCAGGTGGTGCACCGCCCCGCGGAAGGCGAACGCTGTCACGACCTCGCCGGCGGCCAGCGCGGCCGCGAGCTCACCGGACCACGAGGTCGTACGCCGGGTGCGGACCACGAGCTCGGCCAGCGACTCGTCCATCGCCAGCACGGCGCCGAGCCGGCGTACGACGCCGGCGACCGGCTGCGACCCGACCGGGTCGAGCAGCTGTCGCCCCAGCCGCCAGGCGAGCGCCTGCGCCCAGGTCAGGGACGCCTCGGTCGTGACCGCACCGTCCGGTCCGTTGGTCTCCCCCACCCGACGATGGTCGTCCCGGACGGCGCGCTTGTCACGGAACCGAGGTCGGACCAGGCGGCTCCGGCGTGCGTCCCGGGCGCTGTCGGCGCGGGCGCCTAGGTTCGCAGCATGCGGCTGCTCCACACCTCCGACTGGCACCTGGGCAGGTCCTTCCACCGGGAGGGCATGCTCACGCACCAGGCCGGGTTCGTCGACCACCTGCTCGAGGTCGTCGCCGCGGAGCGGGTCGACGTGGTGCTGGTCGCGGGCGACGTCTACGACCGGGCGTTGCCACCGGTCGACGCGGTCCGACTCGCCGACGAGTCCCTGGCCCGGTTGGCCGCCTCCCGGGCCCGGGTGGTGCTGACCAGCGGCAACCACGACTCGGCCCAGCGGCTCGGCTTCAGCGCCCGGCTGATCGACGCCGCCGGCGTCCACATCCGCGCCGACGTGTCGGCAGTCGGGGTCCCGGTCCTGCTCGAGGACGACCACGGCCCCGTCGCGGTGCACGGCCTGCCCTACCTCGACCCGCACACCGTCGCCGACGCCTGGGCCCTGCCCGTGCGCAGCCACGAGGCCGCCGTGGCCGAGGCGATGCGTCGGGTCCGCGCCGACCTCGCCGCCCGGTCCGCCGGCACCCGCTCGGTCGTCCTGGCTCACGCCTTCGTCGCTGCCGGAGCCTCCGCCCCGGAGGCCAGCGACTCCGAGCGCGACATCAGCGTGGGCGGCGTGTCGCTGGTGCCCGGTGGCCTCTTCGACGGCGTCGACTACGTCGCGCTGGGCCACCTGCACGGTCGCCGGGCGCTGACCGACCGGCTCCGCTACTCCGGCTCGCCGCTGGCCTACTCCTTCTCCGAGGCCGACCACCGCAAGGGTTCCTGGCTGGTCGACCTCGACGCCGCCGGCGGTGTCGAGGCGACCTGGGTCGAGGCGCCGGTCCCCCGCCCGCTGGCGCGCCTGCGCGGCTCGCTCGCGGAGCTGCTCGACGACCCCGACCTCGCCGCCCACGAGGGGTCCTGGATCGAGGCGACCCTGACCGACGCCGCGCGACCGCTCCAGGCGATGGAGCAGCTGCGCCGCCGGTTCCCGCACGCACTGCTGCTGTCCTTCGCCACCCCTCCCCCGGGGCTTGCCGTGCTCGGTGACGGCGCAGCCCGCGGCACCCGGCGTACGGACCGCGAGCTGGCCACCGAGTTCCTGACCACGATGCGTGGCGCCGGGCCCGACGACGACGAGCTCGCCCTGCTGCACGAGGCGGTCGACGCGTGCTGCGAGGACGTCGACGTCGACACGCTGCTGAGCGCAGGGGACGCGCCGCGGTGAGGCTCCACGAGCTCGAGGTCGCCGCCTTCGGGCCGTTCACCGACCCCGTCACCGTCGACCTCGACGCGTTGGCCGAGGGCGGACTCTTCCTGCTCTCCGGGCCGACCGGGGCCGGCAAGACCTCGGTCCTCGACGCGGTCTGCTTCGCGCTGTACGGCGAGGTCCCCGGAGACCGGGCCGGCGCACGCCGCCTCCGGTCCGACCAGGCCGCCGCGGGCGCCGAGCCACGCGTACGCCTGGTCGCGACCCTCGCCGGCCGGCGCTTCGAGCTGACGCGCACCCCGGCCTGGCAGCGGCCGAAGAAGCGCGGCACGGGCACCACTGCCCAGCAGGCGAGCGTGCGGGTGCGCGAGCGCGTCGGGGGGTCGTGGACGACCCTGACCACCCGGCTCGACGAGGCCGGGCACCTCGTCACCACGCTGCTGGGCATGAACCTCGCCCAGTTCACGCAGGTCGCGATGCTGCCGCAGGGTCGCTTCCAGGCCTTCCTGCGCGCCGACTCCGACGAGCGCCAGCGGCTGCTGCAGCGGCTCTTCGGCACGGCGCGCTTCGAGCACGCGGAGTCCTGGCTGCGGGAGCGCCGTTCGGTCGCGCGACGCGAGCACGACCGGGCCCACCTCGAGCTCACCGGGACCCTGGGCCGCGTCGCCGAGGTCGCCGGCGCCGACCTGCCGGCGTGGGACCTCGACGACCTGGCCGCTCCGGCCCGCTCCGGGGAGGTCCTCGGGTGGGCCCACGACCTCGCCATCGCCGTCGGCACCGAACGCGCCCGGCTCGACGCGGGCCTGCCCGCGGTGGCCGGCCAGGAGCAGCAGGCCCGCACGCTCCTCGAGGCCGCCCGGGCCGAGGCCGAGCGCCTGGCCCGCCGCGGTGCGGCCGCCGCGGAGCTGGCCGTGCTCCGCGACCGCACCGCAGGTCACGACGAGGAGGTGCGCCGGCTCGAGGCGGCCCGCCGCGCGGCACCGGTCGCACCGCTGCGCACGGTGCTCACCGCGGCACTGGGTCAGCGCGACCGGGCGGAGCGGGAGCACACCGCTGCCTGGGCGGAGGCGGAGGCGTCGCTCGGCCCCGCCCCGGTCCCGGACGGACCGGATGCCGGGGAGCCCACCCTGTTCGACCTGCCGGTCGAGCCCACGGTGCCCCGATGGTCGAGGAGCGAGCGCAGCGAGCGTCTCGAGCCCGCGCCGCCGGGTCATGCCGCCGTGGCGTGGATGCGCGAGCAGGCCGACGCCGCCCTCGCCGACGCGACCGCGGTCGACGCCGCCCGCCCGGCGGAGCGGCGCGCCCGCGTCGTGGCCGCCGCGCTGGCCTCGTCCCGTGAGGACCTCGCGCGACGGACCGAGCACGTGACGCGGCTGGCCGAGGCGTGCAGCGGGGCGCCCGCGGAGCTGGCCGCGCTGCGGTCCCGTGCGGCCGGGGCCGAGCAGGCGGCCGTCCGGGCCGAGGCCGAGCGCCGTGTGGTGCGCGACCTGGAGGCCCGTACTGCCGCGGCCCGTGAGGCCGAGCAGGTCCAGGCGCTGCTGGGACCGGCCCGGCAGCGCCACGCCGAGGCCCGGGAGGAGGTGCTGGCGGCGCGCGAGGTCCTGCTCGACCTGCGGGAGCGCCGCATCGCCGGGATGGCCGCCGAGCTCGCCCTGGACCTCGCCGTCGGCGAGAGCTGCCCCGTCTGCGGCTCCGCGGACCACCCCACCAAGGCCAGCCCCGCCCCCGGCTCGCCCGATGCGACGACCGAACGCCGGGCCCAGCACGACGTCGACCAGGCCAACACCGTGGCCCACCTGCGGGACGAGGAGGTCCGGGACCTCGAGAGCCGCCTGGTCGCGGCCCGGGCCAGGGCCGGTGAGGACGACGCGGGAGACCTCCTCGACCGCGCCCGCCGCGCCCGCGCGACCTGCGTCGCGCTGGAGACCGAGGCGTCCGGCCTCGGGCAGCACCTCGGTGACCTCGACCGCGCGGAGCAGGACCAGGACGCGCGCCAGGTCGCCCTCGCCACCGCACGCACCGACCTGGCCCGCGCCGAGGTGCGTCACGTGGCTCTGGTCGAGCAGGGCGAGGCCCTGGACGCCGAGGTGACCGCGGTCCGCGACAGGCACCCCGACCTCGCCGCCGCCGAGCGCCACCACCTCGACCTTGCCGGTGCCGCCCGTCGCGCGGTGCGCGCCGCCGAGGCCGTCGACGCGGCCCGGGCGCAGGTCGACCAGGCCGTCGTCGCGCTCGCCGACGCGGCGGCCGCCGTCGGCTTCGGGTGCGCCGAGGAGGCGCGCGCGGCCACCCTCGACCTGGCGGAGGTCGAGTCCCTCGACACCCGCGTGCGCACCCACCGCGAGCGGCTGAGCGCCGTCGTGGCCGTGCTGCGCGACACCGACCCGGAGCCCGTGTCCGGTGCCGGGCCGACCACCGCACCCAGCGGGCCGCCCGACCTCGTGGTCCTGGAGGCCGCCCACCGCGCCGCCCTCGACCGGCTCGGTGACCACCAGGGCCGTCAGCGGCAGGTCGCCCACCGCGCCGTACGCCTGGCCGAGCTCGACGCCGAGGTCACGACGTCCGTCGACCGGTGGCGACCGCTTCGCGACGAGCTCGACCTGGTGACCCGGCTCTCGGCCTTCGCCGAGGGGCGCAGCGCCGACAACCGGTGGCAGATCCGGTTCTCGGCCTACGTGCTGGCCTACCGCCTCAGCCAGGTCGTGGCCGCCGCCAACGTGCGCCTGGCCCGGATGAGCGACCAGCGCTACGCCTTGGAGCACACCGCCGAGCGCGGCCGTGACCGACGCGGTGGACTGGGGCTGCTGGTGCGTGACGACTGGTCCGGGCTCTCCCGCAGCCCCGCCACGCTGTCCGGCGGTGAGACCTTCGTGGTGTCCCTCGCCCTGGCCCTGGGCCTCTCCGACGTCATCACCGCGGAGGCCGGCGGTGTCGAGCTGGACACCCTGTTCGTCGACGAGGGGTTCGGCTCGCTCGACGCCGACACCCTCGACGACGTCATGGACACCCTTGACGCGCTGCGCGACGGCGGGCGCGTGGTGGGTGTGGTCAGCCACGTCGCCGAGATGCGTGACCGCATCCCGGTCCAGCTGCGGGTGACCAAGGCACCCACCGGGTCCCGGCTCGCGATCCACCGCTAGCAGGCCGCCGCGGTCGGCCGGGGTAGGTTCTCGACTCATGAGCGGTCCCGTCCTCGATCCCACCTTCGCGGCGCTGCCCCACCGCCGGCTCGGCGAGGTCGCGCTCGCCCGGGCCGAGCAGCTCGGCGCCACGCATGCCGACTTCCGGTTCGAGCGGGTCCGCTCCCAGCGCCTGGGGGTCCGCGACGGCGTGCTCCAGGGTGCCAGCGACGCCGAGGACCTCGGCTTCGCCGTCCGGGTGCTGCACGGCGGTGCGTGGGGCTTCGCCTCGGGCGTCGTCCTGACCGACGCCGCGGCGCTCGCGGTGGCCGAGCGGGCCGTCGGCGTCGCGCGGGTCGCCGCCACCATGACCACGGAGCCGGTCCGGCTGGCGCCGGAGCCGACGTACGACGACGTCACCTGGGTCTCGGACTACCAGGTCGACCCGCTCGGCGTCCCGACCGCCGAGAAGGCAGCGGTGCTCGTGGACTGGACCGAACGGCTGCGCCGCGGCCGGGCGGTGGAGCACGCGACCGCCTTCCTGCTGCAGGTGCACGAGAACAAGTACTACGCCGACCTGGCCGGCACCCGGACGACGCAGCAGCGTGTGCGCCTGCAGCCCGGTTTCGAGGCCATGGGGTCGACGGAGAGCTCCTTCGACGCCATGGCCAGCATCGCGCCGCCGGTCGGCCGCGGCTGGGAGTACTGCACCGGCACGGTGGACCAGGGCGCCTGGGACTGGGACGCGGAGCTGGCCGAGGTGCCCGACCTGCTGGCCGAGAAGCTGGCGGCGCCGTCGGTCGAGCCCGGCACCTACGACCTGGTGGTGCACCCCTCGAACCTGTGGCTGACGATCCACGAGTCGATCGGCCACGCCACCGAGCTCGACCGGGCGCTGGGCTACGAGGCCAACTACGCCGGGACGTCCTTCGCCACCCCGGACCACCTCGGCACCCTGCAGTACGGAAGCGAGGTCATGCACGTCACCGGGGACCGCACGCACCCGCACGGCCTCTCGACCATCGGCTACGACGACGAGGGCGTCCGCACCCAGTCCTGGGACATCGTCCGGGACGGGGTCCTGGTCGGCTACCAGCTCGACCGCGCGATGGGCGAGATGATGCCCGGGCTGAACGAGGGCCGCTCCAACGGCTGTGCGTACGCCGACTCCCCCGGCCACGTCCCCGTCCAGCGGATGGCCAACGTCTCCCTCCGGCCCGCGGCCGACGGCCCCTCGACCGAGGAGCTCGTGGGTCGTGTGGAGCGCGGCATCTACGTCGTCGGCGACAAGTCGTGGTCCATCGACATGCAACGCTTCAACTTCCAGTTCACCGGGCAGCGGTTCTACACGATCCGTGACGGTGAGCTCCACGGACAGCTGCGCGACGTGGCGTACCAGGCCACGACGACCGACTTCTGGGGCTCGCTCGAGGCGGTGGGTGGTCCGCAGACCTGGGTGCTGGGCGGGGCCTTCAACTGCGGCAAGGCGCAGCCCGGCCAGGTCGCGTCCGTCAGCCACGGCTGCCCCACGTCGCTGTTCCGCGGCGTCTCGATCCTCAACACCGCCGAGGAAGGAGGCCAGTGATGGCCGCCCCCGGACCCGACACCGCCCCTACGCCCCAGGCGCTGGCCGAGCACGCCGTCGCCGCCAGCACCGCCGACGACTGCGTGGTGGTCGTCCGCGACGCCACCAGCGCCAACCTGCGGTGGGCCGGCAACACGCTGACGACGAACGGCGTCATGCACGCCATGAGCGTCACGGTCGTCTCGTTCGCACGGTCCGTCGGCGGGACCGGCACGGGCTCGGTGAGCTCGACCGCGACGACGCGCGAGCAGGTCGAGGCCCTCGTCGCGGCCGCCGACGCCGCGGCGCGGGTGTCGTCACCGGCCGAGGACGTCGGCGACCTGCTGGGCGACCGCGTGTCGTCGGACTGGGACGACGCACCGGAGCCGACGGACATCAAGGTGTACGCCGCCGTCGCCCCCGCGCTGGGCGAGGCGTTCGGCCGGGCGCGGTCCGCGGGCCGGGTGCTCTACGGGTTCGTCAACCACGAGATGACCACGACGTACCTCGCCTCGAGCACGGGTCTGCGGCTGCGCCACGTCCAGCCCACCGGTCACGTCGGCTGCACCGGCAAGAGCGCCGACCTCTCCCGCAGCGCGTGGGTCGGTGCGGCCACCCGGGACTTCACCGACGTCGACCCCCTGGCCATCGATGCCGAGCTGGCCCGGCGGCTGGCTTGGGCCGAGCGGCGCGTGGACCTGCCCGCCGGGCGCTACGACACGATCCTGCCGCCGACGGCCGTGGCGGACCTGATGATCGACGCCTACTGGTACGCCGGCGGGCGCGACGCCCACGAGGGCCAGTCGGTCTACAGCCGCCGCGGGGGCGGCACCCGCGTCGGCGAGCGGCTGGCCCGGCCGGGTGTCGGTCTCTGGTCCGACCCCTCGGCGCCCGGGCTCGAGTGCACCCCGTTCGTGCTCGCGACGTCGTCGTCCAACGAGTCCTCGGTCTTCGACAACGGGCTGCCGCTGGGACGCACCGACTGGCTGCGAGACGGCGTGCTGACCTCGCTGATCCAGACCCGGCACTCCGCGCGGATGACCGACCTGCCCCCGACCCCGTACGTCGACAACCTGGTGCTCGAGGTCGACGGCGCGACCGGTGGCGTCGAGGACCTGGTCGCGGGGACCGAGCGCGGACTGCTGCTGACCTGCCTGTGGTACATCCGCGAGGTCGACCCGCAGACCCTGCTGCTGACCGGTCTGACCCGCGACGGGGTCTACCTCGTGGAGGACGGCGAGGTGACCGGCGCGGTCAACAACTTCCGCTTCAACGAGAGCCCGGTCGACCTGCTCCGCCGCTTCAGCCACGCCGGCGCGACCGTGCCGGGCTTCAGCCGGGAGTGGGGTGACGACTACTTCTCGCGGACGGCGATGCCGCCGCTGCGGGTGCCGGACTTCAACATGTCGAGCGTCTCCCAGGCACTGTGACCGCCGCCGAGGTGCCACCCGCAGCCAGCCGAGATGCCGCTCGTAGACGGCCGAGGTGCCGCTCGCGGGCGACCGAGGTGCCGGTCCGGACGGGTCAGCGGAGCCAGCCGCTGACCTTGGCGCGCGAGAGCTCGTGCCACAGGCGCGGGAGGTCGGTCTCCACGGCGCGGGCCGCGGCCTCCTCGCGGGCGTGCAACCGCCCCCACGTGAAGGTCGGCTCACCGGCACGCTCGGCCTCGCTGGTCAGGGCCCGCAGCAGCACCCGCGTCCCGACCGTGTCCTGACGGTCCCCCAGCGCGGAGGTGAACCGCCCGGCACGCTTGCTCAACCGGTGGGCGTCCTCGCCGAAGGCGGGCCGCGCGACCTCCACGGCGTACCGCAGCCGCTTGACCGCCTTCCTCAGGTCGTGCACGGCGTCGTTGCGCGGGCGCTGATCCCGCGCGCCCGGCGCCGCCTCGGGCACCGCGGCCAGCCGGACCGCCACCCGGTGCAGCTCACGCCGCAGCCGCTTGGTCACGACGCTCGATGCCGCCTCCTCTGCGCGTGCGGTCCACGGCGGCGACCCGGCCAGGATCCGGACGTCCTCCAGCAGCTGGGCGCACCGTGCGGAGCGGAGCACGTCCTCGGCCCGGTCCTCGACACGTCGGGCGCTGCGCTGGTGGGTCGCCAGCCGCCGGCGTACGGGACCTCGCCGCAGACGCGGCTCCTCCTCGTCGAGCAGGCCGGCCAGTCGCTCGCCGGCGACCTCGACGTCACGGCGCCCCCCGAGGGCACGAGCGAGCCAGCGCAGCTCCTCGCGCACCGGTTCGACCTGCTCCCGCTCGACCAGGGGCCGGTACGTCCCCAGCACGGCCCGGAGCCGGCGGCAGGTGGTGCGGGTGCGGTGCACCCCGTCGTC
>JBKJPE010000084.1:0-39464 GCA_046595185.1 Nocardioides sp.
CGGGTCGACCACTCATCAAGATCAGCACCGCCCACGGCGCGCCGACGGCGAGGCGGGCGCCGTTGACGGCCCAGGACTGCCGCGTCGCGCGCGAGGTCGGTGGGGGCGAGCTCGGCCGCCTCCTGCGCAACCTGTCCGGCTACCTCCGCGACGACCTGCGCACCCGCTCCGAGCTCGAGTCGCGGCAGTCCTGGGCCGTCAACGGCGCCCGCCTCGCCGTCGGCGCGCCGTGGGCGGTGCTGATCTTGATGAGTGGTCGACCCGAGGTCATCCAGCGGTTCTCCTCGCCAGCGGGCGTGGTGATCCTGGTCGGGGGCGCCGCCGTCTGCGTCCTGGCCTACCGCGTGATGATGCGCATCGGCCGGCTCCCGGTCGAACGGCGGATCCTCGCATGACCCCGGCGGCGTGGGGGGCGGTCTGCGGGCTGGGGGTGGGGCTCGGCGTGGTCCTGGCGGTCTCCCGGGCCGTCGTCGTGCGCCGCACGCAGGTCGCCGTCCGGGTCCTGCCGTACGTCCGGGACCTCCCCCGGGCCGGCCGGGCCGCCGGTCTCACGGTCGGAGCCGCGACCGGGCCGACGTCGGTGGTCGGCGGCGTGCTCGGTCCCCTGGTCGGACGTGCCGCCCGGAGCGTCGACCGGGTCCTCGGCGGCTCGTCCTCGGTGCAGTGGCGGCTGCGGCGCTGCGGGCTCGAGCGGGACGTCCACGACTTCCGGGTCGAGCAGGTCCTGTGGGGGCTGACCGGGTTCGCGCTCGCGGCGGCGTACGGCGTGCTGGTCAGCATCAGCGGGCGGGGTGACCCGTTGGTGCTCGTCACGCTCTGCGTCGCCGCCTTCGTCGGCGGGGTCGTGCTGCGCGACCGCCGTCTGAGCGCGCAGGTCGCGACCCGTGAGCGCCGCATCCTCGCTGAGTTCCCCACCGTCGCGGAGCTGCTCGCCCTGGCCGTCGCCGCGGGCGAGGGGCCGGTCGCCGCGCTCGACCGGGTGGTGCGCCGCAGCGGCGGCGAGCTGTCGGCCGACCTCGCCCGCGTGCTGTCCTCGGTCCGCACCGGGGAGCCGGTGGGTGTCGCCTTCGACGGCATGGCCGCCTGCAGCGGTCTGCCGCTGGTGGCCCGCTTCGCCCAGGGGGTCGCCGTCGCGGTCGAGCGCGGCACCCCGCTGGCCGACGTGCTGCACGCCCAGGCCGCCGACGTCCGGGAGGCCGGCCGCCGCGAGCTGATCGAGGCGGCCTCGCGGCGCGAGGTCCTGATGATGGCGCCCGTCGTCTTCCTGGTCCTGCCCGTGACCATCCTCTTCGCCTTCTGGCCCGGTTTCGTGGGCCTGTCCATGACCACCTGACGACGCCGCACCACCACCTGAGAGGACACCCCCATGACGACACCCACCCTGCTGCTGCTGGTCCGGCTGCACCTCGCGCTGGTCGCGCCCGCAAGGACCGCCCGACGGCGGGACGAGCGTGGCGACGTGCCCGGCTGGGTCATGGTGACGGTGATGTCGGCCGGTGTCGTCGCCGTGCTGACGCCGCTGCTGCGCACCGAGCTGTCGGAGATGCTGCGCAACGCCCTCAACTCGGTGCGGTAGTGCCCCGCCCGGGTGGCTGCCGCCCGCGCGGTCGGGGCGAGCGCGGCTCGGCGGTCGTCGACGCCGTCCTGGTGCTGGTCGTGCTCGTGCCGATGGTCCTCGGCGTCGTCCAGGTGGCGCTGGTGATGCTGGTGCGCAACACGCTGGCGGCCGCGGCCTCGGAGGGCGCCCGCTACGCCGCCACCGTCGACCGCGGCCCCGAGGACGGCGTGGCGCTGACCCGGCGGCAGATCGACGGCGCGATCGCGGCGCGGTACGCCCGCGACGTCCGCGCCCGCCCGGTGAGCGTCGGCGGCGCCCCGGGCGTCGAGGTGGTCGTCAGTGCCGAGGTGCCGGCGCTCGGCCTGCTCGGGCCGGCCGTCGACCTGACCGTCAGCGGCCGGGCCGTCGAGGAGCTGCCGTGACACGGCCGGGGGACGAGCGGGGGAGCGCGGTCGTGGAGCTGGTCTGGCTGGGCACCCTCCTGCTCCTGCCGCTGGTGTGGGTGGTGGTCTCGGTCGGTGAGGTCCAGGCCGGCGCCTTCGGGACGTCGGCCGCCGCCCGGGCGGCCGGGCGGGCGTACGCCCTGGCCCCCGACGACGCGACCGGCGCCGAGCGGGCCCGGGTCGCAGCACGGCAGGCACTGGCCGACCAGGGCCTGGCGGCTGCCCCGATGGAGGTGACGGTGACGTGCGAGCCGTACCCCGACGACTGCCACGCGGGCACGTCGGTGATCACGGTGCGGGTCGCCAGCGAGGTGGCGCTGCCGCTGCTGCCCGACGTGCTCGGCTCGGGCCGGCCCGCCTTCGGCCTCGACGCCACCCACACCGTCCCGGTCGGGCAGTTCCAGGAGGTCGGGTGAGTTCTGGGTGCTCCGCCTCCCGGGCCCGGGACGAACGGGGCGCGACCACGGTGATGGTGATCGGCTTCGCCGCGATCCTGCTGATGGTGATCGCGGTCGCCGTCGACTCCACCGCCGCCTACGTCCAGCGGCAGGGTCTCGACACGCTCGCCGACGGGGCCGCGCTGCAGGGCGCGGACCTCGCCGCGGAGGGTGAGGAGGTCTACACCGAGGGCGTCCCGGTCGAGGGCAGCCTGGAGGTCACGCCCGAGAAGGCCCGGCAGGCCGTCGGCGCCTACCTGGACCAGGTGGGAGCCCGCGGCCGCTACCCGGGACTCGTCTACGACGTCTCCGTCGATGCCACCACCGTCACCGTCCGGCTCAGCGCCCCGCTCGAGCTCCCGCTGGACTTCCCGGGTGCGCCCGCCGGGGCGACGGTCGGGTCCACGGGGTCCGCGGTGGTCGACCCGCAGGAGTGATCCCCCGGGGAGGCCGACCACCCGCCCGGGCCCGCCGGCACCGCTACCGTCGCGAAGGTGAGCCAGACCCCCAGCCTGCTGCCCGAGACGCCGCGCACGATCCTGGTCACGGGTGCGCGGGGGTACGTCGGCTCCCGCCTCGTCCCGGCCCTGCTCGACCGTGGCCACACCGTGGTCGCGACCGCGTCGTCGCCGCCGAGGCCCGGTGCGTTCCCGTGGGACGACCGGGTCGAGTGGCGGGTCATGCAGGCCACCGAGCCGGCCGACGTGCGCGCGGCCGTCGAGGGCGTCGACGCCGTCTGCTACCTCGTGCACGGGCTGGACCGCTCCGACTTCACCCACCGCGACCGCGCCGCGGCGCACGCCATGCGCGCGGCCGTCGACGAGGCCGGGGTGGAGCGGGTGGTCTACCTCTCCGGGCTGGTGCCCGACGTCGCCCGCGACCACCTCTCCGCGCACCTCGCGTCGCGGCTGGAGGTCGAGGAGATCCTCGACCAGGCGTCCTGCTCGACGCTGTCCATGCGCGCCGGCGTCGTGGTCGGGGCGGGGTCGACGTCCTTCGAGATCATCCGCCAGGTCTCCTCGCTGCTGCTGCTCCAGCCCGTCCCGACCTGGCTCGACCACCAGGTCCAGCCGATCGCGGTCAGCGACACGATCACGATGCTGGTCCACGCCCTGGAGAACGACGACCCCGAGGGGTCGGTCGACGTGGGCGGACCCGACATCCTGCGCTACACCGACTTCCTGGCCGCGTTCTGCGCGGCCGCCCGGCTCTTCCGCGTCCGGGTCCGGATCCCCCTGGTCCCCACCGCGCTGGTCGCCCGGGCCGCCCCGCTGCTGCTGACCGCACCCCCCTCGACCGTCGCCTCGCTGGTCGAGAGCCTGCGCCACGACATGGTGTGCGCCCCCCACCGGCACTGGGTCCTGCCCACCGCCCAGACCCCGCTGGCCGTGGCGGTCGAGCAGTCGCTGCACCCGGACCGTCCCGGCGGCGCGGGCCGCCCGGCCGAGGCGCTGCGCGACGGCGACGCCGCCTGGACCGACCGCCGGCTGCTGCTCGAGAAGATCACCGGGGTGACCCTGCCGGTGCCCGCCGTGGTCCGCGCGGGTGCGGCCACCGGTCTCAATCCCGCCCGCCGCCTGGCCCGCCTGCTCGGCTGACTCCCGGCCTCCGAGCCGGCAGCGGCCCGTCGTGGCGCGGGTAGAGTCACCTGACGTGGCTGGCCCCGACTTCGACACCGCGATCAAGAACCTCACCGCAACGATGCGGACCATCGAGCAGGCGCTCGACATCGACGACATGCGCCGCGAGATCGTCGACCTCGGTGAGCAGGTCGCCGCGCCCGACCTCTGGGACGACCAGGCCAACGCCACCCGCGTCACCGGCCGGCTGTCGCACCTGCAGGGCCAGGTCGACCGCTTCGACGAGCTCGGCGCCCGCATCGAGGACCTCGGCGCGCTGGTCGAGCTCGGCCAGGAGGAGGCCGACGCCGACTCGATGGTCGAGGCCGAGCGCGAGCTCGGCAAGGTCCGCGACGCCGTCGAGTCCCTCGAGGTCCGCACCCTGCTCTCCGGCGAGTACGACGTCCGCGAGGCCCTGGTCACGATCCGCTCCGGCGCGGGCGGCGTCGACGCCGCCGACTTCGCCGAGATGCTGATGCGGATGTACACGCGCTGGGCCGAGCAGCACAAGTACCCCGTGGAGGTCTTCGAGACCTCCTACGCCGAGGAGGCCGGGCTGAAGTCGGCCACCTTCGCCGTGCACGCCCCCTACACCTACGGCACGCTGTCGGTCGAGGCCGGCACCCACCGACTGGTGCGGATCAGTCCCTTCGACAACCAGGGCCGGCGTCAGACCTCCTTCGCCGCGGTCGAGGTCGTGCCGGTGCTGGAGCAGACCGACGAGATCGACGTGCCCGACGAGGAGATCCGCATCGACGTCTACCGCTCCGGCGGGCCCGGGGGCCAGTCGGTCAACACGACCGACTCCGCGGTGCGCCTGACCCACCTGCCCACCGGCACGGTGGTGTCCTGCCAGAACGAGAAGAGCCAGCTGCAGAACAAGGCCAGCGCCATGGTCGTGCTGAAGGCCAAGCTGCTGGCCCGCAAGAAGGCCGAGGAGAAGGCACACCTCGACGGCATGCGGGGTGACGCCCAGGCCAGCTGGGGCGACCAGATGCGCAACTACGTGCTGAACCCGTACCAGGTCGTCAAGGACCTGCGCACCGGCTTCGAGGCCGGCAACCCCAGCCAGGTCCTCGACGGCGACCTCGACGGGTTCCTCGAGGCCGGCATCCGCTGGCGTCGCGGCGCGGTCGTCGCCGACGCCTGAGCGCTAGCCGACCGCCGACCGCGAGGCCGCCGCGACCACGGCCGCGCACCACGTCGAGGCCCGTTCCGCGAGCTCGTCACGGGTGGGGGCGTCCTGCCCGGCGCGCGGTGCCGCCAGCGTGCAGGTCAGCCAGGCGTCGCCGAACAGGCCGGCGAGGACGCGTTCGCGGCGGGGGCCGTCCTCGCACCCGGCGGCCACCGAGGGGTTCCCGTACACCGGAGCGCCCGCGGCCGGTGCGCAGCCCTCGGCGCCGGTGGTCGCACCACGCAGGGTGCGGGCCTCGTCGGCGGTGGTCGGCGGGGCGAACACCCACGCCCGCGCCCGGATCCCACCGGGGCCATGCCACGAGCAGCCGTGCTCGTGGGCGACGTCGCGCAGGCCGGGCTCGAGCGCGGTCACCTGACCGTCGGCCCAGGTGCGGGCCCCGACCCGGTCGGCGTCCTCGGCCGTCAACGCCAGCGCCCGCAGCACCGACGCAGGCTCCACGGCCCCGCAGAACGGTTCGCGGGCGACGGCCAGGACGGTGGTGTCGACCTCCTCCAGCGGCGTGCCGGTGTCCGTGGGGGAGCGTGCGGGGGACCCGTCCTGCGCGCCGTCGTCCCCACGCCCGCCCAGGGTGACCCCCACCAGGGCCACCACGACCACCAGGCCGAGCACCCCGGTCAGCGCCGACATGGCACGGCGGCGGCGTACGGGGTCGGCGGGCACGGCCGACACCCTACGGACCGCCCCGGGGCCGCACCGCGCGCGCGGGGTCCCCGCGAGCCTGGACCCAGCACCTATGCTCGTCCGACGTGATTCGTTTCGAGAAGGTCAGCAAGACCTACCCCGGCCCGGGCGCTCCCGCCCTCGACGGGGTCACCGTCGACATCGAGAAGGGCGAGTTCGTCTTCCTCGTCGGCGCCTCCGGCTCCGGCAAGTCCACTGCGCTCCGGCTCGTGCTGCGCGAGACGCGGCCGACCTCGGGGCGCGTCTACGTCGCGGGCAAGGAGATCAACCGCCTCGCCGGCTGGAAGGTCCCACGGCTGCGCCGCCAGATCGGGACCGTCTTCCAGGACTTCCGGCTCCTGCAGAACAAGAACGTCTCGGAGAACGTCGCCTTCGCCCTGCAGGTCATCGGCAAGTCGCGCAGCGAGATCCGCCGCGTGGTCCCCGAGACCCTGGAGCTGGTCGGGCTCACCGACAAGGGCGACCGGCTGCCCGACGAGCTCTCCGGCGGTGAGCAGCAGCGCGTGGCCATCGCCCGCGCCTTCGTCAACCGCCCGATGATCCTGATCGCCGACGAGCCGACCGGCAACCTGGACCCCGCCAGCTCGGTGGGGATCATGAAGCTGCTGGAGCGGATCAACCAGACCGGGACCACCGTCGTCATGGCGACCCACGACTCCGGCGTCGTCGACCAGATGCGCAAGCGCGTCGTCGAGCTCGGCGGCGGCAGGCTCGTGCGCGACCAGGTCCAGGGCGGGTACGGCGCCGCGGGCTGACCGCGCCCCGGACCGATCCGGCCGTACTCCGGCGGACACCGCCAGACCCAGGAGCCACCCCCATGCAGCTGCGCTACATCTTCACCGAGCTCCGTCAGGGGCTGCGACGCAACGTCTCGATGCACATCGCCGTCGTGCTGACCCTCTTCGTCTCCCTGACCCTCGTCGGGCTCGGGACGCTGCTGGCCCAGCAGGCCGACCGGGCGACCGAGCAGTGGGGCAACCAGCTGCAGATCACGGTCTACCTGTGCCGCGACGGGGACGAGAACCCGGCCTGCCAGTCGGAGGTGACCGACCCCCAGCTGGACCAGGTCGTGACCACGGTCTCCGACAACCCGGAGGTCTCCGGCTACCAGCTCGAGAGCAAGGCGGAGGCGTTCGAGAAGGTCAAGGAGCTCTACGGTGAGGAGACCTTCGAGGGGCCCAACCCGCTGCTGACCGAGGCCGACATGGCCCAGTCGGTCCGGATCACGCTCCAGGACCCCAACGAGTTCGCCGGCGTGACCAGCGCCGTCGCGGGCCTCGACGGCGTCTCGCAGGTCCAGGACCTGCGCGACTCCGTCGGCCCCATCCTCGACTCGATCGACGCCCTGACGATCGCGGCCTGGGGCACGGCCGCCTTCCTGGTGATCGCGGCGCTGCTGCTGGTGGCCAACACGATCCGGCTCGCGGCCTTCGCCCGGCGCAAGGAGATCGGCATCATGCGCCTGGTCGGCGCCTCGACCCTCTACATCGCCCTGCCCTTCCTGATGGAGGCCGTGGTGACCGCGGCGATCGGCGTCGGGCTCGCCGCGGGAGCCCTGGCCGGCTTCATGAAGTTCGGCATCATCGACCGGGCCGCCGAGGGCCTGACCTTCATCCCGTGGGTGGGGTGGGGGGAATGGGTCTTCGCCGTGGTGGTGGTCGCCGTCCTGGGGCCGGCGCTGACGCTGGTGCCGACACTCCTGCTGACCCGCAAATTCGTCAAAGTCTGACCCTCAGGCTCTAGGTTCGGGTTGCCTCAATCCTCGAACGCCGAAGGCGGAACACGTGCGCTCCTTCCCCAGCGCTCCTCGTCGCCGTGCCGCTGCAGCCACCCTGGCCGTCGCCCTCACGTGCGGCCTGGGCACCACCCTGCCGCTGACGTCCCCGGCCTCCGCCTCGGACCTGCGCGACCGGCAGCAGGACCTTCAGGCGCGGATCGAGGCCAGGCAGAACGGCATCGACGAGGCCAGCGACCGGGCCCGCGACGCCGATGCGGCGCTGGCCGCCACCACCGCCCGCCTCGCCGACGCCCGGGAGCGGCTGACCCGCCTCGCGGGCGAGCTCGACGAGGCCGGGGACCGCAACGCCGAGCTCCGCGTCGAGCTGGCCGCCTCCGAGGAGCGTCTGGTCGCCGCCGAGGCCGCCCTCGTGGTCGGCCGCATCGAGGTGGTCGAGACCCGCAACGAGGCCACCGAGACGATCACCTCGATCTACCAGGGCGCGGGCGACCCCGGCCTGCGGACCCTGTCGTCCTTCCTGTCGGCCGGCTCGCTGGAGGACATCGAGGCCGAGCAGCAGGCCGAGCAGCTCATCGTGGGGCGCCAGACCACGGCGTACGACGACGTCCAGGCCGCCGAGGACCGGCTCGAGGCCAGCGAGGCCGAGGTCTCCGAGGCCACCGACCTCGTGGCCGCGCAGCAGGCCGAGGCTGCACGCACCGTCGAGCGGATGCGGGTGCTCCGTGACCGTGCTGTCACCGCCCGCGACCGGGTGCTGGAGATGGTGCTGACCGACCGGTCCGCCCGGCAGGAGGCGCTGGCCGCCCGGGCGCGCGACCAGCAGGCGCTGGTCGCGCTGGAGCGCCAGGAGGCCGCGGTCCGTCGGAAGATCCTGGCCGCGCAGCGGGCGGCCGAGAAGGCCGGTACCGGGTACACCGGGGAGACGACCGGCCTCTTCACGATGCCGTCGGGCGGGGCGGTCACCTCGCCGTACGGCTATCGCACCCACCCCATCTACGGCTACTACGGCCTGCACGACGGCACCGACTTCGCCCCCGGCTGCGGCGCCCCGCTGGTCGCGATGGGTGACGGCACCGTGATCTCCCGCAGCTACTCCGACGTCTACGGCAACCGGCTCTTCGTGTCGCTGGGCAACGTCAACGGCGTCAACCTCACCGCGGTCTACAACCACGCCTCCGGCTACTCGGTCGGGGTGGGTCAGCAGGTCTCCCAGGGCCAGACCCTGGGGTACGTCGGCGACACGGGCTGGTCCACCGGCTGCCACCTGCACTTCACGCTGCTGCAGAACGGCGCCGCCGTCGACCCGATGAGCTACCTCTGACCCGCCGCCACCAGCACCGCCCGGAACGCGATTGACCGTGCCTGGGAGGATGGGGCCATGGCCAAGGAGCAGGGGCGGCAGATGGTCGCGCAGAACAAGAAGGCGCGCCACGACTACCTCATCGAGGACACCTTCGAGGCCGGCCTGGTGCTGCAGGGCACCGAGGTCAAGTCGCTGCGGATGGGCCGAGCCTCGCTGGTCGACGGCTTCGTCGACATCGAGCGGGACGAGGCGTGGCTGCACGGGGTCCACATCCCCGAGTACACCCAGGGCACGTGGACCAACCACGCCGCCCGTCGCAAGCGCAAGCTGCTGCTGCACCGCAGCGAGATCGAGAAGATCGAGCGGCGCGCGAGCGAGAAGGGCCTGACCGTCATCCCGCTGGCCCTGTACTTCCTCAACGGGCGCGCCAAGGTCGAGATCGCCCTGGGCAAGGGCAAGAAGACGTGGGACAAGCGGCACGCCCTCGCCGAGCGGCAGGCGGTGCGGGAGAAGGACCAGGCCCTGGGGCGTCGCCTCAAGGGCATGGACGACTGATCCCGGTGGTCGAGGAGCCAGCCACGGTGCCCGGGGAGCCGAGGGACGAGGCATCTCGACGGGCTCGGGACCCGGACGTCGCCCCCGTCCGCGCGTTCTGGGAGCGGCTCGGGCTGCCGGGCCTCGTCGACGTGCACGCCCACTTCCTGCCGCCCCGTATCGAGCGGGCGGTGTACGCCGTCTTCGACGCGGCCGGTCCCAAGATCGGTCGGCCGTGGCCGATCCGCTACCGGGCGCCCGTCGTGGAGCGGGTGGCGCTGCTGCGGGCGATGGGTGTGCGCGCGTTCCCGACGCTGCCCTACGCCCACAAGCCCGGGGTGGCGGGATTCCTCAACGACTGGGCGCGCGACTTCGCCGCCGACGTGCCCGAGAGCCTGTGGTCCGGCACGTTCTACCCCGAGCCCGAGGCCCCGGCCTACGTCGCCGAGCTGGTGGGCGCGGGGATCGCGGTGTTCAAGGTGCACGTGCAGGTGGGCGAGTTCCACCTCGACGACCCCCTCCTCGACCCGGTCTGGGGCCTGCTCGAGGACGCCGGTACGCCGGTGGTCGTCCACGCCGGGTCCGGGCCCGTCGCCAACGCCTTCACCGGTCCCGAGCCGATGCGGGCGGTGCTGGAGCGGTTCCCGCGCCTGGCCGTGGTCGTCGCGCACATGGGGGCGCCGGAGTACGACGGGTTCTTCGCCCTCGCCGAGCGCTTCGAGCGGGTGCGGCTGGACACCACGATGGTCTTCACCGACTTCTTCGACGAGGCCGCGGGCCCCTTCCCCGACCACCTCCGTCCCCGGTTGCGCGAGCTCAGCGGCAGGATCCTGCTCGGCACGGACTTCCCGACGATCCCGTACCCCTACGCCCACCAGCTGGAGAGCCTGGAGCGGCTCGACCTGGGGGACGACTGGCTGCGTGGTGTGTGCTGGCAGAACGGGGCGGAGCTCTTCGGGGTCCCGGGTTGAGGGTCGGGTGCGGCCCGGGGGCGGGGCGGGTAGGGTGGAGACACAACTCAAGAGGGGCTGATCGGTTTCGACTTGGGACGTACGTCCCAGGGGAAGCGGGTCGAGGAGCCAACGTCATCTCGTAAACGATCGTTGGGAACCAATAACTGCCGACTCTAAGCGCAGTTCCTTCGCTCTCGCTGCCTGAGCAGTGATCGAAGCGTCAGACCGGGCATCCGTCTCCGTCCCGGATCCTGGCGTCATCTAGGAGACTTGCTGATCATCTGCTGTCAGGGCGGGTGATCGGGACTCACACCTGACTGGGCCTGTCGGCGACGTGTTCGTGCGAGCGTCGGGGCCGAGAAAACGACAGCACGGACTGCACCCGGAGAAGACCTGGTTCGACGCTCGAGGACGCGGGTTCGATTCCCGCCAGCTCCACGACGACGGCTTGACCGACATGGGCCCGGACAGTTCCCGCATCGGGGAGCTGCCCGAGGTCCTGTGGCGCGCAAGACGTGGGACGCGACGGAGGGCTCCGACCACCTGACGTGGTCGGAGCCCTCCGTCGTTGCCTGGTGCCGCTGCTCGGTGAGCCGGGCGGCGAGGGGCGGATGTGCCTCGACGCCCGGGGACGCCCGCTACGGGCCCGTACGGCAGTCCGAGGGTGCGCGACCGAGCCCTTCGGCGCGTTCTGGGCGGACCGCACGACGCGTCCCAGGCGGCGCCGGGTTCCGCTGACGTCCAACCGCCCACCCAGCAGCGCGACCGCCCAGCCGACGAGCAGGAGGTTGGTGACCAGGAGGATCCCGCTGCCGTAGGCCACCGCACGCACCTGCAGCAGCTGTGTCGCGTGCTGCTGTGCGGTCAGGCAGCCTGCGGTGCAGGTCATCGCGGCCATCCCGCCCGTCGACTGCAGCTGTCGTGACTGCAACCAGTAGTCGTACGCCGAGCTCGCCGCCAGCTCGGAGATACCGGTCAGCGTCCCGGCCACCACGATCAGCAACGCTGTCGCCACGACCGCCCGGTCTCGTCGAAGCACGGGACCGAACCACCGTCGCGCCAGGGTCAGCGCTCCGAGCACGGCGAGGACGAACACCGGCAGCAGCAGGGTCGATTCGCGCAACCACGTGGCGAACGGCTCCTGGGCGCGCTCGATGGCACCCACAGCGCCCCGCAACGAGATCACCCAGAACCCGTCGGCGTACGCCAGTGGCGCGGCCAGCAGGAGCACCGTGAACCAGGGCACCCCCCCACGGGTCCTGGGCACCGGCACGGAGCCCCCCGTCACGGGGTGATCTCCCACCCGAACATCATCGCGTGGTCCTCGTGCGCCAGGTTGTGACAGTGCCCGACGTACGGTCCGACGAAGTCGCGGAAGCCTCGATAGACGATCACCGACTCGTTCGGGTCGAGGGCCACGAGATCCTCGCGGGAGGCGTCGTCCGGGTGCGCGCGCTCGGGAGTGGCCGTCACGTCGTTGCCGTTGCGCATCACGGTGCGGTGCTCCTCCATGTGCAGGTGGAACGGGTGCACCCAGCCCCCGCCGCCGTTGCGGATCTCCCACAGGTTGAAGCTGTTCTTCCGCTGCTGGGCCAACGGGCTCCTGCCGGCCCTGTTCTTCAGGCTGGTCGCCACCTGGGCCGGGTCGAAGGGTTTGCCGTTGATGAGCCACTCCACCTCGCCACCGATGCTGCCGCGTTTCACCTCGAAGATCATCCGGTTGTCCATCAGGGACCTCCAGTTGCTCGGCAGCGGCGGCAGCGGCCGCATCGCCGTCGGGACCTGGCTGTCGTCCGGGACGCGGTCCCCGATCACGAACTTGAGCACCGGCACCTTGTAGTTCGGGTCGGGGAAGGACCGCGAGGAGCTCTCCCACATCCGCCCGTCGGGCATCTTCATCACGTTCGTGAGGTAGACGACGTCGCCCTTGCTGGTCGGCGTTCCGTCCTGGTACTTCGTGAAGTCGACGATGACCTCGCGCCGCTTGGCCGGCCACAGCTCGAACGAGTCGCGGGTGATCGGGAACGGCAGTAGCCCGCCGTCGGAGGCGATCTGGGTGAACCGCATGCACTGCTGGCCGTCGGGGATGCGGTACTGGCCCTGGAGATCCTCGTCCTCGTACCTCAGCGACGCCGACGACTTCGGGCCCTGGGTGGAGCTCATCAGCTTGAACTCGTAGATCCTCGCGACCGAGGCGTCGAGGAACCGGAAACGGTACTTGCGCCGCTTCACCTCCATCACCGGGTTGGCGGTGCCGTTGACCGTGAAGATGTCACCGACGAAGCCGTGGTTCGGGAAGTGCTTGAAGAAGGTCTTTCCCCACCACTCGGGATGCTTGGCCGGGTTAGCCGCTGCCGGGAACTCACCCTGCAGGTCGTGGATGTCCTGGTGGGTCGTCACTCCGTCGTCCAGGCGGCAGTCGTAGAAGGCCAGCGGCACGTCGTACTCGACGTCGAAAGCCCCGTCCGAGCGGTCCGTGCGGATACCGGGCAGTCGGTATCCCCGCCGCTCGTCTCCCGCATCCAAGCCGTTCTTGGGATCGTAGATGGGGTACAGGCCGACCAGGCCCTTGTACACGTTCGAACCGGTGTGGTCCATGGTGTGGTCGTGGAACCAGAAGAAGCTCTGCTTCTCCCGGTCGTCCCCTCCGGCGGGCCAGTTCAGGTAGAGGTTGTCGACGAACATCGTCGGCAGGTAGCCCGGGCTGCGCGGCCCGTATCGCATCGAGTAGTGCGGGTTGCCGTCGCTCTCCGGCGCCGTATGACCGTTGTGCAGGTGGATGAGGGCGGACCGGTCCGGGGAGCCGAAGTCCTGACGGTCGAGGCCGAGCGGGTTCTCGTCGAGGTGGTTCTCGAAGCGCACCAGCACCGGCCTGCCGTACTCCGCATTGATCATCGGTCCCGGGAAGGTCCCGTTGAAGCCGTAGATCGTGCTCAGGGGCAGCGACCGCTGCGTGCCTGCCGGGTACTCGCGCCCCGTCGCGTCGAAGGAGACCGTGGGCTGACCGGCCTTGTCGATCGGCAGCACCTTGGACGTGGTGAACGCGTGTCCGCGGACCAGCAGGTCGATCTTGTAGACGATCGGGTCCGGGGAGTCCGCCACCCCGGGCGGGCGCCACAGCTGGTGGCGCTCGTTCCCCAGGGAGCTCTGTTGGCCGTCTCCGGGGCCGGGCGGCTTGGCCCAGTCCCGGTACGCCGAGTCCTGCACCGGGGCGAGCGCCTTCGGGATGGGCAGCTCGTCAACGAACGGGAACAGGATCAGAGGGCTGGTCGGAAACTTCTCCACGTAGAACAGCACGTCTCCCAGTGCTGTCGATGTAGCGCCGAACGCGCCGTCGGCGGAGAGCAGTCCCCGCGTGGCCAGGTACGGCGCACCCAGCCCCTGGGCGGCCGCGACCCCGACCCCGAGACCCCCTACGGCTCCCCACGTCAGGAACCGACGCCGGGGTAGCCCGACCTCGGTGGATTCCCCAGCGCGCGCCGGCCCCTTCGCTTCGTCGTCGGTGGTCATCGGACCTCCCCGCCTGGGGCCATCGCCACTACCGCCACGTGCCGTGGACCGGCCCACAGAGCGAGCCGTGAACCGACGATCATCCACGGGGGCCCTTGGGAAAACGTTGGGGCGACGGTGCCCGGGGTCCTGCCGCAGGTCGGCCGCACGCAGCCGCTCCTCGCGCTGTCGGTGTCGACTGGCGCGCAACCCGATCATCGGGCACCCGCTCCCCGGCCGGCGAAAGACCGGGTTCCTCCGCGGGCGGCCGACGTCGGGAAAGCCCTCACGACAGCCCTCCGCGTCGCGCCGCCGGCCCCGGCGAGGTCGGGCCGGCCGGAGGGCGTGGGGGGCATGGATCGCTCATCGCGGTGCCCGCAATCGTCACCTCGGGTGTCCGCGAGCGGCATCTCGGCTGCCCGGGAGCGGCACCTCGGCGGTGACGAGGACCGCGGTGGTGTCGAGGTGGAGGCGCCCGTCGACGACGAGGTCCGCGACGTGGCGGTCGTAGGCCTCCCGCATCCGGCGGCGCACCTGCGGCGGCTGCGCGAGCAGGGTGACGCCCTGGCCGCCGATCCCGGCGACCGCCCCCTGCCAGAGGATCCCCGGGTCGCAGACGTGGGTCCAGGCCAGCAGCCGGGCGTCGAGGACGGTGAGGCCCGCACCGGCCGCGACGTCGGCCAGCCCGTCGACCGTGCGCGGGAAGTCCCTGCCCGGCGGCAGCCGCACCCCCGCGGGGGCCACCGCGCCGGCGTCGGCCACGACCCGCTCCCACAGCCGCGACTGCGGCGTGGCGCCGGACGGCCAGACGGTGACGGCGACCCGCCCGCCCGGCGTCGTCACCCCGGTCAGCGCCGCCACCCCTCGGCGCGGGTCCGCGAGGTGGTTGACCACGAAGGCGGCCAGGACCGCGTCGTACGCCCGGTGCGGCATCCGGTCCAGCGGCAGGTCGGGCAGCCCGCCCTCCACCACGGCCGCCGTCGGCGCGGCGGCACGCGTCAGCGCCGCCATGTCCGGCTCCGGGTCCACCGCCGTCACCGCGGCACCCCGGGCCGCCGCGGCCGCGGCGAGGGCGCCCGTGCCCGCCCCGACGTCGAGCACCCGGGTGCCCGGGCCGACCAGGGCGGCGTCGAGCAGCGGCTCGTGGGCACCCGCGCAGAGCCCGGCGAAGGTCCCGGCGTAGGCCTGCGCGACCCCGGTCCACCCGCCCACCACGTGTCGGAGGCTACCCAGCGGCACAGATCACCCCTGGCACCCCTTGTGGTCGGTGTCACAGAGGGCCCTAATCTGGACCGTACGCCGTCCCCGACGCTCCGAGAGGTCTCTTGTGACCAACCTGGCCCAGGCCCTGACCGACACCGCCGCCGAGCACGGAAGCCGGCCGGCGGTGAAGCTCGACGACCTCGTGATCGACTACGACACGTTGCTGGACGGCGCCCGCCGGGTGACCGCGATGCTGAAGGCCCGCGGGATCGGCCCCGGCGACCGGGTCGGTCTCGTGCTGCCCAACGTGCCGCCGTTCCCGGTGCTGTTCTACGGCGCCGTCGCCGCGGGCTGCGTGGTCGTGCCGATGAACCCGCTGCTGAAGGCGCGCGAGGTGCAGTACTACCTGGAGGACTCCGGCGCCTCGATCGTCTTCTCGTGGCACCAGATGGCCGAGGAGGCCACCAAGGCCGCGGCCGCGGTCGGCATCGACTGCGTCAGCATCGACCCCGAGGGCTTCACCGGCCTGCTCGGCGGCTTCGAGCCCGACGACGAGGTCGTCGAGCGCGACGACGACGAGACCATGGTGCTGCTCTACACCTCGGGCACCACCGGTCAGCCCAAGGGCGCCGAGCTGACCCACGGCAACATGACCTCCAACGCGACCACCAGCGCCGAGACCCTCGTCGAGCTCGGCCCCGACGACGTCGTGATGGGCTGCCTGCCGCTCTTCCACTGCTTCGGGCTGACCTGCGGGCTGAACGCCAGCGTGCACAGCGGCTCGTGCCTGACCCTGGTCCCGCGCTTCGACGCGACGAAGGCGCTCGAGGTGATCGGCCGCGACCAGGTCACGGTCTTCGAGGGCGTCCCCACGATGTACGCCGGGATGCTCCACGCGCCGGACGCGGAGTCGTACGACGTCTCCAGCCTGCGCACCTGCATCTCCGGCGGGTCGGCCATGCCGGTCGAGGTGATGAAGAGGTTCGAGCAGACGTTCGACTGCATCGTGCTCGAGGGGTACGGGCTGTCGGAGACCTCGCCGGTCGCCTCCTTCAACCACCCCGACCGGGAGCGCAAGCCCGGCACCATCGGCGTCCCGGTGCGCGGGGTCGAGATGAAGCTCGTCGACGACGACCGCCACGAGGTCGCCCAGGGCGAGGTCGGAGAGATCGCGATCAAGGGCGAGAACGTGATGAAGGGCTACTGGGGCCGCGAGGACGCCACCGCGGAGTCCGTCCAGGACGGCTGGTTCCTGTCCGGCGACATGGCCACCGTCGACGAGGACGGCTACTTCACCATCGTCGACCGCAAGAAGGACCTGATCATCCGGGGCGGCTACAACGTCTACCCCCGCGAGGTCGAGGAGGTCCTGTACGGCCACGACGCCGTGGCCGAGGTGGCCGTGATCGGCCTGCCCCACGACGAGCTCGGCGAGGAGGTCGGCGCCGCCGTGGCGCTCAAGGAGGGTCAGCAGGCGACCGAGGACGAGCTCCGGGCCTTCGCGAAGGAGAACCTCGCCGCCTACAAGTACCCTCGCAAGGTGTGGCTGGTCGACGACCTGCCCAAGGGCCCCACCGGCAAGATCCTCCGCCGCGAGGTCACCGCACCCGAGGAGCAGTCATGACGACCACCGACGAGGGGACGGCCACGGCCGTCGACGACAGCAGCCTGGCCGAGGAGCTCTCCACCCCGCTCGACCTGCTGCTGGCCGACGCAGGACGTAGCCCGATCCGGCGCTTCCTGCCCGGCATGTCCGGTGTCCGCTTCGCCGCGGGCCTGGCCCGTCGCCCGCACCGCGTGGTCCGGCGGGCCGCCGGGCTGACCACCGAGCTGGCCAAGGTCGGTCTCGGCCGTTCCGAGCTGGCCCCGCCGGAGAAGGACCGGCGCTGGGCCGACGAGGCCTGGGCCAAGAACCCGCTCTTCAGGCGCACCCTGCAGGGCTACCTCGCGTGGGGGCTGGCCGTCCGCGGCCTGGTCGACGACGCCGAGCTCGGCTGGGGCGACGGGCACCGCATCGGCTTCCTGGCCGACAACCTCGTCGAGGCGCTCGCGCCGACCAACAACCCCGTGCTGAACCCCAAGGTCCTCAAGCGCACCATCGACACCGGCGGGGGCAACCTGCTCCACGGCGGCAGGCGCTTCGTGCGCGACTTCGCCACGGCCCCCCGGATCCCGTCCATGGTCGAGGCCGATGCCTTCGAGGTGGGCGAGGACCTCGCGGTCACGCCCGGCGCGGTGGTGCTGCGCACCGAGGTCTTCGAGCTCATCCAGTACACCCCGCAGACCCCCCAGGTGCGCGAGGTGCCGCTGCTGATCGTCCCGCCCACGATCAACAAGTACTACGTGATCGACCTGGCCCAGGAGCGCTCGATGGTCGAGCACCTCGTCCGCAGCGGGCAGCAGGTCTACTGCATCTCCTGGCGCAACCCCGACGTACGGCACGCCGCCTGGGACCTCGACACCTACGGTCAGGCCATCCTCGACGCCCTGGACGCCGTCGAGCAGATCAGCCGGCAGGACAGGACCGCGGTGCTCGGGATCTGCTCGGGCGGGATGATCGCCTCCATGCTGATGGCCCACCTCGCGGCCACCGGGCGGCTCGACCGGGTCGCGGCGTACAGCCTGATGGTCACGGTGCTGGACCAGGAGCGGGCCGGGATCACCAGCGCCCTGCTCTCCCACAAGGCCGCCGCCGCCTCGACGCGGGCCTCGGCCGAGAAGGGCTACCTCGACGGACGGGTGCTGGCCGAGGTCTTCGCCTGGCTGCGGCCCAACGACCTGATCTGGAACTACTGGGTCAACAACTACCTGATGGGCCACGCGCCCAAGGCCTTCGACATCTTGTTCTGGAACGCCGACCCGGTGCGGATGAGCGCCGGCATGCACCGCGACTTCATGGACCTCGCCCTGCGCAACGCGTTGGTCAAGCCCCGGGCCTCGACCATGCTCGGCACGCCGGTGGACCTCGGCACGGTGACCACGGACAACTACGTCGTGGCCGGCATCGCCGACCACATCTGCCAGTGGGAGTCCTGCTACGCCACGACGCAGCTGCTGGGCGGCACGAGCAGGTTCATCCTCTCCACCAGCGGGCACATCGCGGCGATGGTGAACCCACCGGGCAACCCCAAGGCCAACTTCCGCACGGCCGAGAAGAACCCGGCCGACGCGCAGGACTGGCTCGCCGGGGCCCACCAGGTGCCCGGCTCATGGTGGGACGACTACGCCGGCTGGCTGGCCGAGCGGAGCGGCGAGGAGCGGGGCAAGCCCCGCCGGCTGGGTTCGGCCCAGCACGAGCCCCTCTGCGAGGCGCCCGGGACCTACGTGCATGACCGCTGAGCCGATGACCGACGACCGGCCGCAGGCCGCCTCCGACCGGGTCCACAACGTGACCGTCCGGGGGATCACCTTCCGGGTCTCCGAGCGCCCAGGCGTCGGCCGCTACACCAACGCCCCGCCGCTGCTGCTGTGCAACGGCATCGGGTTGAGCCTCGAGGCGCTCCAGCGCTTCGTGGACCACCTCGACCCCGAGCGGGGCGTGGTGCGGTTCGACGTCCCGGGGGTCGGCGGGTCCGCGCTGCCTCCGCTGCCGTACACGATCGCGACGCTGTCGTCCTGGGTCACCGCGCTGATGGCCCGCCTCGGTCACCGTCGCTTCGACGTCCTGGGCATCTCGTGGGGCGGGGGGCTGGCGCAGCAGCTCGCCCTGCAGTCGCCGCGCAAGGTGCGCCGGGTGGTGCTGGTCTCCACCGGCACCGGCATGCTGATGGTGCCGGCCAAGCCGAACGTGCTGCGGATCATGTCCACCCCGCGCCGGCACCGCGACCCGGTGTACGCAGCGGCGATCGCCGGCACCATCTACGGCGGCTCCATGCGCACCGACCCGGTCCGCGGCTCCGCGCTGCTGCACGCCGCCACCCGGGCCGGGCCCAAGCGTGGGTACTACTACCAGCTGCTCGCCATGACCGGGTGGAGCAGCCTGCCGTTCCTGCCGCTGATGCGCCAGCCCACATTGGTCCTCGGCGGTGACGACGACCCGATCATCCCGGTCGCCAACCTGAGGATGCAGGCGCACCTGATCCCGCGCGGGCGCCTGCACATCTTCCGGGACGGCCACCTCGGCCTGATCACCGAGGCCGACCAGCTCGCCCCCGTGATCGACGCCTTCCTCGACGAGAAGGACACCCATGACTGACCTTCGCACCACCCGCGACCTCGCCGACCTGCAGCTGACCGACTCGCCGTTCTCGGACTTCCTGGGCTTCGAGCTCCTCCTCGGAGACGAGGACCGTGAGCTGCTCGGACGGGTCCGGGGGTTCATGAACCGCGAGGTCGAGCCGATCATCAACGAGTACTGGACCCGGGCGGCCTTCCCGCACGAGCTGGTCCCCGGCCTCGCCGACCTCGGGATCGCCGGCCTGGCCTTCGACGGGCCCGGCTGCCCCGCCCGGGGTGCCCTCGTCGACGGGATGGTGGCCATGGAGCTGGCCCGCGTCGACCCCTCGATCGGCACCTTCATGGGCGTGCACGGCGGCCTGGCGATGGGCTCGATCCAGCTCTGCGGCTCCGAGGAGCAGCGGGAGCGCTGGCTTCCGGCGATGGCGCGGATGGAGCTGATCGGCGCCTTCGGCCTGACCGAGCCCGACGTCGGCTCCGCCATCTCTGCCGGCCTGGCCACCTCGGCGCGCCGCGACGGCGACGGCTGGGTCCTCAACGGTGAGAAGAAGTGGATCGGCAACGCCGCCTTCGCCGACCTCGTCGTCATCTGGGCCCGCGACACCGACGACGGCCAGGTCAAGGGCTTCGTGGTCGAGAAGGGCACCGAGGGGATGACCTTCGACAAGCAGGAGGACAAGATCGCCCTGCGCGTGGTCCAGAACGCCGAGATCCACCTGCACGACGTCCGCGTGCCGGAGGAGAACCGTCTGGCCAAGGCCGAGAGCTTCCGCAACACCGCCGACGTGCTCCGGGTGACGCGGATGGGCGTGGCCTGGCAGGCCGCGGGCTGCGCGCGCGGCGCCTTCGAGCACGCGCTGCGCTACACCAAGGCCCGCGAGCAGTTCGGCCGCCCGATCGCGTCCTTCCAGCTGGTCCAGGACCTCCTGGTCAAGATGCTCGGCCACGTCACCGCGGCCACCGCGATGAACACCCGGGCCTCGCAGCTGCAGGACGCCGGTCTGCTGCGCGACGAGCACGCCAGCCTGTGCAAGGCCCAGGCCACGGCGAAGATGCGTGAGACGGTCGGCTGGGCCCGAGAGGTGCTCGGCGGCAACGGGATCCTGCTCGAGCACCACGTGGGCCGCTTCGTGGCCGACGCGGAGGCGATCTACTCCTACGAGGGCACCCGCGAGATCAACACGCTCATCGTGGGCCGCGCGATCACCGGCGAGAGCGCGTTCGTCTGAGCGTCGTCAGCGGCCGTCCCTGCCCTGCGTGGCAGCGACGAGCTCCTCCTCGGCGTGGCGGCCCGGGCCGATCCTGGGCAGGCGTGCGACGAGCACCACGCCCACGAGCCACCAGGCGCCGAGGATGACCCACTCGTAGGGCCAGATCAGCGCGGCAGGCATCCCCGGCAGGTAGAGGATCGCCAGGCCGAGCGAGAACACGCCGGCCAGGGCGCCGACGAGAGGGCCCTGCGAGACCCGGAACGGCCGCTCCAGCTCGGGCTCGCGACGACGCAGGACCAGGAAGGTCACCGCGACCAGGAAGAAGGCGACCACGATCGAGACGCCACCGGCGTCCACGAGCCACACCAGCATCTGACGGCCGAACAGCGGGGCCAGCATCGACAGGGCGCCGATGAACAGGATCGCGTTGCCCGGGGTGCGGTACCTCGGATGCAGCGTGGCGAACCAGCGCGGCACCATCCCCGAGGTCGCCATGGCGTAGAGCAGGCGGCTCGCGCCGAGCAGGAAGCCGTTCCAGCTGGTGAGGATCCCCGCGACGCCGCCGAGGACGAGGACGTCGCCGAAGACCTGGCTGCCCCACAGGGCCGCCATGCCGTCGGCCGCCGGGAGCTCGGAGGCGGCGAGCACCTCCTTCGGCAGCGACGATCCCACGGTCACCATCACCACGATGTAGAAGACCGCCGCAGCGATGACGGAGACGACGACCAGCTTCCCGATCAGCCGGAACGGCAGGTCGATCTCCTCCGCGGACTGAGGGATCACGTCGAACCCTACGAACAGGAACGGCACCGCCACGAGGACCGCCACGATCCCGCCGACGCCGCCGGAGAACAGGGGTTGCAGGTTGTCGCTGCTGCCGCCGACGAACGAGCCGACCGCCAGGAGCCCTCCCACCGCCAGCAGGAACAGCACGGCCACGCCCTGGAACACGGCCGCCGGGCGTACCCCGACGTAGTTCAGTGCGGTGATCGCCACGGCCCCGACGATGCCCACGGCGGCCCAGGAGGCGTACACGTCGTAGCCCGCGACGCTCCACAGCCGGCCGACCAGCATGTCCGGGGCCAGGTAGAGCAGGGTCTGCGGAAGCGCGACGGCCTCGAAGGCGACGACCGACACGTAGCCGAGCACCAGGCTCCAGGACGTGACGAACGCGGCGCGGGAACCGAGCCCGCGCAGCACGTAGTTGTGCTCGCCGCCGGCACTCGGCATCGCGGAGACGAGCTCGGCGTAGGTGAGGCCGACCAGCGCCATGATGACGCCGCCGATGGCGAAGGCCAGGGCGGCGCCGAGGGTGCCGGCGTCGGTGAGGAACCCACCGGTCAGGACGATCCAGCCGAACCCGATCATGGCGCCGAAGGCGACCGCGAACACGTCCCAGCGTCCGAGGACCCGGGTGAAGCCGCCGCCCTCGGGCGGTCCGTCGAGGTTGCTCACGGTCGCGGCCTCCCAGCCCGAGAAAATTTCCCGGGAAGGTACCACAGGTCGGCCCTCCCCGGTCCGCTCACCGGGCACGCCCCCGGCCCTGGGTGGGGTGAGCCCTCACCCGGGAGAGCCGGGTAGGCATGGGCCCATGGCCGCCATCAACAGCAACGGGTACGCCCACGTGCGTCTCACCGTCACCGACATCGCCCGCTCGAAGAAGTTCTACGACGACGTCTTCGGCTGGCCCGCCCAGATCGACATGTCGCACGAGGTGAACGAGGCCGGCACCACCGAGGACCCGCAGAAGTTCTACGGCGGCACCGTCTACCTGACCCCGTCCGGTGCGCTCTTCGGCCTCCGCCCGGTCGGCGACCGGACCTTCGACTCCACCGCGACCGGCCTGGACCACGTCAGCTTCACCGTCGACTCGCGCGACGACCTCGAGGCGGCCGTCCGCGGTCTCGACGAGCTCGGCATCGCGCACGGCGAGATCATCGACCTCGAGGGCGCCGGCCTGGCGATCCTGTCCTTCCAGGACCCCGACGACATCAACCTCGAGCTCACCGCCCCTCTCTGAGGGGCTCAGCCCAGCGGCTGGAGGGGGTGGATCGCCACCTCCCCCTCCAGATGCGGGCCCAGCACCTCGAAGGCGCGGGCGATGTGCGGGGTGGTCATGTGCTGGTCCAGGTCCGCCTGGGCCCGCCACTCCTCGACGGTGACGAAGACTCCCGGCGCAGCGCCGGACTCGAAGGCCGCGTAGGCCACGCAGCCCTCCTCGGTGCGGGTCGCGGTCGCGAGCTCGGCCAGGGCGGTCCGGGCCAGCTCCACGCTGTCCGCGCGGATCGGGATGGTGGCCACGACGTGGAGCGTGGTGGAGGACGTGCTGGTGTCGGTCATGCCGGGAGGCTACGCCGCCTGCGTGTCGTTCATCACCTGTCCACCTCGGCGGGGTTCGATACTCCATGACCTCTCGAACCCGCGCTCTCGGCGCGCTGCTGATCCCGCTCCTGCCACTCTCCCTGGCCGCCACGCTGCTGGCGCCGCCCGCCCAGGCCGTCTCCATCACCACCACCGCCGTCGCGGCGGCCGCCCCGGGCTCCGACGGTCCCGGCCGCGCCATCGAGCAGCTGGCCCGGCCGCTCGTGGTCGGTCACCGCGGTGCCTCGGGCTACCGCCCCGAGCACACGCTGGCGGCGTACCGCCTGGCCGTCAGGCTCGGCGCCGACTACATCGAGCCCGACCTCGTCCCCACCGAGGACGGGGTGCTGGTGGCCCGGCACGAGAGCTTCATCAACGAGACCACCGACGTCGAGGACCACCCCGAGTTCGCCGACCGGCGGACGGTCAAGACCATCGACGGGGTCCAGTACGACGGCTGGTTCACCGAGGACTTCACCCTCGCCGAGCTGCGCACGCTGCGGGCCACCGAGCGGCTGCCGGAGGTGCGCCCCGACAACACCCGCTACGACGGCCGCTTCCGCGTCCCGACCTTCGACCAGGTCCTGGCGCTGTCCAAGCGGCTCTCCCGGGAGACCGGCCGACGCATCGGCGTCGCCCCGGAGACCAAGCACCCGACCTACTTCGACTCGATCGGCCTCTCGCCCGAGGAGCCGATGCTGCGCGACCTGGGAGAGGCCCGTCTGGACGGCAAGGGCGCCAGGATCCTCATCCAGTCCTTCGAGATCACCAACCTCCGCCAGCTCGACCGGCGCACCGACCTGCCCCTCGAGCAGCTGCTGAGTCCCACCGGCGCCCCCTTCGACCAGCAGGGTCAGGAGGACGGCAAGACCTACGCCGACCTCACCACCCGCGCCGGGCTGCGCGAGGTGGCGACGTACGCCGACTGGATCGGCCCGGAGAAGACGATGGTCATCCCCCGTCAGGCGGACGGCTCGAGCGCCGAGCCGACCGCGCTGCCCCGCAAGGCGCACCGGCAGGGGCTGCGCGTCGTGATCTACACGATCCGCGACGAGAACCAGTTCATGGCGACCGAGTACCGCAGCGACGGCGGCCCGACCGCGAAGGGTGACGTCTTCGCCGAGGCGACCGACTTCCTCGACGCCGGGGTCGACGCGGTCTTCGCCGACCACCCCGACTCCGCGGTGTTCGCGCGCGACCGATGGGTCGCCGCACGCTGAGCTGCACCCGGGGGCGGGTCGCACGCGGCAGACTGCTGCGGTGACGACCCGCCCCCGACGCACGTCCCCGGTCGACCCCGGCGCGGCGCGGTGCGTCTTCTGCGCGATCGTGGCCGGGGGGTCGGCGGCCGACGTCGTCCTCGACGAGCCCGACCTCCTCGGCTTCCTGGACCGGCGCCCGGTCTTCCGGGGCCACGTGCTGCTCGTGCCCCGCACTCACGTCGAGACACTGCCGGACCTGCCCGCCGCACTGCGCGACCCGTTCCTCGAGGCCGCCCAGCGCCTGGCCACCGCCGTGGTCGACGGCCTCGGGGCGCAGGGCAGCTTCGTGGCGATGAACAACACCGTGAGCCAGTCCGTGCCCCACCTGCACCTGCACGTCGTGCCGCGGACCAGGGGTGACGGGCTCCGGGGGTTCTTCTGGCCCCGGACCCGCTACGCCGACGGCGAGGCCCGGGCGTACGCCTCCCGTCTGCGTGAGGCCCTCGCGAGCCCCGGCACCACCGGGGACTAGGGTCGGCCGGGCCAGCAGGTTACCGATGAGTCACCAGGAGGAGAACATCATGGGTCGATTCGACGGGCGCGTCGCCGTCGTCACCGGAGCCGCCCGCGGGATCGGGTTCGGCACCGCCGTCCGCTTCGCCGAGGAGGGCGCGTCGGTCGCGATCGTCGACCTCGACGAGGACGCCGCGGTCGACGCGGCAGGCCGCCTGCCGCTCGCGGCCGGGGCGAAGGCCGTCGGGATCGGCTGCGACGTCAGCGACGCCACGGCCGTCGACGTCGCGGTGGCCCGCACGGTCGCCGAGCTCGGCGGGATCCACGTCCTGGTCAACAACGCCGGCATCACCCGCGACAACCTGCTCTTCAAGATGACCGAGCTGGACTGGGACCTGGTCATGAACGTGCACCTCAAGGGCGCGTTCTTGATGACCAAGGCCGCGCAGGCGCACTTCGTGGAGCAGAAGTACGGCAAGGTCGTCTGCCTCTCCAGCGTCTCGGCGCTCGGCAACCGGGGCCAGGCCAACTACTCGGCGGCCAAGATGGGTGTCCAGGGGTTCGTCCGCACCCTGGCCATCGAGCTCGGACGCTACGGGGTCAATGTCAACGCCGTCGCCCCCGGCTTCATCGCCTCCGAGATGACCGATGCCACCGCGACCCGCATGGGCGTGAGCGTGGAGGACTTCCGCGCCGCCGCCGCCGAGCGCAACCCGGTCCGGCGCGTGGGGTTCCCCGACGACATCGCGGCCGCCATCGCGTTCCTGTGCAGCGACGAGTCGTCCTACATCACCGGCCAGACGATCTACGTCGACGGTGGCGCCACGCTGGTGAGCTGAGGCGACCCGCCCGTCTCACGGGTCCGGGCGCGCCTGCGCGTGCCCGGACCCCGCCGCGCCACAATGGAGGGGCTCACCCGCCCCCCGATCGGAGCCTCCGTGACCCGTACCCGTCTCCTGCTGGCCGCCGCCGTGACCGGGACCCTGCTGCTCCCCGGGTGCGGTGGGGGCGACGAGCCGGGCGAGGAGGCCACCCCTGCCGAGGTCGCCGAGGGCGCCGCGCTGGAGCAGCTGCAGACCTGGCCGCTGACCGGTGAGCGGGTCGGGGGAGAGGGCACGGCGGAGAAGGACAGGCCCGTGCTCGTGGTCAAGATGGACAACACCTCCTCGTCCGCCCCGCAGGTGGGGCTGTCCCGGGCCGACCTCGTCGTCGAGGAGCTCGTGGAGGGCGGGAGCACGCGCCTGGCCGCCTTCTTCTACGAGTCGCTGCCCAGCAAGGTGGGCCCGGTCCGGTCGATGCGCGCCACCGACATCGGCATCGTCGCGCCGGTCGGGGCCGCCGTGGTGACCAGTGGGGCGGCCTCGCAGACCATCCAGCGCGTCACCGGCGCCGGGATCACCTTCTTCAACGAGACCGCGCCCGGGATGTCGCGCGACACCGCCCGCGTCGCGCCGTACGACCTCTTCGACGACCTCGCCGTGACCGCCCGGGAGGCGGAGGGCAAGCCGGCCCGTCCCGAGGACTACCTGGACTGGGGGAGCGCCGACGACCTGCCCGCGGGCCGGCCCGTGGCGGCGTTCTCGGCGATCTTCTCCCCCGCGCACCGCACCGACTGGCGGGCCACCGACGACGGCTACGTCAACGACAACACCTTCGCCGCGGACGGCGACGAGTTCCCGGCGCAGAACGTGCTGGTGCTGCGGGTGAAGGTCGGCGACGCCGGGTACACCGACCCCGCCGGCAACCCGGTGCCGGAGACCGACCTGACCGGCAGCGGTCCGGCGACCCTGTTCCACGACGGACGCATGGTGGAGGCCACCTGGTCCAAGCCCGGGCTCGACTCGCCGCTGGAGCTGGCCACCGGCACCGGCAAGGCCGAGGAGACCCTCGAGGTGCCGGCCGGGCGCACCTGGATCGAGCTGGTGCCGCAGCAGGGCGGCGACCTGACGCTCGGGTCGTGACGCCTGGGCCGGTCCGGGACCCCACCGTCGGGGCGGTCGCCCGGTGTGGTCCGAGGCGTCACACTGGCGGCATGACCGATCCGTCCGCCACACCGCCCCCACCGCCCCCACCGTCGGTGCCGGGTGCCGGGATGCTGCTGGTGGCCACCCCGGTCCTGGTCGACCCGAATTTCGCCGACACCGTCATCCTGCTCCTCGACGTCAACGACGAGGGGGCGCTGGGCGTCGTGCTGAACCGGCCGTCCCCGGTGCCGGTCGCCGAGGTGCTGCCGCAGTGGGGCCCGGTCGCCAGCGAGCCGGAGGTGCTCTTCCACGGCGGTCCCGTGGGCCCGGACGGCGCACTGGCGGTGGTCCTGGTCGGCGGTCCGGCCGACGACCCGGCGGGCCGGGTCGGCTTCCGCGAGGTCGCCGACGGGGTCGGCCTGGTCGACCTCGACACCCCGACCGAGCTGGTCGCGGACGGCCTGGCCGCGCTGCGCGTCTTCGCCGGGTACGCCGGGTGGGGTGCCGGCCAGCTCGAGGGCGAGATCGACGAGGGCAGCTGGTACGTCGTGCCCGGCGAGCCGCACGACGCCTTCCGCCCCGACACCGACGACCTGTGGCGCGAGGTGCTGCGCCGCCAGCCGGACCAGCTGGCGTGGAGCTCCACCCGCCCGGCCGACCCCGGCCTGAACTGAGCCCGACCTCCTCTAGGGTGGGGGCCGTGACCACCATCGGATTCTCGACAGACCAGGACGTCCGCGAGGACCGCCGCACGGTCCCGACGGACGACGGTGACCACGAGCGCTTCTCGCACTACGTCGAGAAGGACAAGCTGACCGAGGCCATGGTCATGGGCACCCCGGTCGTCGCGCTGTGCGGCAAGGTCTGGGTGCCGAGCCGGGACCCGCAGAAGTACCCCACGTGCCCGGAGTGCCAGGAGATCTGGGACACCATGAAGGACGACCAGGGCCCCGAGGCGTGAGCGGGGGCGACCCTGCCCGCACCGACCACGACGACCTGTTCTCCGCCGAGGTGCCCGCCGCGCCGGTCGCGGACGCCCTCACCCCGGCCTGGCCGGAGCGGGCGGCCTGGGGCACGGCGCCGTCCCTGCGGGCCTGGCAGTCCGCGGCGCTGCGGGACTACCTCGCCCGTCAGCCGCGGGACTTCCTGGCCGTCGCCACGCCGGGCGCCGGGAAGACCACCTTCGCGCTGTCGGTGGCCTCGGAGCTGATCGGGCGGCGCATCGTCGACCGGATCATCGTGGTGGCCCCGACCGAGCACCTCAAGAACCAGTGGGCCGAGGCGGCCGCCCGGGCCGGCATCCCGATCGACCCGGCGTACTCCGCGGGCAGGGGCAGGATCGCCAGCGACTACCTCGGGGTCGCGGTGACCTACGCCGGCGTCGCGGTGAACCCGCTGGCGCTGCGGATCCGCACCGAGCGCTTCAAGACGCTGGTCATCCTCGACGAGGTCCACCACGCCGCCGACGCGCTGTCATGGGGCGAGGGCGTGCAGGAGGCCTTCCAGCCGGCCGCCCGCCGCCTGGCGCTGACCGGCACGCCGTTCCGCTCCGACGTCAACCCGATCCCCTTCGTCACCTACGCCCCGGGCGAGGACGGCGTGCCGCGCTCGGTGGCCGACCACACCTACGGCTACGCCCACGCCCTGGCCGACCACGTCGTGCGCCCGGTGCTCTTCCTGGCCTACTCCGGTGAGATGAGCTGGCGTACGCGCGCCGGGGACGAGATCGCCGCCCGGCTCGGCGAGCCGATGACCAAGGACCTGACCAACCAGGCGTTGCGCACCGCCCTGGACCCCGCGGGGTCGTGGGTGCCCTCGGTGCTGGAGGCCGCCGACCGCCGCCTGTCGCAGGTGCGCCGGCACGTCCCCGACGCCGGCGGCCTGGTCATCGCGACCGACCAGGAGTCGGCGCGCGCCTACGCCAAGACCCTGCGCGCCATCTCGGGCGAGGCGCCCACGCTCGTGCTCTCGGACGAGAAGGCCTCGTCGAGGAAGATCACCGCCTTCACCGACGACGGCTCGCGCTGGATGGTCGCGGTGCGGATGGTCTCCGAGGGTGTCGACGTGCCGCGGCTGGCCGTGGGGGTGTGGGCCACGACCACCGCCACGCCGCTGTTCTTCGCCCAGGCCGTCGGTCGCTTCGTGCGCGCGCGGACCCGCGGCGAGACCGCGTCGGTGTTCCTGCCGTCGGTGCCGGGCCTGCTGGCCTTCGCCTCGCAGATGGAGCTCGAGCGCGACCACGTCCTGGGCCGCAGGGTGACCGACGAGGACGACCTCCACGCCGCCGAGGAGGACCTCCTCGCGCAGGCCGCCGCCTCCGAGAAGGCCTCGGCTGAGCTGGCCCAGGACGGGCTGCCCTTCGAGGCGCTCGGCTCGCAGGCAAGCTTCGACCACGCGCTCTACGAGGGTGCGGCCTTCGGCCACGAGGGCGAGGTGGAGTCGGGCTCGGCGGAGGAGATGGACTTCCTCGGCATCCCGGGGCTGCTCGAGCCCGGCCAGATGCGCGAGCTGCTGCAGCACCGGCAGAGCGAGCGTCGGCGCACCCGCAGCGCCCAGCGCGCCACCCGGCCCGACCCCGCCGAGACGGTGCGCAGCGTCTCGACCCACGAGCAGCTGGCGCTGCTGCGCCGCGAGCTCAACGGCCTGGTCGGCGCCTGGCACCACCGCACCGGCCAGGCGCACGGGACCACGCACGCCGCGCTGCGCAAGGAGTGCGGCGGCCCCGCGGCGGCGGTGGCCAACGCCGACCAGCTGCAGGCCCGGATCGACCGCGTGCGCCACTGGGCGGCGCGACGGAGCGGCTGAGCGGCCGAGGGGTCGGTCCGGTCACGTCGCGGCGCGCACCAGCGGGCGGACCCGGTGGGGGACCAGCGTGGCCAGGGCGACGACCGTCGCGGAGCGGACCACGCCCTCCAGGGAGACCACGCGGTCGATGACCCGCTGCAGGTCGGGGTTGCCGCGGGCCACCACCCGGCACCACAGGTCGCCGACCCCGGTGATGGTGCAGACCTCGAGCACCTCGGGGATCTCGGCCAGCCGGGCGGCCACCGCGTCGTGCCCGCCGGCCTGACTGATCTCGAGGGTCAGGAAGGCCGTCACGCCGAAGCCGAGCGCCTCCGGGGACAGGTCCGGGCCCCAGCCGGTGACCACGCCACGCGCCTCCAGCTTGTCCAGCCGGGCCTGTACGGTGCCCCGGGCGACGCCGAGGCGGCGGGAGGCCTCGAGCACCCCCACCCGGGGCTCGGCGGCGAGGAGGTCGATCAGGTTGCGGTCGAGATCGTCCAGCATCCGGCCCTCCGGTGGTCATAGTGCACAGCCTGTCGGCGAACGGTGGCACAGGCTGTCCGTCACCGCCACCCTGGACGCATGACGCTGACCCCCGACGAGCTCAAGGCCGACCTGACCCTGGACCAGCTGCGCGACCTGGTCGGGCTGGTGGAGTACGACGCCACGCGCGACCCGTTCCCGGTCACCGCGATGGACGCGATCGGCTTCGTGGTCGGCAACGCCACCCAGGCCGCGGCGTACTACCAGCTGACCCTCGGCATGGAGCTGGTCGCCTACCGCGGCCCCGAGACCGGCCACCGCGAGGCCCGGTCGTACGTGCTGCGCTCGGGCAGCGCCCGCTTCGTGCTCTCCGGCGGCGTCGCGCCGGACAGTCCGCTGCTCGACCACCACCGCCGCCACGGTGACGGCGTGGTCGACCTCGCCCTCGAGGTCCCCGACGTGGACCGCTGCGTCGGGCACGCCCGCGCGGTCGGCGCCACCGTGCTGGTCGAGCCGCACGACGAGACCGACGAGCACGGCACCGTACGGTCCGCCGCGATCGCCACCTACGGCGAGACCCGGCACACGCTGGTCGACCGCAGCGCCTACGACGGCCCGTACCTGCCCGGCTACGTCGCCCGCAGCAGCACCCTGGTGCGTCCGACGGGAGCCCCGAAGCGGCTGTTCCAGGCCGTCGACCACTGCGTCGGCAACGTCGAGCTCGGACGGATGGACGAGTGGGTCGACTTCTACCGCCGCGTCATGGGCTTCACCAACATGGCCGAGTTCATCGGCGACGACATCGCCACCGACTACTCCGCGCTGATGAGCAAGGTGGTCGCCAGCGGCAACCACCGGGTCAAGTTCCCGCTCAACGAGCCGGCCGTGGCCCGCAGGAAGTCGCAGATCGACGAGTACCTCGAGTTCTACGGTGGCGCCGGGTGCCAGCACATCGCGCTGGCCACCGGCGACATCCTGGCCACCGTCGATGCGATGCGGGCCGCGGGCGTGGAGTTCCTCGACACCCCCGACTCCTACTACGACGACCCGGCGCTGCGGGCCCGGATCGGTCGCGTACGGGTGCCGATCGAGGAGCTCAAGGCCCGCGGGATCCTCGTCGACCGGGACGAGGACGGCTACCTGCTGCAGATCTTCACCAAGCCCGCCGGGGACCGCCCCACCGTGTTCTTCGAGCTGATCGAGCGGCACGGCTCGATGGGCTTCGGCAAGGGCAACTTCAAGGCGCTCTTCCAGGCCATCGAGCGGGAGCAGGAGCGCCGGGGCAACCTGTAGGCAGCGTCGCCCCGACCGGGTCCCGTGGGCCTCGTCCCTGGTTGGATGGCGCGGTGGCCGACTACGTGGCGTTCCTCCGGGCGATCAACCTCGGCGCGACCCGGACGTTCGCCAAGGCCGCGATCGTGGCGGTCACCGAGGAGGCCGGGTTCACCGGCGTGGCCACCCACATCAACACCGGCAACGTACGGCTCACGACGCGGCTGCGCTCGCGGGAGCGGGTGCGTGAGGTGCTGGAGGCGGCCTACCTCGCCGACCGCGGGTTCGAGGTCCCGGTGTCGGTGCTGACCCCGGAGGAGCTGCGCCGGGCCGTGGTCGACGGGCACGAGCTCCTCGCGGCGATGCCCGGGGGCTGGGACGGCCGGGCGTACGCCTCGCTGCTGCGCGACGAGCCGTCCGCCGGGGGGATCGCGGCGCTGGAGGCCTGCAGCACCGACGACGAGCGGGCGGTCGTGCGTGGGCGCGTGGCGCACCTGACGGTGCGGGGCTACGGCAGGTCGCGGCTGACCAACGTGGCGGTCGAGCGGCACGTCGGGGTGTCGACCAACCGGGCGCTGTCGGTCGTCGAGCAGGTGGTGGCGAAGTGGTGCTGACCGCTGGTGCGCCGCCGGCCCGGAGCCGTCGCCGGCGGTGGCCCGGAGTGTGCCACCATGTCGAGGTGTCAGCCCCGAGCCCGGTCGAGGTCGAGCCGACCCAGGTCCCCGACGAGGTGGTCGTCCCCGCCAAGCCGTGGGTGACCATCGTCTGGAACGATCCGGTCAACCTGATGTCCTACGTGACCTACGTCTTCCGCACCTACTTCGGCTACGAGAAGTCCGTGGCCGAGAAGCTGATGATGGAGGTCCACGAGGACGGCCGCTCGGTGGTCAGCAACGGCTCGCGCGAGGAGATGGAGCGCGACGTGCAGGCCATGCACGAGTACGGCCTGTGGGCGACGCTGTCCCAGCAGGACTGACCCCTCCCGCACCGCCCGCCGACCGCCCCACGAACGGGATCCATGACCGGCTTCACCCGCCACCGCCGCAGCCGCCGTGTGATCGCGACCTTCTCCGGCTTCGAGGCCGACCTGCTGCGCTCCCTCGCGGCACAGCTGGTCGAGCTGCTGCGCAACGAGGCCGCGGTGCCCGACGAGGGCCGCGACCCCCTCGAGGCGATGCTGGACTTCTCGGGTCCCACCGACGCCCCGGAGGACCCCGTCCTGGCGCGGCTCTTCCCCACGGCCTACGCCGAGGACGACGAGGCTGCCTCGGAGTTCCGCCGGTTCACCGAGGGCGGCCTGCGCGACGGCAAGGCGCGCGCCGCGGCCCTGGTCATCGACACCCTCGAGGAGGCCGGGTTGCCCCCGCAGCTGGAGGAGGACGGGCTGATGATCGACGTCGAGCTCGACGAGCCGGCCGCCCAGACCTGGCTGCGCTCCTTCACCGACGTGCGCCTCGCCCTGGCCACCCGCCTCGGGGTCGAGGAGGGCGACGAGGAGGTCTGGCTCAGGCTGCCCGACGACGACCCCCGCGCCCAGGCCCACGACATCTTCGACTGGGTGGGCTACCTCCAGGAGACCCTCGTCCAGGCCCTGACCGACGGCTGAGCGGCCCGCCGTGGACCGTCGTCACCTCGAGTACTTCCTCGCCGTCGCCGAGGCCGGCAGCTTCACCCGCGCCGCCGCGCGGCTGACCATCGCCCAGCCCTCGCTCTCGCACGCCGTGCGCCTGCTCGAGCGCGAGCTCGGCGCCGACCTCTTCGAGCGCGGCGGCCGCGGCGTACGCCTCACGCCGGCGGGCGAGGCCCTGGTCGCCCCGGCCCGACGGACGCTGCGCTCGTTCACGCTGGCGGCGGGCGCGGTGCGGGGCGCGAGCGACACCGGTTACGGCCGGGTCCGCGTCATCACCAACACGCTGTGGGCGATGGACCCGCTGGTGCGGGTCGTCGGCGCGTTCCGGCAGGTGCGCCCCGGGGCTCGGATCGTGGTGGTCGACCCGGCGCACCGCAGCGACGTGCTGGAGGCCGTCCGCTCCGGCGAGGCCGACCTCGGCCTGGTCGGGGGCACCCCGCCGACCGGGCCGCTGGCGACCCAGTGGCTCGGCGACCAGGACCTGGTCGCGGTGGTGCCGCGTGCGCGGTCCGGGCTGCCCTCCCCGCTCGGCGTCGCCGACCTCGTGCCGCTCGGCCTGGTCACCACGCCCCCGGGCACGGCGCTGCGCGAGTACGTCGACGGGCTGCTCGCCGCCGCCGGCCTGCCCGAGGAGGCGGCGGTCGAGACCGCGCACCTGGCTGCGGTGGTCCCGCTGGTGGCGGCCGGCGCCGGGGCCGCGCTGCTCCCGGTCGGGCTGGCCGCCGGGCTGACGGCGGGCTCGCCCGGCGGTGCGGACGCCGGCGTCGAGATCCTGCCGCTGGAGGGGGCGCCCCGGACCTCGGTGCACCTCGTCTGGCGCCGCGACGGGCTGCCCGAGCTGGCAGCGCACTTCCTCGAGGTGGCGCGTTCGCTGCACGCCGACGACCGGGCTGCCGCCCGAGACATAGTCCCTGACTATGGGGGGTCGACTGAACGCGCTTGAGGATTGGTCACCGTCGGGTCTGTGATCGACCTAGCCTCTGAGTGTGGGGCGGACCGCCCCCGTCGACCGAGGAGGACCGGTGCGCGACCACGACCACGACCACGACGGCGGCGTGCTGGGGACGGGCCCGGACGAGGGGCACGGTCACGGGCACCCGATGTGCGGGGGCCTGGACCACCACACGGGCGACTACACGCCCCGGCAGCGCGCAGACCTCGACCTCGTGCTCGGGCTGAACGACCGCCTGGCCACCGCCGTCGACCAGGGTCGTGACCTCACCGACGTCCTCGACCTCCTGGACCCCGACCCGTTGCGCTACATGTGGGTCGACGAGGGCAAGGGGCGCGTCGCCGACACGGTCACCGCCGCCGACCGGGTCCTCGCGCACGCCCCCGCCCTCGACAGGCACCACCGGGTCACCGCCGTCCCGGTCCCCGGCTCCACCCAGGCCTCCCGTCCCGCCCTGGCCCGGGGCGGTCCGCAGGGCTCCGTCCACGTCAGCGTCTGGATCGAGTGGGTGCCGGGCGAGGGTGAGGTGGTCCGTGCGCTCCTCGGCGCGGCGACCGGGCAGCCGGGGAGGGAGCCGGACACGCTGACGCCCGGTGTCGCCGACGTCGTCCGCCCGCGCGCCGCGGTCACCACCGACGGCACGCCCTGGGTGGTCTGGGGCTCTCGCCCGATCGGCCCCACCGAGCCCGGCGGCGGCGCGCTGGTGCTGGCCAGCGCCCACGTCGACGGCGCCTGGACCCCGCCCGAGGTGGTCAGCCTCGGCGACGCGCCGGCCTTCAACGCCGAGCTCGCCGCGCACGACGACGGCTCGCTCGAGCTGGTGTGGCAGGGCCGCGTGGAGGGTCGCTTCGGCGTCCACGCCCGCCGCCGCACCGACGCGGGCTGGGGCGCTGCGACCCTGGTCACCGAGGGGGTCGAGGCCAACGTGTGGGACCCCACCGTGGCCGCCCTCCCAGGCGGTGCGGCGGCGTACGCCTGGTCGGAGTACCGCGACGCGACCTACCGTGTCGTGGTCCGCCGCCGCGACGCGCACGGCGTGCTCGCCGCGCCGGTCGAGGTCACCGCCGGCCGCGACTACGCGCTCCACCCGAGCCTGGCCGCGACGGCCGACGGGCAGCTGTGGTGCGCCTTCGACGTGATCACCGTGGTCGGGCACGGCGGCAGCGGACCGACCCGGCTGCGCCCGGCCCCGACGACGGCCGACGGCCCCGGCGCGGCCGGCGGCAGCGGCGCGGGCGAGGCCGGCGAGGCCGTACCGCCCGAGCTGCTGCCCGAGGTCAGCGCGTCGCTGCGCGTCGTCGCCGTCGAGCAGGACGGCGTCCGTACGCCCCCCGGGGAGCTCGCCCCCCGCCTCGACGTGGTGCCCTCAGCGATGCCGCAGCTGGTCGCGACCGACGACGGCGGGCTCGTGGTGGCCTACCGGGTGCACCGCCGGCTGCCGCTGATGACCTACTACTGGGAGGTCGCGGTCCAGGCCCTCGGCACCGACGGCTGGGAGCCGCCGACCACGCTGCGCGGCAGCGACGGGACGTTGGAGGAGGCGGCCCTGGCCGCCGAGGCCGGCGGCGTCCGCGTTGCCGTGCAGACCGACGCGCGGCTGGCCCGCGCGCTGCAGTGGACCGAGGGCTTCGGCGGGCGCGAGTGCCCCACCCTTCTCGAGCACCACGGCTCCGTCGTCTGGCACGGCATCCACGGCCTCGGCACCGTCGCCGCCGCCCACGTGCCGTCGGCCGGACCGGTGCCCACCGCGACCGTCCTCGCCAGGACGGCCCCGCTCACCGCCACGGTGCTGGCCGACGACCGCCGCGAGGCGCGACGGTGGGCCGAGGCGCGCGGGACCGCCGAGCCCGAGCGCTACGTCGCCGAGGTCGGCGAGCGCCGCTGGACGCTCTTCTGGGGCGACCTGCACCGCCACTCGTTGGTCAGCCGCTGCACCGCCGGCGACGAGCCCAGCCTCGAGGACTTCTACCGCTACGCCTGGGACGTGTGCGAGTACGACTTCTGGGCCGTGACCGACCACGCCGAGAACTCCTCGGACCACCAGTGGTGGTCGTTGCAGAAGATCGCCGACCTGTTCCACGTGCCGGGCCGGTTCGTCCCGCTCTACGGCTTCGAGTGGACCTCGGCCGACACCGGCCACCAGAACGTCATCTACGGCGACGTCGAGCGCGGCGCGCCGATCTTCTCCGCGTTCGCCGAGGGCACCACCACCCCGCGCGGGCTGTGGGACGCCCTGGCCGAGCACCCGGCCTACCCTGCCGTGACCATCCCGCACCACCCCGGCGCGGCGATGGTCCACCACGACTGGGGCTTCCACGACGAGCGGTACGGCCGTCTGGTCGAGGTCTTCCAGGCCTGCCGCGGCAGCTATGAGAGCGACCGCGCGTTCCGCCAGTACGCCGACGGGACCCGTCAGGGCACGTTCGTCGTCGACGGGCTCCGGGCCGGGCACAAGGTCGGGATGATCGCCTCCTCCGACCACGGGCACGGCGCGTCCTACGTGGGCGCCTTCGCCGAGACCCTGGACCGCGGCGACGTCTTCGACGCGCTGCAGTCGCGGCGCACCTTCGCGGCCACCACCCGCGGCGTCGTGGTCGACCTGCGCGCCGGCGAGCACGGCGAGGTGTTCATGGGGGAGGAGGCGCCGCCCGGGACGCGGCGCCGGCTCACGGTCCACGCCGAGGGGTACGCCGACCTCGCCCGCGTCGACCTGGTCCGCGACGGCGAGGTCGTCCACGAGGTGGTCCCCGACGTGCTCGCCGAGCTCGACCTGCCCATCGGGTGGCGGCGCGTGCCGCTGCGCGTGGAGTGGGGCGAGGCCGAGGGGACGACCCGCTGGGACGGCAGGCTGCTCGTCCTGGGCGGCCGCGTCCTGCGCACCGACTTCTGGAGCCCCGAGGTCACGGCCGTCGACGACGACAGCCTCGCGTGGGAGGCCACCACGCACAGCTTCGGCGAGCCGTACGGCGCGCAGCGCGGCGGCGTCGAGGTGACCCTGCTCGGTCCCGACCACGCCCAGGTGCGGGTCTGCTTCGGCGACGCCGAGGCCGGCACCGTCCGTCTCGGGGACCTCGCCGACGCCCTGGCGGCCGGCGACGACCACACGCTGCTGGCCCCGCTCGGCCACGCGCGGCTGCAGCACGGGTACGGCGGTCTGACCACGCTGGGCTCCTCGAGCCTCGACCTCGTGTGGGACGACGACGCCAACCACGACGGCGCCGACCACGACGGCGCCGAGCACTTCTACTATGCCCGCGTGGTCCAGGTCGACGGCGAGGCCGCCTGGTCCTCCCCGATCTGGTTCTGAGGCGGGGCCGACTCGGGTCCCGAGGCCGCCCTGGGTCTCGAGACGCTCGCTGCGCTCGCTCCTCGACCACCGGGGGTGGTCCGTCGTTGGTCGAGGTGTGAGGGCCTCCGGGCCCGAGCCTCGAGACCGTGTCGGGTCTCGTGATGCTCGCTGCGCTCGCTCCTCGACCACCGTGTTCTCGCTCCTCGACCACCGGGGGTGGTGAGCGTGCCGGCATGCCCACCCCCGACTTCGTCCTGGCCCTGCGAGCGCACGTCGGACGGGCCGAGCTGTGGCTGCCGGGGGCGACGGCGGTCGTGCGGCGCGAGGGGGCCGCGGGCGCGGAGGTGCTGATGTTGCGCGCCGCGGACACCGGGGAGTGGATGCCGCCGGGCGGGCTCAGCGAGCCGGGGGAGGACCCCGGGGTGACGGCGCGTCGTGAGACCGAGGAGGAGACCGGGGTGCGGGTGGGCGTCGACCGCCTCGCGTCCGTCACGGCGTGCCCGCCCAGGGTGCTGCCCAACGGTGACCGGGTGGTCCTGCTCGACCACACCTTCGCCTGCACCTGGGTCTCCGGTCAGGCGCGGGTCGCCGACGACGAGTCCGTCGAGGTCGGGTGGTTCGGCGTCGACGACCTGCCGCCGATGCAGGGGAGGTTCCGCGACCGCATCGACGCCGGGCTGTCCGAGGAGGTGGCGACCCGCTTCCGGGCCTAGCCTGGAGCCGTGCCCACCCCCGAGTTCGTCCTGGCCCTGCGCAGGTCCGTGGGCCACGCCGAGCTGTGGCTGCCCGGCGTCAGCGCCGTGATCCGGCGCGAGGGCCCCGACGGCGGCACCGAGGTGCTGCTGGTCCAGCGCGCCGACGACCACGCCTGGACGCCGGTCACCGGCATCGTCGACCCCGGGGAGGACCCCGGGGTCGCCGCGCGGCGCGAGGCGCGGGAGGAGACCGGGGTGGAGATCCGGGTGGACCGGCTGGCGCAGGTGACCGCGGGCCAGCAGGTGGCCTACCCCAACGGCGACCGCAACGTCTTCCTCGACCACACCTTCGCCTGCACCTGGCTCGGCGGCGAGGCGCACGTCGCCGACGACGAGTCCGCCGACGTGGGCTGGTTCACCCTCGCCACCGCGCCGCCGATGAGCGAGCGGATGCGCCAGCGGGTCGAGGTGGGCCTCTCCGACGAGGTCGCCGCCCGCTTCCGCTCCTGAGGGGCGGGCGGACGCGCCCCCGCCGGGGTGCAGGCCCTAGGCTTCCGGGGTGCTGATCATCGACCGGACGACGTACGACGGCATCGTCGCCCACGCCAGGCGCGACCACCCCGACGAGGCGTGCGGCGTGGTCGCCGGGCCCGAGGGCAGCGACCGGCCCGAGCGGCTGGTCGAGATGGTCAACGCGGCGGGCAGCCCGACCTTCTACGAGTTCGACTCCACCGACCTGCTGCGGCTCTACCGCGAGATGGACGACCGCGACGAGGAGCCGGTGGTGGTCTACCACTCCCACACCGCCACCGAGGCCTACCCGAGCCGCACCGACATCGGTCTCGCGCAGGAGCCGAACGCCCACTACGTGCTGGTCAGCACGCGCGAGCACGGGAATAACGACGGTCCCGTGGAGTTCAGGTCGTACAGGATCGTGGACGGCGTCGTGTCCGAGGAGGACGTCGACGTCGTCGCCACACTCCCACCCCGCACCCCCTGATCCCGACCCGCACGAGGAGATCCGACGCATGGCCATCGAGGTCCGAATCCCGACCATCCTGCGCACCTACACCGGCGGTGAGAAGGCCGTGCAGGCGCAGGGCTCGAGCCTGACGGCGCTGATCGAGGACCTGGAGGCCCACCACCCCGGGATCAAGGAGCGCCTCGTGGAGGACAAGAACGGCTCCGAGGAGCTGCGCCGCTTCGTGAACGTCTACGTCAACGACGAGGACGTCCGCTTCATCGGCGGCCTCGGCGCCGAGCTCTCCGACGGCGACCAGGTCGTCGTGCTGCCGGCCGTCGCCGGCGGCTGACCCCCGACCTCCCGGAGCGGAACCGCCCGATGCGCTACGACAGCCTCCTGCCCTCCGTCGGCGACACGCCGCTGGTCGGACTCCCGCGACTCTCGCCGTCGGCGGACGTCCGGCTGTGGGCCAAGCTCGAGGACCGCAACCCGACCGGCTCGGTGAAGGACCGGCCCGCGCTGCGGATGATCGAGGAGGCCGAGAAGGACGGGACGCTGCGCCCGGGCTGCACCATCTTGGAGCCGACCTCGGGCAACACCGGGATCTCGCTGGCGATGGCGGCCAAGCTCAAGGGCTACCGGATCGTCTGCGTGATGCCGGAGAACACGTCGGGGGAGCGCCGCCAGCTGTTGCGCATGTGGGGCGCCGAGATCATCTCCTCCCCGGCCGCGGGCGGGTCCAACGAGGCCGTGCGCGTGGCCAAGCTGGTCGCGCAGGAGCACCCCGACTGGGTGATGCTCTACCAGTACGG
>JBKJPE010000172.1:0-39259 GCA_046595185.1 Nocardioides sp.
AGTGGCGGCTGCTGCAGATGCAGAACTGGGTCTTCCGGTCCCCCGACGCCGAGCCGCGCAGCATCTGCGGGCCGGAGCACTCCTTCAGCGGCGGTCCGGTCGTGATGGCGCAGGTGCAGCCGGCCACCAACCCCGGTGTGTCCTACGACGTGAACGGGTTGTGCCCCTGACCGCTCGGCGGCCGCAGGTCTCGGCGTACCGTCGCTGCGTCTCGGCACTCAACCCAGCCGCACCTGCGAATCGCCGAAGTCAGCGACGAGCGAGAGCGTGCCGCCCAGCGCCTCGACGTATGAGCCGAGTGTGTCGACCTCCGAGCGCTCGATGCGACCGCGTTCAATCTGGCTGACGCGGGTCTGCGTCACACCCATGGCTGCGGCGACCTGGGCCTGAGTCATGTGCCGGGCCCTCCTCGCGTCCGCCAGTCGAGCGGCGCGAACCTCGGCGAGGAATCGGGTCGCGTGTGCCGAGATGCGCGGCGCGTTCTCGTCCGTGACGTACTTGCTGCGTACGTCGGACCAGCTCGCCAGCTCGACCTTTCGCTTGCCCATCGTCATCGCCCGTTCTCGAGATGCTCCGCGTAGAGACGCTCCGCCTCCGCGATCGCTTTCGTGTACCACTTACTCCAATTACCGGCCTTGTTACCTGCCACCAGCAGCACTGCGCGTCGGTCCGGGTCGAAGACGAAGAGGACCCGCAGTTCCGTGCGCCCTGCAGAGCCGGGCCGCAGCTCCTTCATGTTCTGAATTGTCGAGCCCTTAACGCGATCAACGAGCGGCCGCCCGAGCGCCGGCCCCAAGCGCGCGAGAACGTCGATGCCGGCGACCACCTGCTCGAGCGAAGCGGGATCGCTTTCGGCGAGCTGGTCGAGCCACGTCTGCACGCCAGCGCTTAGCAGCACCTCCCAAGGCAAAGGACCCGACCTCCTCATCATAATAAAAGTTCTGACTACTAGCAGTCAAGACTCGTACGAAACCAGGCTCGAACGCCTCAAACGAGCGAGAGGCTCAGCGTTGCAGGCAGGTCCGACAATTCATTGCGCATGTCCACCGCGTCGTAGAAGAGCGCACAGGGACGGATAACTGCGTCAACCAATTGCTCGCTGGATCGATGATGGGCTCGGAGTGTTCTTGACCCATCAGAGCCGTAAGAAGCTGCCCGCGTGCTGGACCTGGCTCGGGAGCTCGACGTACGCCGGCCGATCGCCTGCGTGAGGCGCACGTTCTCGTCCAAGGTCGACCGGCACCAGCCCGAGGTCGGCCGGCAGCTCGCCGTACCGGGAAGACCTTGTAGTTCTTTGCGCTTGCCGGCCGCAGCAGTCATCTCGCGCTACGTTTGCACCAGCGGAATCGACGGGCTTCCGAACGCAGGACACGCCCCCACCGCACGAATTCCTTCGTGCTTGGGGTGCGCTCTTGTCACTTCTTCGTCACTCGGCCGCCGGCTTTGCCGCGCTGGCACTTGAGGGGACCCTTGGCGTGCGCCTTGCCGAGCAGATGAGCCACGCCAGTCACCGGCGGCCCTCGCCGAGTGAAATCCGCTCATGGGACCGAAGCCTTCCCGTGCTTGCGCAGGACCTCATCCAAGCCGGCCTCGACCAAGTCGAGGTCATCGTCGAACATTCCCTGCCGCTGAGCTCGAAGCGCATCGACGTCATCCTCGCTGGCCGGCACCCTCGGACCCGACAGCCGTCGTACGTCGTTGTGGAGCTCAAACAGTGGTCGCACGCCGCCCCTTGGGAAGGCGACCCTGAGCTCGTCCTCGTTGATGGCGCGAGCCGAGACCCTCGTCTACATCCAGTCGTGCAGGTCCGCGGGTACTGCGAGTACTTGCGCGATTTCACGAAGGCGTTGCACGACCTCAACGACCCACTAGCCGGGGCGGCGTACTTGCACAACGCGACTGACCCGGGAGGCATCGACGGCTTGCGAGACTGCCCGGAGACCTCAGACGGGCGGCTCTTCACCGGCGCCAACCGAGCCGAGTGGCTCGACTACCTGCGGACGCGGCTTGATCCGGCCGCGAGTGGTGCGCCCTATGCAGATCTCCTGTTGGGCTCGGCCGTCGCGCCGTCGAAGCAGCTCCTCGCCGTGGCCGCCGATGAGATCCAAGACCGCAAGCAATTCGTCCTACTCGACGAGCAGCGCCTTGCCTTCAACCTGGTGATGCATGAGGTTGAGAAAGCACGAAAGGCTGATCACAAGTCCGTCATCATCGTGACGGGAGGGCCCGGCAGCGGCAAGAGCGTGGTCGCCTTGTCCCTGCTGGGTGAGCTGGCACGACGCGGACGAACGGTGCTACACGCCACTGGATCACGTTCCTTCACGCAGACAATGCGCAAGGTCGCAGGGCGTCGTTCGCCGCGAACACAGCGGCTGTTCAAGTACTTCAACGACTTCATGACGGCGGAGCGGAACGGTATCGATGTGCTGCTCCTCGACGAGGCCCACCGCGTCCGCGAGACTTCCGTCTCACGCTGGACCCGGAAGGAGCAACGTGACCAGGCACGTCCTCAGGTCGACGAGCTGATCGCGGCTGCTCGTGTTCCAGTGTTCCTTCTCGACCAACACCAGGTCGTTCGCCCGGGCGAGCTGGGGACGGTCGAAGACATCGCGACGCACGCCGAGTCAATGGGGCTTCCAGTACACCGCATTGACCTTGACCTGCAGTTTCGCTGCGGCGGCAGCGAGGCCTATGTGCGATGGGTGCAGCGCCTGCTCGGGTTAGAGGCGGGCGGGCCGATGCTCTGGGGAGGCGACCAGAACTTCGCCGTGCAGGTCGTCGACGGACCGGAGGAGATGGAGTCGCTGCTTCGGCGCAAGCTGGAGGAGGGCTTCGGCGCGCGTATGACTGCCGGCTACTGCTGGCCATGGAGCAACCCCCGCGCCGACGGCGGCCTCGTTCCCGATGTTCAGGTCTACGGCTGGGCCAAGCCATGGAACCTCAAGGGTGAGCGCAGCGTCGGTGGGGCTCCTCCGGCGTCGCTGTGGGCAAGCGGTGACGGCGGGTTCGAACAGGTGGGGTGCGTCTACACCGCACAGGGTTTCGAGTACGACTGGAACGGAGTGATCCTCGGGCCCGACCTCGTCTGGCGCTCGCATGGATGGGTCGCGCGACGGGATCAGAACAAGGACCCCGACTTCCGCAACCGCACTCGGGTCTCGGATGTGGAGTTCGAACGCCTTGTGCGCAACGTCTACAAGGTGCTGCTGACCCGCGGCATGGTCGGCACGCTGATCTGTTCGACTGATGAGGAGACGCAGGCGTACCTGCGGACACAGGTGGGTGCTGCCCTTCCGTCGGCAGCCCTGCCGCGCTGATATGTCCAACGGCAGCACGGCTTGCAATCCGGGCAACGTAGCCCTCGTGGAGACGAGCTGACGGCCGGTGCCTCAATCACCCCAGCCGGACGCAACGTAACTAAGTCCGTGTGTCACTGACGTTTGAGCCTCCATTGAATTTTTCCATTCTCGATGTGGAGTCCGTAGGCTCGGCGGGTGAGGTATTGGTGGGTGAACCAAGGGGGCACGTACCGCCACGAGGTGCCAGGTGGCTACATGTGGTCGCCTCAGCGGAACAACAACGGCTCCTACAGCCAGTACTACGCAAACATGCAACTCGTTGAGCCGGGCGACGTCGTTCTGTCGTACGCAGGTGGAGAGTTCCGCGCGGTTGGCGTTGCACTCGATACCGCGTATGAGGCCCCGAAGCCATTGGAATTTGGTGCAGCCGGCGCGACCTGGGCCGATCTCGGCTGGCGAGTTGACGTGTCGTTTGTCGAACTGGCTCCTCAGCATCGCCTGAGGCCGCGTGATTTCCTAGCGGAACTATTGCCTCACGTTCCAGTGAAGTACTCGCCGATACAGGCGAACGGTCGAGGCGTTACTGCCTACCTCTTTGAGATATCGGAGTCATTCGCGCACGTCGCGATTGGTCGCTTGGAGTCACTTCTCGAACGGCGGCTCGAGCAGGTACTGCAAGGGAGCGGCCTGGACCTGCGCCGACTAGGCGAAGATCGGATCGAAGAGTTCCTCAGACGTGCGCCACTCGACAACACCGAGAAAGCTGCGCTCATTTCGGCCCGACGCGGCCAGGGTCGGTTCAGAGAGGGCGTCTCGCTTCTCGAACCCGCATGCCGGTTCACGCAAGTCGCAAATCCAGCGCTCCTTATCGCGAGCCATATTCAGCCTTGGCATCGATGCCACACGAACGCTGAGCGGCTTGATCCCTTCAACGGCCTCATGCTCACGCCAACGTACGACCGGCTGTTTGATCGCGGTCTGGTGACGTTCACCCCCGACAGCAAGCTCTTGATTTCGCCGCGTCTACCCGTCGACGACGTCCGCAAGATCCGTATGGACCCGGCGCTCGCAGTCGAGCCTTTCCGGACACAGCAACAGAAGTACCTGGAATACCACCGCGAGCATGTGTTCGAGGTCGCGTGACCAGTCCGTAATCGGGTCCTCGAGTCGACGTTGTGACATCGGCCCGGTGGGCACGCGGCCGATCCACTTGTTCGGGGCTAACTGCAGCCGCTGGTCGATCCGCAGGACTCGCAGACGTAGCAGCTGCCGGCGGGGCGCATCTTGATGCCGCAGTTGAGGCACAGTGGGGCGTCCTGCGCGGTCTGCATCGAGACGTCGATGCCGCCGCCGTCGCCGGCCGGCGCGGTCACCGGGTCGACAACCGGCACTGACTGCGCCAGCGACTCGAGATCGTCGGTGTCGACTACCGGAGCAGCGCCATACGAGCCACTCGAAACTGCGGCGGCGCGCTCCTCGGCGGTGAAGATGCCGAGCTCGGCCCGCTTGTCGTAGGGCAGGTAGTCCAGCGCCAGGCGACGGAACACGTAGTCCATCACCGACTGCGCCATCCGCACGTCCGGGTCGTCGGTCATGCCGGCGGGGTCGAAGCGCATGTTGGTGAACTTCGAGACGTAGGTCTCCAACGGCACGCCGTACTGCAGGGCAATCGAGATCGCGATGGAGAAGGCGTCCATCACGCCGGCGAGCGTGGAGCCCTGCTTGCCGAGCTTGAGGAACACCTCGCCGAGGCCGTCGTCGGGGTACGAGCCCGCTGTCATGTAGCCCTCGGCGCCGCCGACGGAGAACGACACCGTCTGCGACGGGCGCTTCTTCGGCAGCCGCTTGCGGATCGGCCGGTGCTCGTGCGGCTGACCGGCCGCAACCGCTGCCGCGGCGGCCTTCTTCGTGTCGTTCATGTCGGACAGCGGCTGGCCGACCTTGCACATGTTGCGGTAGACCGCGACAGCCTTCAGGCCGAGCTTCCAGCCCATCATGTAGGCGTCTTCGATGTCCTCGACGGTGGCCGTGTCAGGCAGGTTGACCGTCTTGCTGAGTGCGCCACTGATCTGCGGCTGGATGGCACCCATCATCCGGATGTGGCCCTGCCACGAGATCGACCGCTCCCCCATCGCGCAGTCGAAGACGGAGTAGTGCTCGGTGCGCAGTCCGGGTGCGTCGATGACGTGGCCGTGCTCGGCGATGTACTCGACGATCGCTTCGACGGTCTCGTCGGTGTAGCCGAGCTTGCGCAGCGCCATCGGCACGGTCTGGTTGACGATCTTCATCGACGCGCCGCCGACGAGCTTCTTCATCTTGACCAGCGCGAGGTCAGGCTCGAGGCCGGTGGTGTCGCAGTCCATCATCAAGCCGATGGTGTTGTGGCTGACGAACCCGTTGGCGACGTAGGTCACGTTGTCGGGCACGGACAGGTCGAAGGTCGGCTGGACGCCACCGTCCTCGTTGGCGGCCACCGTCTCGAAGACGTAGTCGAGCGCGAGCTTGAGCCGCTCGTCGCGGGTCTCGCGGTAGATCGCCTCGGCCACCGAGCGGGCCACTCCGCCGGTCTTGCGCAGCGACTGGGTTACCGCCGCACGCACCTCGTGTGCCGCCGGGACAAGCTCGTCCCAGACCACGCGCGGGAGCACGATGCGGTCGCGGTTGCCGGTCTGGGTGACCGACTCGACGGTGGCGAGCTGACGGGCCTTGCGGTCGCCGAGGAAGCCAACCACGTCGCCGAAGACAACCGCGAGTTCGTTGTTGCGCAGTCGCACCTGGAAGCAGGTGATGCCGAACCCGCTCGCCGTCTCGCGAACAGTGCTGGGCAGGCCGAGGGTCAGCAGCAGCGACTGCACCTCCGCAGCGAAGGACCGCTTCGCCGTCGCGACGTTCGGCACTCCCTCGCCGACAGTGCCGTCGGCCTCGAACAGGCCGCGCAGGAACGCGGCGTACACGTTCTTGTCGTTGCTCTCGAGGATCGCGGCCGGCACGCGCGGCACCCAGCCCTTGCCGACGTGGTCGTCGGCGGGCAGCGTCTTGGCGAAGCCGGCGGCCTGCCACCAACGCGCCAGGCGCACCGAGGTCAGCGTGACCTCGTGGTGGCCCTCCTGCGGCTCGACCTTCGGCTCGAGGTTGAACAGGCCCTTGCTGAGCACCCGCAGCCGCTCGATGACGTCGAGGTCGGTGTCGGCGACGCAGAGGCGGATGCCCTTGGCGTGCAGGCTGCCGTCGCCCATGAAGTAGCCGACCAGCTCGGCCAGGTCGGCGTCGACGTGCTGCGGCACAGCGACGTTGCGGTCGCCAGCGTAGTAGGCCTGGTCGAGCACCGGCAGCGGCACCTGACGCGACCCGCCGACGAGGGTGTCCATCTGAATCGGCACCATGTCGCCGGGGGCGACCTCGGCGAGGCGCTTCCAGTCCCACGCCCCGGTGGTCGGGTCGACGACCTTGACCCGATGGGCCAGCGTGCCCTGGATCGTGTAGCCGCCAGCGGTGACGATCCGGCGGGTCTCCTCCTCGCCGTTGACGAAGAACTTCGTCGCCCGGCGCGGCCCCTCGTCGGTGGAGACGTCGAACTCGACGTCCTGCCACTTCTCGCCGTACACGTCGCCGAGCTGGTCGAGCCGGCTCAGGCCGCGGTCGGTCGTGACGAGCGTGTCGCCAGTGAGGCAGCCAGTGGGCGCGATGACGCTGGCCTGGCTGTTGCGATAGCCGTTGGTCTCGCCGAGCTTGATGCACTCCTGCCAGCTCTTGGTGGCCTCGTGCAGGATCCGTGCGTCGTCGGCGCCGAGCGGGCGCACCGCGTCGTTGGCCGCAGCGTGCTTGCGGATGACCCGCTTGTGCGGCGTCGCGTTGCGCGCGTAGCCGTCGTACGCGCCGACCACCCCGGCCAGCTCGGCCGAGCGCTTGTACGCGGTCGCCTGCATAAGGCTCGTAATCGCGCCGGCCATGGTGCGGCCCTGGTCGGAGTCGTACGCCAGGCCGTTGGCCATCAGCAGCGCGCCCAGGTTGGCATAGCCGATGCCGAGCTGCCGGTACGCCCGCGTGGTCTCGCCGATCGCCTGTGTCGGGAAGTCGGCGAAGCAGATCGAGATGTCCATCGCCGTGAACACGAGGTCGGTGACCTTCGCGAACGTCTTGGCGTCGAACGTGCCCTCGGCCGGGCTGTAGAACTTCATCAGGTTGAGGCTGGCCAGGTTGCAGCTCGAGTTGTCGAGGTGCATGTACTCGGAGCAGTTGGCGACCACCACTCCACTGACGATGTAGGAGTGGTTGCGCGGCTCAGTGAGGTTGTAGGTGGTCTCGAAGCCGCGGGACTCGCGCGAGACGAGCCGCACTGTCTCGTCCGTCTTGTAGGACGAGGTCAGATCGACGATCCGCGCCAGCCGCTCCAGCTTGGCCGGCAAGGAGAAGCTGATCAGTGCGGCGTACTCGCGCAGCGATCGGCCCGTGATCCGCAGATCAAAGGACGGGCCATCGGAGGAGTAAGCGGTTTTCGAACCGTCCTTTCGGGTGTAGCTGAAAGTTTCGGTCTTCGTCGGCTGGCCATAGATCCGGGCGAAGATGCCAAGAGACGCGAGCAGCTCCTGCACTCCGAGCAGCAGCTCCTCCGAGCGGCTGCCGAGGCCGACGTAGCGGCTCCCGTTGCTGGAGTCGACCACCGTGCCATCAGCATCGAAGAGGCCCTGCAGGAAAGAGACGAGCGCCTCTTCCGGCGCAGTGAAGACGGCCTCGGGCACGACCTTGTCTTTGGCGTGCTTGTTCGAGACACCCAGAGCGCCGAGGAAGTCGACAACGGCCTTCTTCGACGATCGCAGCTGCACCGTCTGGTTGGCCTGGATGCTGGGCTTGGCGTCGAAGGCCGTGAGCTCGGCCAGCAGCGCGGCGTGCCGCGGCAGCACATGCTCGATGTCCGCGCCTGAGCCGTAGACCGCGGTCGCCGTCGTCCCGGTGACGCAGCCGTCACCGACGAGCCACCCGACGTAGTGGGCGAGCTCGTCGCTCCACTTCTCCGGCAGGTTGAGCTTGATAGCACGCCGCGCGATGTGCTGCGCCGCAACGGGAAGTGCCGGGGACGCCGACATCCGCTCGGCGTGGATCACCGACTTGACGACGCTGTCGGTGTCGACCAGGTCCTCGGCGCGCACCCAGCCGGTCTGCGTCCACACACGGTGGTTGGGCGTGCAGCGCAGCCGCGAGCCATCGCTGAAGCGCAGCTCGAGGATCTCCTTGGTACCGGTCACCATGTACTGAGTCGGAATCGTGGCCTCGACCCGGGCCGTCGGGTCAGTCTCGCTCGTCACGTCGTTGGTGTAGACGGCGAACGTGTCGCCGCCCGCCGCGCGCTCGACCAGGTCGCCGATGCGGATGAGGCCCTCGTCGGTCACCACCCGCTGGTCGGCCGGGAAGCACGGGTTGGACGCGGTGATCCGGCCGGTCTCGGGGCAGGTGTGCCAGTCGTTGATCGTGTCGTCGTACTGCAGGCCCGGGTCGGCGCACTCCCATGCGGCCGTGGCGATCTTGCGCCAGAGCCGCTTGGCGTCGACGGTCTCGATGACCTCGCCGGACTCGCGCGCCTTGAGGCCGAAGTCGGTGCCGTGCTCCACCGCGCGCATGAACTCGTCGGTGACGCGGACGGAGTTGTTGGCGTTCTGGTACTGGACGCTGACGATGTCCTTGCCGCCGAGGTCCATGTCGAAGCCGGCGTCGCGCAGCGCGCGGATCTTGTCCTCCTCGCGCGCCTTCGTCTCGACGAACTCGACGATGTCGGGGTGGTCGACGTCCAGGACGACCATCTTGCCCGCACGGCGAGTGGCGCCGCCGGACTTGATGGTGCCGGCGGAGGCGTCCGCGCCGCGCATGAACGAGACCGGACCCGAGGCGGTGCCGCCGGAGGAGAGCAGCTCCTTCGAGGAGCGGATGCGCGAGAGGTTCAGGCCGGCGCCGGAGCCGCCCTTGAAGATGAAGCCCTCCTCCTTGTACCAGTTCAGGATGGAGTCCATCGAGTCGTCGACCGAGAGGATGAAGCAGGCGCTGACCTGCTGCGGGCTCTGGGTGCCGACGTTGAACCAGACCGGGGAGTTGAAGGAGAAGTACTGGTTCAGCAGCAGCCAGGTGAGCTCGTGCTCGAAGACTTCGGCGTCGCCGGCCGAGGCGAAGTAGCCGTGGTCCTTGCCGGCCTTGACGTAGGTCAGCACGACCCGGTCGATGAGCTGTCGCAGGCTGATCTCGCGGGCCTCGGTGCCGACGGCGCCGCGGAAGTACTTGGTGGTGACGATGGTCGAGGCGTTCAGCGACCAGGTCGTGGGGTACTCGACGTCACGCTGCTCGAAGACGGTGGCGCCGGTCTTCCAGTTGGTCTGGACGACGTCGCGGCGCTCCCAGGTGACCTCGTCGTAGGGGTGCACGTCGCGCGTGGAGAAGACGCGCTCGATGTGGAGCCCCTCCCCGCGGGCCTGCTGGTCGCTGGCCCGGTTCACCGTCTCGGTCATCTGGTCTCCTCATGTGGTGCGGGTGTCGGTCATCAGTCTTGCCGGAGCCACCGACAGGGGTCGGAGCACCGGTGGAGCGGGGGGCGTACGGGTCACGCGGTCGTGCGGGTGGGGATGAGGTGGTGCACCCCGGCAGGCAGCTTCCCCACTCCCTGCCGGGGTGGTCTGGGTCAGCCCGTGGGGGCTGGGGTGAGGGCGAGCGCCTGGTCTCGCGCCTGGTCTCGAGACGCTCGCTGCGCTCGCTCCTCGACCACCGGCGACGTCTCGACCACCGGCGACGTCTCGACCACCGATGACGTCTCGACCACCGGTGCGCGCTCGGCGCGCAGCTGGGCGATCTCGTCCTCGAAGTCGTCGGCGGACTCGAAGGCCCGGTAGACGGAGGCGAAGCGGAGGTAGGCGACCTCGTCGAGCTCGCGGAGCGGGCCGAGGATGGCCAGGCCGACCTCGTGCGCGGGGACCTCGGCGGCGCCGGCGGCGCGCAGGGCGTCCTCCACGGCCTGGCCGAGGCGGTCGAGCTGGTCCTCGGTGACCGGGCGGCCCTTGCAGGCCTTGCGGACGCCGGCGACGGCCTTGTCGCGGGCGAAGGGCTCGGTGGCGCCGGAGCGCTTGAGCACCGTGACCTGCATCAGCTCGACGGTCGTGAACCGCTTGCCGCACTCCGAGCACGTACGCCGGCGGCGGATCGAGCCACCGTCCTCGGCGACCCGGGAGTCGGCGACCCGGGTGTCGGTGTGCCGGCAGTAGGGGCAGTGCATCGCGGGTGTCTCCTCTCGGGTGCGTCCGGTGGATCGGGGCGGGCGGGCATGCCCGTAGCACCGCCCGAGGGCGGTGGAGGAACCTGTGGAGAACGGGGCTTTCCTGGGGATAACACCCGCTGGCCTGTGGGCCATCCCCGCGATTCTGGGGACTAGATGTGGATAACTACATCGGTGTAAGTACTAGATGTAGTGGAACCGTACGCCGGGGACCACCAGCCGCGCAACCTCTTGACCGTTCTCGGCGCGGCTGTTTTCGGCTGCGTCCGTCGCCGCAGGTCAGAGCCGGTCTGCACCGGCTTCTCGACCGGTTCCACGTTGCGCCCGCGCCGCGTAACGACGACCGTGGGACCCATGGACCCGATCGAGCTCGACGTCAGCGACCTCCCGCCCGCGAAGAGCGAGGCGAAGTCCATGCTGGCGGTCGGCCACCGCCACCACTCCCGGGTGGTCGCGCTGCTCCAGGCCGCGCGGGACCACGCGAAGAGCACCGGCCACCAGGGCTTCGCCGGCGCCCCGCTGATGCTCGACGTGACCCTGACCTCTCCGGAGCCTCCGGCCTCGGACGCCACGAACTACCTCGGCGGCATCACCGACGTGCTCGAGGCCAAGGGGCAGCGTGGTCCGCTGGGGCACCTGGGCGAGCTGGCGAAGGTCGAGTTCTACGACGACGACCGCCAGTTCCAGGAGGTCCACTTCCGTTGGCAGCAGGGCAAGCCCACCGGCTACCGGGTGCGGATCCGCCCACGCGGCTGAGCCGTCGGGGCGCCTTGGACGCGCGAACGGCCGCCACCGCGGTGCGGGGACGGCCGTACGGAGGGAGTTGCGTCAGGGCGTGATCGAACGCGGTGAGGAGGCGTTCGCGACGCGGTTCTCGGCGTCGATCATCCAGGCGAGCTGCTCGAGGCGCTCCAGGATGGTGTGCAGGATGTCGGCGGAGGTGGGGTCCTCGGCGTCGACCTCGTCGTGGATGCGGCGGGCGGTGCCGGCCACGGCGTAGATCGCGACGCCGATGCGGTCCACGGTCTCGGCGGTGTCGACCTCGGTGGAGGGGAACTCCGGCAGGCTCGTCTGTGCGCCCACGCTGGCCGCGCGGGCGTCGGGGACCACGTAGAGGGCCCGCATCCGCTCGGCCACGGTGTCGGAGAAGGCGCGCGCGTCGTCCACGACCTCGTCGAGCTGCAGGTGCAGGTCGCGGAAGTTCTTGCCCACGACGTTCCAGTGCGCCTGCTTGCCCTGCAGGTGCAGGTCGGTCAGGTCCACCAGGAGCTGCTGCAGGTGGGCGCCGAGCGTCTCCGAGGCGCGGTACGGCGGGTGGGCCGCGTGCGTGCCGCTGCTCGTGCTGGTCAGGCCGGTGGTGCTCTGGAGCGTGTCGCTCATTGTTGGATCCTTCCGATCGCCGATGACGCCACTGTCGCACCCTTTCTGGAACAATTCCAGAGAGGGAAGGCTTGCCTGCCCCGACCGCGTCAGACGCGGTCGGGGCAGGAGCAGTCGACGGGGAGCCGGACGGTACGCAGGTCGGCCCCGGCGGCCGGCAGGCATCCGTCGAACGGCACGTGCCAGCGGTCGACGCCGTCGGCGGTGAGCACCGCCAGCTCGACGCCGTCACGGTCGACCACGAGCGGCACCACGGCCGCGGCGGCGTAACCCTGGGCGCGGGCCCCGGCGAGGAGGTCCTCGCCGTGCACGGCGGTCAGGTGGCGCAGCACGGAGGCAGCGTGGTGGCCGAAGGTGTCGGGCTGCGAGCGCAGGAAGGTGTCGACCGGCACCACGACGTCGTCGCGGCCCGGCTCGACCAGCCGCACCGAGAGCAGCGTCGGGGTGTAGGCACGCAGCCCGGTCTCGTCGGGCCGGTCCATGGCGAAGGAGCCGGTCAGCCGGACGATCCGGGAGCCGGGCCCGGCCAGCGTCAGGGTGGCGACCCGGCAGGCGGCCAGCGCCGGCACCGCGGCCGAGGAACCGGCGAGGACCACGCGCACCCGGCCGTCGTCGGTGGACTCCACCGACACCAGGGTCTCGGTGGAGGGCGTGCGGCAGCTCCGGGTACGCAGGGTGCCGGTGCGCGCGCAGGCCACCGCGGTCCGGGCCTGCTCGGCCCAGGTCGTGGTGTGGTCGCGCACCAGCTTTCCGGTCATGAGGTAAGCCTAACCTCACCCACGGTGGTGGCGGTAGGTGGCGCTGCTCTCAGTCCGGTCCGGGTCCGACCATCTCGGCCAGGTCCCGCCACCAGGCCAGCCGGGTGGGGCGGCCGTCGTAGTCGCGGCGTCGGTTGGCCCCACTGGGTCCGGGAAGCACGAAGACCTGGGTGCGCCCGACGTACCACTCGGTGGCGCCGAGCAGCGCCGGCGGCTTCCGGCCGAGGGATCGCGCCGCCTGCTGCGCAGCGCCCTTGCCGGTGAAGGCCAGCCAGTCCGGCTCCCACCGCTCGACCTTCGCCACCAGGTCGTCGATGTCGGCCAGGTAGCGCACCCCGTCGGGGCCGGGCCGACCGACGAGGTCGGTCAGTCCCAGCCCGAGCGCCGGCAGGCGGTGGTCGTCCTGGGGACGCAGCAGCGTGGGGGACATCCCGGCGAGGTGCAGGCACTCCCAGAACGAGTTGCCCGGGGTCGCGTAGTAGTGGTCCCGGGTCTTCGGGCTGGCCTCACCGGCCTGGCCGCAGAAGACCACCGCCGGGTCCGGACCCACGATGTCGGGCAACTCCTCCACGCACCCACCCTGCCGTCCGACACAATGACCCCCATGGGCGGTAAGCGAGCCGGGTCGCGACGAGGTCCCCGGCCCAAGCGACACGTGTCCCCCGCTCTGCTGGGTCTCTCGTTGGGGGTCACGTTGCTGGTCGTGGCGTGGGGCTACCTGGTCTACGCCGCCATCGACTTCGGTTCCGAGGCCCGCGGCGGGCGCACCGAGGCCTGGTGGTTCCTCGCGCTGGCCTCCCTGGGCGCGGTGGCATGCCTGTTCGCCGGGCTGATGGTGATCGCCCGGATCCTGCGGCTGCTGACCGCGTCGCCGCCGGGCCCGTCCGCGGCGGGCGCGGACGGCGAACCACTCGACAGCGTGGCCACGCCGGCCCGCAGCGCCGGGGGGCGACGGCTGCGCTGAGCCGTCGCGGGCGGGGCTTGGGGCGAGGTCTCGAGCGGTCGGAACGGGGTCTCGAGACGCTCGCTCGCGCTCGCTCCTCGACCACCGGGTAGTAGCTGCGCTCACTCCTCGACCACCGGCTCGACCACCGGGACGACGTGAGGGGCGGGGCGGCCGTGGCCGCCCCGCCCCTCACTGTCCCCGGCTCGCCGACGGGGTCGAGTCGTCGACGAGCCTCATGCCCACCAGCGGCGCGGGTCGAGGCGCCGGCGTGATGGCCGACGCGTCACCCGAGCGGGACGCGCAGCTCCTGACCGGTCTGCAGCGCACCGGAGTCGAGGTCGTTCAGGTCCTGGATGTCGGTGACGACCGAGGCGACGTCGCCCTCCCCGGTCGAGGCCACCGTCTCCTGGGCCAGGCCCCACAGGGTGTCGCCTGGCGCGACCACGACGACGCGGGTCGGCTCCGGGACGTCGTCACCGTCGGCCATCGAGGCCTGCGCCAGCCAGAGCCCGGCGGAGAGCACCAGGCCCAGCGCCAGGAAGAGCACGACCAGCCGGCCACGACGTGTCAGACGCACGGGGCCGTCGGCGGCGGTGCGGGTGCGGGCGGGCTGCAGGGTGGCGCTCATGGTGACCTCCTGGGGAAGGTGGCGGTCAGCGGTGCCGGATGCGGTGCTGACCACCGGGGTCGTGGTGACGAGTGACTGTCTAGACGCCGGCGCCGACAGCCCTCGGTGACGAGATGGTCGTACCCGGTCGATCAGACGTTCGATCGAACACCTGTGCGAGAGTAGATCACCTGTTCGAACGAATGCAAGACCCCGTTCGCTCGCGTGTTCGAACCGCCCGGCCGTCACCGTCGCGCCCCGCCGCCCGCACCTCACCCGGGCGCCGGCGACACGCGGGTTCGAACAGGTGTTTGAAGTGGGGGTGCCGGGAGGTCTAACGTCACTCCTGTCACACCGACCCCGGAGAGGTGCACCGCATGCCCAAGAAGAACGTCAGCGAGCTGCCCGACGGCCCGGCGGACGCCACCGGGCTGACCCCGCGCCAGCAGCGGGTGCTCACGCACATCAAGGAGTGCCTCGAGGCGCGCGGCTACCCGCCGAGCATGCGCGAGATCGGCGAGGCCGTCGGCCTCACCAGCACCTCGAGCGTCTCCCACCAGCTGCGCGTGCTGCAGGAGAAGGGGTACCTCAAGCGCGACCCCAACCGTCCGCGGGCCCTCGAGGTCTTCCTGCCCGAGCACATGGCCGCGCGCCGGTCGCTGGGCAGCGGCGAGGAGTCCAGCGTCGACGAGACCGGCGTCGGCGACGTCGTGCCGCAGGCCGCCAACGTGCCCGTCGTGGGCCGGATCGCCGCCGGTGGCCCGATCCTGGCCGAGGAGCGGATCGAGGAGATCTTCCCGCTGCCGCGCCGCATCGTCGGCGACGGCCAGCTGTTCCTGCTCGAGGTCAGCGGCGAGTCGATGATCGACGCCGCCATCTGCAGCGGCGACTTCGTGGTCATCCGCCAGCAGCCCACGGCCGAGAACGGCGACATCGTGGCCGCGATGATCGACGGGGAGGCCACGGTCAAGACCTTCCAGCGCAAGGACGGCCAGGTCTGGCTGATGCCTCACAACGCCGCCTACTCCCCCATCGACGGCACCCACGCCACGATCCTGGGCAAGGTCACCGCGGTCCTGCGCAGCCTCTAGCAGCAGCCGTGGCACGGGGCGGGTCCGCGCACGGGGGACGCGCGCGGGGGTAGGGCGGTGTCGGCACCGACACGTACGCTGCGGGAGCCCGCCCCACCCAACCCCCCGGAGCTCCTGCATGCGTCGTCCCGTCTCCACCGCCCTGCTCGGCGCTGCGCTGAGCCTGCTGCTGCTCGCGCCGTTGTCCGGCGTGCCGGCGAGCGCCGACCCCGACGCCGTACCCGCGCTGCCCGACGTGGTGCTCGGCGAGGCTCCGCCACAGCCCGAGGAGGCCCTGGACCGGGTCCAGGAGCTCTTCGCCGGCGGCGTCGGCGCCCCACCGGGCGCCGCGAGCCAGCAGGGCGAGGCCCCCGACGCCCAGCCGTCGGTGCCGGTCACCGACGACCGGGACACGACCCTCGCGCTGCGCGACCTGCTGGTCGCGCGCAGCGAGCTCTCCGCACGCGACCGGGCCGCGGCCGACGACTACCTGGCGCGCCCCACCGACGTCACGGGCTCGCCCTTCGGCGTCCACTACCGCACGGACGAGGCCGCCCCGACCTGCGGCACCGACGTGTGCGTGCACCGCGTCGACTCGACCACCGACGCCGACGCGGCGACGCAGCGCTACGCCGACCGCGTCCTGGCCACCGCCCAGGCCGTGCACGGCACCTACGCCGCCGCCGGCTACCGGGCGCCCAAGAAGGACGGGGCCGCGAGGTTCGACGGCGGCGACGCCAGGACCGACGTCTACCTCGCCGACATCGGTGACAAGGGGATCTTCGGCTACTGCACCACCGACGACACCTCGGGCAGCCGCAGCACCTGGGCGTACTGCGTGCTCGACAACGACTACGCCCCGGGTCAGTACTCCGCCAACACGCCGCAGGAGAACCTCCAGGTCACGGTGGCGCACGAGTACTTCCACGCCGTCCAGTTCGGCTACGACATCCTCGAGGACGCCTGGCTGATGGAGGGCACCGCCACCTGGGTCGAGGACGAGATGTTCGACGACGTCGACGACAGCGTCTCCTACCTGCGGCACGGACCGATGGGCGCGCCCGCGCGCTCGCTGGACCTCGACCGGGGCGGGCTCGAGGTCTACGGGGTCTGGTCCTTCTGGCGCTTCCTCACCGAGAGGTTCCCCGCCGAGCAGGCCGGCCTGCCGATCCTCGTCCGCGAGGTGTGGGAGGAGGTCGACTCCGTCGACCCGGCCGGGACCTACTCGCTGCGGGGCCTGCGGCGCGTGCTGGCGGCGAACGGCACCAGCGTGCGGACCCAGTTCGCCGACTACGTCGCGGCCAACCGGTTCCCGGAGCAGCGCTACGAGGAGGGTGCGGCCAACCGCTACCCGCGTGCGCCCACGTCCGACCGACGCGCGCTGACCCGGCAGAACCGCTCGTACGCCTCGAGCCGTCGCCTGGGGCACCTGTCCGGCGCCACCGTGCGCCTGGAGCCGGGGGCCGGCCTGACGGCCGCGAGGTGGGTCCTCAAGGTTCGTGCCGACCTCCCGCCGCGCAAGCGCGGCTCCGAGCTGCGCGTCTCGGTGGTCGCTGCGGACGGCACGGCCACCACCACGACGGTCCCCCTGCGCAGGTCCGGCGAAGCGTCCTTCCGGCGCCCGTTCTCCTCCCGCACCGTGGAGGCCGTCGAGGTGCACCTGGTCAACGCCAGCACCCGGGTGCGCAACTGCTTCAGCTCCGGGGCGGTCTCCTGCCAGGGCTTCGCCCGCGACGACAGGCTGCCGGCGAAGGTGTCGGCCTCGGTGCGCGCACGCTGAGGCAGGTGGCCTCCCGGTGAACACTCGCGGGCCGACGCTCCACAGGTGGTGACTTCGTCGGCGGGGTGTCGTTGCATCAGGAGGTGACCACCCCCACCCGTCGTACCGTCCTGAGGTCCGGCGCCGCCGCCGGCGCCCTCGGCACCGCCGCCCTCGCCCCGGGGGCGCTGGCGGCCCCCGGCCCCGTGGCCCGGGCCGCTGCGGCCACCCGCCCCGACCTGCAGGCCTTCGCCCACGGCGTCGCATCCGGCGACCCGCTGCCCCGTCGCGTCGTGATCTGGACGCGCGTCACCCCCACCCCCGCCTCCCGGCCCGGGTCCGGCGACGGCCCGCAGGTCACCGTGGAGTGGGAGGTGGCCCGGGACGCCACCTTCACCAGCGTCGTCCGCCGCGGCAGCGTGGTCACCGGCCCCTCCCGGGACCACACCGTGAAGGTCGACGTCGACGAGCTCGACCCCGACAGCTGGTACCACTACCGGTTCCTCCTCGACGGCCGGTCCAGCACCGCCGGCCGGCTGCGCACCGCCCCGCGGGCCAGCGCGGGCGTACGCCGTCTCCGCCTCGGTGTGGTGTCCTGCGCCAACTGGCAGGCCGGGTACTTCGCGGCCTACCGCGGCATCGCGGCCCGCGCCGACCTGGACGCGGTGCTCTGCCTGGGCGACTACCTCTACGAGTACGCCCCCGGCCAGTACGGCTACGGCATGGAGAACGTCGACGTGCGCCCGCACGACCCGCCCCGGGAGATGGTGTCGCTGGAGGACTACCGGCGGCGGCACGCGCAGTACAAGACCGACCCCGACCTGCAGGCCGCCCACGCGCTGTGCCCGTGGATCGTGACCTGGGACGACCACGAGACCACGAACGACGCCTGGCGCGCGGGCGCGGAGAACCACCAGCCCGCGACCGAGGGCGACTTCCTGGCCCGCCGGGCCCGGGCGCACCGGGCGTACGACGAGTGGATGCCGGTGCGCATGAACGGCACGGCCGACCTCGGTGACGGCGCGCGGCTCTACCGCCGGCTGACCTGGGGCCGCCTGGCCGAGATCAGCATGCTGGACCTGCGCACCTACCGCTCCGAGCAGAGCTCGGACCCCCGGGACATCTCCGACCCGGCCCGCAGCATCACCGGCAAGCGTCAGCTGGAGTGGCTGCTGGGCTCGTTGCGGCGGCAGGCCTCGCAGTGGAAGGTGATCGGCAACCCGGTGATGATCGCGCCGGTCACCCTCGGCGCGCTGCCCTCCACCCGGGCCCAGCAGGTCGCCGACGTCACCGGCCTGCTGCCCGAGGACGGCGTGCCCTACAACGTCGACCAGTGGGACGGCTACACCGCCGACCGGCGCCAGGTCCTCGACCTGCTGCGCGACCGCAACATCGACGACGCGCTCTTCGTCACCGGTGACATCCACTCGGCGTGGGCCGCCGAGCTGCCCTTCGACAAGGCCACCTACCCCGAGCCCGGTGGCACCGTCGGGGTGGAGTTCGTCTGCTCGTCGGTCACCTCCAACAACCTCGACGACATCACCGGTGGCCCGGAGGGCTCGAGCGCGGGCGTCGAGGCGGCCATCCAGGCCGCCAACCCGCACATCAAGTACCTCGACTTCGACCGCCACGGCTTCTCGGTCCTCGACATCACCCCGGTCCGTGCGCAGATGGACTGGTTCGTGCTCGGCGACCGCCGCGACGCCGGCACCACCATCACCCACTCCGCCTCGTGGTCCACCCGCGCCAGCAGCGGCACCGTGCAGCAGGCCGACGGGCCCGTGCGATGAGCGGCCACGAGCGCACCGACCCGCGCGTCGCCGGGTTCGCGGAGGCGCGCGCCGGGCGGCGTACCCTGCTCGCCGCCGCCGGCGGTGTCGGACTGGTCTTCTCCACCGCCGCCGGCACCGGTACGGCGGGCGCCACCGCGGCCGCCCGGTCGACCAGCAAGCGCGCCTACGTGCTCGTGGTCGACGGGTGCCTGCCCGAGGAGATCGACAGCGGGCTGACGCCGAACCTGCAGGCCCTGCGTGACGAGGGCCTGCGCCACCCCCGGGCGGCCTCGCAGCCGATCATGGAGACCATCCCGAACCACACGATGATGATGAGCGGACGGCGCCCGGACCGCACCGGGGTGCCGGCCAACGCCGTCTACGACCGCGGGCTCGGCGAGGTCCGGACCCTGGACCGGCCCAGCGACCTGCGCGGGCCGACGCTGCTGGAGCGGATGGACCGCAGCGGGTTCCGTACCGGGACCGTCCTCAGCAAGGAGTACCTCTACGGCATCTTCGGCACCCGGGCGACCTACCGCTGGGAGCCGGCGCCGATCATCCCCGTGGCCGGGTACGCCACCGACGAGTTCACGATGGCGGCGGCCCGCGAGATGGTCACCGAGCACGACCCCCACCTGGTCTTCGTCAACCTCGGTGACATCGACCGGTTCGCGCACTCCGACACGACCGGGCCCAGCGGCCTCGAGGCGGGCCGTCGGACGGCGCTGGCCAACACCGACCGCCTCGTCGGCGGGTTCCTGGACCTGCTCAAGCAGACCGGCCGCTGGGAGCAGTCCGTCGTCGTCGTCCTCGCCGACCACTCGATGGACTTCTCGACCCCCGACCGGGTGATCAGCCTCACCGCCCCGATCGGAGCCGACCCGTTCCTCGCGGACCGGGTCGCGATCGGTGACAACGGCGGCGCGGACCTCCTCTACTGGTTGGGCCGCGAGGGCGACCTGGAGGAGGCCGTGAGCCGGATGCGCACGATCGCCCGGGGCACCGACGGTGTGCTGGAGGCGCTCGACCGGCGCAAGCCCTCGCTGCGGCTCGGGCCGGAGGCCGGTGACGTCGTCGTCTTCTGCCGCGACGGCTGGCGGTTCTCGGACCCGGACCCGGTCACCAGCAACCCCATCCCCGGCAACCACGGGCACCCCGCGACCCGGCCGATCCCGTTCTTCATCGGCGGCGGGCACCCCTCCGTACCCCGCCGGACCGCGCGGCCCGGCCTCGCCACCACCGTCGACGTGGCCCCGACGGTCGGTGCGTTCTTCGGCCTGCCGGCCCCGTCGGGCGGGTACGACGGCCGCAACCGGCTGTAGCCGCCGCGAGCGGCACCTCGGCCGGTCGCGAGCGGCACCTCGGCGGTCAGGGGGCGGTGCTGGAGAGGCGGGAGAGGGCCTGGCGGACCAGGGCCGGGTCGGTGGTCGGCCACATCGGCGGAAGGCTGGCCTTCAGGAAGGACCCGTAACGGGCGGTGGCCAGTCGTGGGTCGAGCACGGCGACCACGCCGCGGTCCGACGAGCTGCGGATCAATCGGCCGGCGCCCTGTGCCAGCAGCAGCGCGGCGTGGGTCGCGGCGACCTGCATGAAGCCGTTGCCGCCGGCCTTGTCGGCGGCCTTCTGCCGTGCGCTCATCAGGGGGTCGTCGGGGCGCGGGAACGGGATCCGGTCGATGATCACCAGCTGGCAGGTGTCGCCCGGCACGTCGAGGCCCTGCCACAGGCTCAGGGTGCCGAACAGGCAGGTGTGGGGGTCCTCGACGAACTGCTTGGCCAGCTCCGGGAGCTGCGCGTCGCCCTGGGCCAGCACGGTCAGGTGCGGCAGCCGCTCGCGGAGCGCCTCCGCGGCCGCCTCGGCCGCCCGCCGGCTCGAGAAGAGCCCGAGGGTACGGCCCTCGGCGGCGTCGACCAGCCCGGCGATCTCGTCGAGCTGGGCGGGTCCGAGGCCGTCCCGGCCCGGGGGCGGGAGGTGCCGGGCGACGTACATGATCCCCTGCCGGCCGTAGTCGAACGGCGAGCCGACGTCGAGGCCCACCCAGGGCAGCGCGTCCTCGGTGCGCTCCGCGCCGGCGCCCGGCTCGGTGCGCTCGCCGGGCTTGAGCCCGACGCTGCCGGCCACGGGTCCGAAGTCGCCGCCCAGCATCAGGGTGGCCGAGGTCAGCACCACCGACTTGTCGGCGAGCAGCTTGTCGCGCATCGGCCCCCACACCTGCAGCGGTGCCACGCACAGCCGTGGCGGGACCCGCTCGGTGCCCTCGTTCATCCACAGCACGTCGGCCTGGGAGCCGGCCGCCATCCGCTCGGCGACGCCGAACACGTCCTGCACCATGCCCCGCGACTGCTGAAGCCCGGGATCGGCGTCCTCACCGCCGCCGCCGCCGGCGGCGCCGGGCTGCTGCTTGGGGTAGGCGGACAGGCAGGTGCGGGCGGTGTCGCGGACCCGCGCCAGCGCCTCGGCCAGCTGGTCCGGCAGCTGCTCGAAGCGGCCGGCCGGGGCGGCCTGCATCGCCTCGCGCAGGTCGCCGGCGGCCTCGTCGAGGCCGTCGGCCTCCTCACCGTCGACGTGGCGCTGGCTGCGGCGCGCGGCCCGCTCGACGTCCATCGGGGTCAGCTCGTCGGTCGCGGCCTGGGTCACCCGGGCCACGAGCTCGTGGGCCTCGTCGACCACCACGGCGTCGTACTCCGGGATCATCGGCACGCCCTCGATGGCGTCGATCGCCAGCAGCGAGTGGTTGGTGACGATCAGGTGGGAGGCGTGGGCACGCTCCTTGGCCACCTCGGCGAAGCACTCCTCGCCGAAGGGGCAGCGGGCGGCGCCGAGGCAGTCCCGGTGGCTGACCGAGACCTGGCGCCACTCCTTGTCGGTGTGGCGCGGGGCGTTGTCACGCTCGCCGGACCCGCCGTCCTTGGTCTCCTCCTCCGCCCAGCCGCGCAGCTCGAGGACCTTGCCGGCCATCGAGCCCTGCGGCACGTCGACCAGCGCGCCCTGGTCGTCGGGCACGCCCTCGCGGATGCGGTGCAGGCAGGCGTAGTTGGAGCGGCCCTTGAGCACCGCGAAGGACGCGTCGACGCCGGGCAGGTCCTTGACGGCCTCGACCAGGCGCGGCAGGTCACGCTCGACGAGCTGGTGCTGCAGGGCCAGGGTCGCGGTGGCCACCACCACCCGGCGCCGGTGCAGCAGCGCCGGCACCAGGTAGGCCAGCGACTTGCCGGTGCCGGTGCCGGCCTGGACGAGCAGGTGGTGCTCGTCCTCCATCGCCTCCGCCACGGCCTCGGCCATCGCGACCTGACCGGTGCGCTCCACCCCGCCGAGCGCCTCGACGGCGGCGTGCAGGACCTCGCGCACATCTCCCCGCGTGGACGGGGCGGCGCTCTTCGGGTCGGGCACCGCAGAACCCTAGCCGCGCCCGGCGGGGTGCGCGGGCCCGGGCGGACGCCCTGTGGAGGACTCAGCGCACGTGGTGGGCGCCGTCCGCGCGTCCGCGCCGACGCCGCGCCCGCCGTACGGCTGCCGGGGCGGTCAGCAGCACCCCGACCACGACGCCGACGACGGTGCCCGCGGTGTTGGTCAGCAGGTCCCGCGGGTCCGGGACCCGGCCGGGGATGGAGCGCTGCGCGGTCTCGATGGCCACGGTCATCGCCATCCCGAGCCCGAAGGCCACCCACCAGAACCGGGTGCCGACCAGGAGCAGGAAGAACAGCCCCACCGGGACGAACAGCGCGACGTTGGCCAGCGCCTCGGCGCGGTCGAAGGTCAGCCAGGACAGCTCGTCGTAGCGCTGCAGCCGCTCGACCACCCGCAGCACCAGGCCCCACTCGTCGCGCTCGGCGAGGTCGGGGGTGAGCGTCAGCCAGGCCACGAAGCCGAGGTAGGCGACGGTGACCAGGGACAGGAACGGGTGGCGGTGGAGCACCGGGCCCATCGTGCCCTGGGACGGGATAGTCCCTGACGACATGGTCGCGGATCGGGCGGCGGCGACGATCTCGTCGGGGGCTGTCCCCCGCACGGGGGCGTGCCCCACGATGGGAGCGTGACCCCGACCACCCGCGCCTTCCGCCTGCCCGACGGCCGCTCGCTGGAGGTGCTGGAGGCAGGTGACCCGGACGGGCCGGTGCTGGTCCTCCACGGGGGCCAGCCCTCGGCCGCGGTGCACTCGCCCAGGCTCGACGAGGCGGCCCGGCGCCGGGGCCTGCGGCTGCTGACCTGGTCCCGGCCGGGGTACGGCGGGTCGGACCCGCGCGCCGGGGCGTACCGCGTCCGCGACGACGTGGGGGACGTGCTCTCGGTGCTCGACGACGTCGGGGCGGCGGAGTTCGTGACCGTGGGGTGGTCGGGCGGCGGTCCGCGGGCGCTGGCCTGCGCGGCGCTGCTCCCGGGACGGTGCCGCGCCGCGGCGGTGCTGGCCGGCGTGGCCCCGCGGGACGCGGCGGGCCTGGACTGGCCGGCGGGGATGGCCGAGGAGAACGTGGGCGAGTTCGCCGCTGCGGGCCGCGGCGCAGCGGCCTACGAGGCCTACCTGACCACCGAGTTCCTGCCCGTGCTCGCCAGCGGGCCCGAGGAGCTCGCGACCGCGCTGGGCGGACTCGTGCCCCTGGTGGACCGGCAGGCGATGGCCGACGGCCTGGCGCCGTGGCTGGCCGAGGTGTTCCAGCGGGCCGGGGCCCAGGGCGTACGCGGCATGCGCGACGACGGGCTCGCGCTGGTGGCGGACTGGGGCTTCGACCCGGGCGCGATCACGGTGCCCACCGCGGTCTGGCAAGGCGAGGAGGACACGATGGTCCCCGCCGCCCACGGCCGGTGGCTGGCCGCGCACGTGCCCGGAGCCGCCCTCCACCTGCTCGCCGGCGAGGGCCACCTCAGCCTCCTCACCCACCTCGACGAGGTGCTGGTCGAGCTGCGTGGGATGGCCGGCTGGTGACCTGGCCGGGGTCGGCAGGGGCTGTCCACGGCCCGATAGTCCCCGACGAAATCGTCGTCGATCCGGCCTATCGGCGACAGTTTCGTCAGGGACTATCCCCCCGGAGGGGCGACTACCCGGCGGTCGAGACGGCGTACGCCGCCAGCTCGCCGGCGAGGCCGCCGTGCGCACGACCGCGCAGCAGGGTGCCGTCGGCGGTGTGCTCGAGCTCGTCGATCTCGCCGTGCTGGTGGATCTTGTTGAGCAGGTCGCCGCGCTCGTAGGGCAGCAGCACCTCGAACGGCTCGGTCGGGTGCGGCAGCTCGGCCTCGACGGCCGCGCGGACCGCGTCGATGCCTTCCCCGGTGTGCGCGCTGACCACGACGGCGTGCGGCTCGCGCTGCTGGAGCCGGGCCAGGACCATCGGGTCGGCCAGGTCGGCCTTGTTGATGACGACCAGCTCGGGCACCTTGTCGGCGTCGATCTCGGCGAAGACCTCGCGGACCGCGGTGAGCTGGCCCTCGGGGCGGGGGTGGGAGCCGTCGACGACGTGCAGGACGAGGTCGGCGTCGGCGACCTCCTCGAGCGTCGAGCGGAACGCCTCGACCAGCTGGTGGGGCAGGTGGCGTACGAAGCCGACCGTGTCGCTCATCGTGTAGACGCGTCCGTCGGTCGTGGTCGTCTTGCGGGTGGTGGGGTCCAGGGTCGCGAACAGCGCGTCCTCGACCAGCACGCCGGCGTCGGTGAGCCGGTTGAGCAGCGAGGACTTGCCGGCGTTGGTGTAACCGGCGATCACCACGGCCGGGATCTGCCGGTCGCTGCGTTGGGAGCGCTTGGTGTCGCGGGTGCCGCGCATGTCGGCCAGCTCGCGCCGGAGCTTGGCGATCTTGGTGTTGATCCGGCGCCGATCGGTCTCGATCTTGGTCTCACCGGGGCCGCGGCTGCCGATCCCGGCGCCCGCGGCGACGCGGCCACCGGCCTGGCGGGACAGGTTGCCGCCCCAGCCGCGCAGGCGCTGCTTCATGTAGCTCAGCTGCGCCAGCTCGACCTGCGCCTTGCCCTCGCGGCTGCGGGCGTGCTGGCTGAAGATGTCGAGGATCAGCGCGGTCCGGTCGACGACCTTGACGTTGAGCTTGTCCTCGAGGTTGCGCAGCTGGCTCGGGGCCAGCTCCCCGTCGCACACGACGGTGTCGGCGCCGGTCGCGGCGACGATCTCGGCCAGGCCCTCGACCTTGCCGCGGCCGATGTAGGTCGCCGGGTCGGGGTTGTGCCGGCGCTGGTAGATCGCCTCGAGCACCTCGGAGCCGGCGGTCTCGGCCAGCAGGGCGAGCTCGGCCATGGAGTTCTCGGCGTCCTCGACCCGACCGCCGGTCCAGACCCCGACCAGCACGACGCGCTCCAGGCGCAGCTGGCGGTACTCGACCTCGGTGATGTCCTCGAGCTCGGTGCGCAGGCTCGCGACGCGGCGCAGCTCGTGACGCTCGACCAGGTCGAGCTCGCCGGTGGAGTAGCCCGGGGTGCTGCGGTCCGCCTCGCGGGCGGCCGCGGGTGCGTCGGCCGGATCGGCGTACCCCGACTCGAAATCGCCGTCCTGGTCGTCCCAGGTGTCGGTGGCGTCGAGCTCGGCGTCGAGGGTGAAGTCGTGTGCGTGCGTCATATACCGCCAGGTTAGTTCGGGCCCGTCGCGAGGGCCAGGGGGTTACTCCCGCGCGGCTTCGACCCGGGCGGGCATGGTGCGTTCCTCGCCACCGCGGCGGAGCGACGACGCGCGGGGCTGGCCCTGGTCCGGTCGCAACGGTCCTGCTGTCCGCCGACTGCCGCGGCACCCCGGTGGGGCTCCGCTGGGACTGGCCCACGGGCACGGTCACCGGGGACGTCCGCCTGCTCACCCCGGGCCCCGCGGCGCCGTCCCCTGGGCGGTGGCTGGGACTCGGCCTCGGGCACGATGGGCCGGTGACCCCCGCCGTACCCCTGTCCCCCGACGGCCACGAGCTCGACGGGCTGCTCCCGCCCGACGTGCGGCTGCTGGGGATCAGCGGCGCGCCCGGTGCCGGCAAGTCGACCCTCGCCGCGGCCCTGGCCGCCCGGTCCGGTGCCTGGGTCGTCCCGATGGACGGGTTCCACTACGCCGACGTCGAGCTGCGCCGGCGCGGGCTGCTGGCGCGCAAGGGGGCGCCGGAGACCTTCGACGCGGAGGGGTACGCCGCCCTGCTCGCGCGGGTGCGCGGACGCCGGGCGGGTGAGGCGCCGGTGGTGGCGCCCAGCTTCGAGCGCGACCTCGAGCAACCCCTCGCGGGGGCCGTCGCGGTGCCGGCCGAGGCGGCCGACGAGACCGGGCTGGTGGTCACCGAGGGCAACTACCTGCTGCTCGTCGAGCCCCGCTGGACCGCGGTCCGCGCGCGGCTCGACGCGGTCTGGCACGTCGTCGTGGACGAGCCGTTGCGTCGGTCGCGACTGCTGGCGCGCCACGAGGCGTACGGCAGGTCGGCGGCCGAGGCGATCGCGTGGGTGGCCGCCGTCGACGACCCCAACGCGGCCCGGGTCGAGGCCGTCCGCGACCGCGCGGACCTGCTGCTCGACCTGACCGCGTGGAGTCCCGCCGGCGGGAGCGGTCTCTCGTGAACCGCCCCAGCCGGGACGAAGGACCCGTTAGGGTCACGAGCGCCTGGACCGCCCGGGTGCCGCACCGCCCCGGAGGGACCGCGCCGTGACCGTCCTCCTCGTCCTCGGCGGGCTGGGCCTGGCGCTGCTCCTGGTCTCGCTGGTCCTCGGCGACGTGCTCGACGGGGCGCTCGACGCGCTGGCCGGAGACGTGTTCTCGACCGCGGTGATCGGGGCGTTCGTCTCCGCCTTCGGGTTCGGCGGCGCCCTCGCCGACAGCGCGGGGTCGCCGCTGCCGCTCACCCTGCTCGTCGGCGCGGGCGCCGGCGTGCTGTTCGGGTGGCTCGCGGTGTGGCTCACCCGGCTGGTCAAGGACGGCGGCAGCGACGCCACCCCGACCGCCGACGACCTGGTCGGGCGTGACGGCACCGTCACCAGCGCGATCCCCGCCGACGGGTTCGGCTCCGTGCGCGTGCTGCTCGGGGGCCACGTCGTCCGCGTCAACGCCCGCGCCGAGACCCCGCTCGAGGCCGGCACCGAGGTCCACGTGACCTCGATCCTCTCCCCCACCGCCGTGACCGTCGCCCCCACCTGGGGAGACCTGCCCGCTCCCCGTCCCCCCGACCTCGCCCCATGAACCTTGGAGATCCCGTGCTCATCGCCGTCGGCGGCCTCGTCGTCCTGCTCGTCCTGCTGGTCCTGCTCGTCACCAGCCGCTACAAGGTGGCCGGGCCCAACCAGGCCTACATCGTCACCGGCCGCAAGGGCAAGGCGGTGCTCAACCCCGAGACCGGCGCGCTGACCACCGACCTGTCCGGGCAGAAGGTCATCCTCGGCGGCGGCACCTTCGTCATCCCGTTCGTCCAGAAGCTCGCGACGCTGGACCTCTCCAGCCGCCGGATCTCGGTCCAGATCCGCGGCGCGGTGTCCGGGCAGGGCATCAAGCTCAACGTCGAGGGCGTCGCGATCGTCAAGGTCGGGGGCAACGCCGACCAGATCCGTCTGGCCGCGCAGCGCTTCCTGTCCCAGCAGGCCGAGGTCGAGGCCTTCACCCAGGAGGTGCTCGCCGGCGCGCTCCGCTCGATCGTCGGCGGACTGACCGTCGAGCAGATCATCCGCGACCGGGCGGCCTTCGCCCAGCGCGTCGCCGACGAGTCCGAGAACTCGCTGACCGGCCAGGGCCTGATCCTGGACACCTTCCAGATCCAGGACGTCACCGACGACGGGTCCTACCTCGCCGACCTCGGCCGTCCGGAAGCCGCACGGATCGGGCAGACCGCCTCGATCGCCGAGGCCAACGCCCGCCAGGCCGCGGAGCAGGCGCGGATCGTCGCCGAGGAGCAGATCGCGGTGTCCCAGCGGGCGCTGGCGCTGAAGCAGGCCGAGATCAAGGCCGAGACCGACGCGGCCTCCGCCCAGGCCGCCGCCGCAGGGCCGCTGGCCCAGGCCGACCGCGACCAGGCCATCCTCACCGAGCAGGAGAAGGTCGCCGTACGCCAGGCCGCGCTGACCGAGCGCAAGCTCGAGACCGAGATCCGCAAGCCCGCCGACGCCGACCGCTACCGCGTCGAGCAGGACGCCGAAGCCAGGCGATCGGCCGAGATCGCCGCGGCCGACGCCCGCAAGGCCTCCACCATCGCCGCGGCCGAGGCCAAGGCGCAGGAGGCCCGGTTGTCCGGTGAGGCGGAGAAGTCCCGCCGCGCCGCGCTCGCCGAGGCGGAGGCGATCGAGGGGGCGAAGCGCGGCGAGGCCGAGAAGGCCCGGCGTACGGCGGAGGCCGACGCAACCCGCGCCGAGGGCGAGGCCCAGGCGGCCTCCACGCTGGCGATCGGCCAGGCCGAGGCGGAGGCGATGGACAAGCGCGCCGCGGCGTTCGCGCACTACAACGACGCCGCCGTCCTGCAGATGCTGATCGAGGTGCTCCCGCAGATCGCCCGAGAGGTCGCGGCCCCGATCTCGGCCATCGACCAGCTCACCGTCATCTCCACCGACGGCGCCGGCGCCCTGCCCAAGCAGGTCACCAGCAACGTGGTCGAGACGCTGAACATGCTCAAGACCGCGACCGGTCTCGACCTGGAGGCGCTGATCGCCAAGTCGGTCGGCCAGGCCGCCGAGGGCGTCGGCCTCCAGGTCGCCCCCGCCCCGCGCACCGACACCTGACCGGCGCGCCGCCGGGGCGTCACCCCTAGCCCCGGCGGCGCTGGGCGGCGTACCGAGCCGGGGTCACCCCGGCGACCCTGCGGAAGTCGCGGGTCAGGTGGGCCTGGTCGGCGTAGCCGAGGTCGGCGGCGACCTGCGCCAGGGGCACGGGTGGCTCCGCGACCAGGCGCTCGGCGGCCTCGTGCAGCCGGCGCCGCTGCACCAGCCACTGCGGGGTCAGGCCGACCCGGCGGGCCGTCAGCCGCTGCAGCGCGCGCTCGGTCAGGCCGAACGCCTCGCCCACCTGGCCGACCCGCACCACCGTGGGGTCGGTCTCGACGTGCTCGACCACCGCGTTGGCCAACCGCCCCTCGTCGTCGACCGGCGGCAGGGCCCGCAGCGCGTGGTCGGTGGCGGCCAGCGCCGCCTGCTGCCGCCCGGGGTCCGCAGGGTCGTCGCCCAGCGCCGCGCGCACTGCCGCGACCAGCACCGCACCCGGGAGTCCCGGCACGTCCTCGAGCGGGACCACCCGGTCGGTCACGGTGGAGACCGCGTCGCCGAGCACCATCGACCCGGCCGCCGGCTGCAACATCACCCCGCAGGCCCACCCGTCCCCGCTCAGCTGCTGCGCCGACAGGCCGGTCGCCGGGCCGTAGAAGCGGGCGTAGTCGGCGGCCACGACGACCAGGCACACCGGGTAGCGAAGCACGCGCTGCTCGCTGACCTCGCCCGGCGGCAGCGACCAGACCGGCAGCCAGTAGCGCCGCGCGACCTCCGCCAGCTCCGGCGCCGGGGCGAAGCGGTGGACCGGCGGGCTCCACCCCCGGGCGTCGCGCAGGTGCGCCCGCTCCACGTCGTCCAACCTCGCTCGCTCCACCGTCGGATTCTTTCAAGACCCGCCGACAGCCCTGCGCCATGCTGGCCGCATGCACCCCGCCATCGAGCAGCACCTCGCCGTCGCCGACCGCTTCACCGAGACCGTCGCCGCGGTCGACCGGGCCGGCGCCTGGTCGTCCCCCAGCCCGTGCGAGGGGTGGGACGCCGCCGCCGTGGTCGACCACGTGGTCGACACCCAGCGCGACTTCCTGGCCCAGCGCGGCGTCGACACCGGTCCGCGGCCGACGGGCGGCCCGGCCGCCGTGTGGGCCGGGCACGAGGCGGCCGTGCACCGGGTCGCCGCCGACGACGACCTCGTCGGGGCCGCCTACGACGGGTACTTCGGCCCGACCACACTGGCCGAGACGCTCCGCGACTTCTACGGCTTCGACCTGCTGGTCCACCGCTGGGACCTCGGCCGGGCGGCCGGGCTCGACGTCACCTGGGACCAGCAGGAGACCGACGCGGTCGAGCAGGCCCTCGCCGGCTTCGGCGACTCCCTCTACCTGGACGGCATCTGCCGACCGGCCGTGGACCCCCCGCCCGACGCCTCCCGGCAGTCGCGGCTGCTGGCGCGCACGGGCCGCCGGGCCTGAGCGCACCCGGGACGGTCTACTTCGGGGGCATCCGGATCCCGCCGTCCACGCGGACGACCTCGCCGTTCATGTAGGGGTTGGTCAGGCACTCCAGCACCATCGAGGCCAGCTCGTCGGGCAGGCCCAGCCGCCGGGGGAAGAGCACCGACTCACCGAGCCTGGCCTTGAACGCCTCGGCGTCCTCGCCCTGGCCGTAGATCGGGGTGTCCACGAGGCCGGGGGCGACGGTGTTGAGGCGGACGCCGACCGCCGCCAGGTCGCGCGCGACCGGGAGGGTCATCCCGACGACGCCGCCCTTGGAGGAGGAGTACGCCGCCTGCCCGATCTGGCCGTCGAAGGCGGCCACGCTGGCCACGTTGACGATCGCCCCGCGACAGCCGTCGGCGTCGGGCTCGTTGTGGCTCATCGCGGTCGCGGCCTGGCGGACCACGTCGAAGGTCCCGATCAGGTTGATCGCCACGACCTTGGTGAAGGCCTCCAGCGAGTGCGCCGACTCCGGGGTGCCGTCGCGGCCGACGGTGCGCTGGGCCCACCCGATCCCGGCCGAGTTGACCACGGCGCGCAGCGGGGCGATGTCGGCGGCCGTGCGCACCGCGGCGGCGACCTGCTCGGTGTCGGTGACGTCGACCTGGGCGAAGACACCCCCGATCTCGGTCGCCAGGGCCTCGCCCTTGTCGACCTGCAGGTCGGCCACCACGACCGTGGCGCCACGGGAGGCTAGCCGGCGGGCGGCGGCGGCACCGATGCCGGAGGCCGCACCGGTGACGAGAGCGACAGATCCTTCGAGGTCCATGGCGCGCAGCCTAGGGGCCGGCGCGCCGGGGGCTCAGAGGGAGGTCGTGCCCCGGGCCAGCACCACGGCGGGCCCGGTCATCCGCACCCGCCCGTCGACCACCACGACCGTGAGCGTCCCGCCCGGGACGTCCACGCGGTACGCCGTGTCCTCCGGCGCGCCGTCGGCCGCGGCCGCCGCAGCCATCACCGCGCAGGCGCCGGTGCCGCAGGACCGGGTCTCGCCCGAGCCGCGCTCGTGCACGCGCAGCGCCACGTGGTGATCGCCGCGCCGCTCGACCAGCTCGACGTTGACGCCGCCGGGGTAGAGCGACGCGTCGTAGGTCGGCGGCTCCAGGGGCTGCCCCGGCGCGGACAGGCCCCGGAGCCCCTCCCCGTCACCGAGGAAGGCGACCGCGTGCGGGTTGCCGACGTCGACGTGGACGGCCGACCAGGTGCGCCCGCCGAGGCCGACCTCGGTCACACCGAGCAGCCGGGCCGGGCCCATGTCGACGGTCAGCCGGCCGTCGTCCTCCAGCGTCACGGTCCGCACGCCGTCGCGGGTGCCGACCGCGATCGGCGCCGCCGGGTCCACCAGGCCCTCCTGGACCAGGTGGAGGGCGAAGACGCGGACGCCGTTGCCGCACATCTCGCTGACCGAGCCGTCGGCGTTGCGGTAGTCCATGAACCACGCGCCCTCCTCGGGCCGTCTCGCGCGGACCACGCGCAGCACCCCGTCGCCGCCGATCCCGGCGCGCCGGTCGCACAGCGCGCGTACCCGGGTCGCCCAGGCCGTCTCGTCGAGCCCGTCGTGGAGCGCGCCGTCGTGGTCGGGCAGGAGCACGAAGTCGTTCTCGGTCCCATGGCCCTTGAGGAACGGGTAGCCCGCCGGCCCACTCACGAGTAGAGCCGCTCGGCGTACGACGGTCCGTAGTAGTCGTCGAGCTCCTCGAGGCTGCGCCCGCCGGGCTCGAGGGCGTGCGCGAGCACGGCCCGGCGGGGTACGCGGGCCTCGGGGTCCCACGAGGTGGGCTCCCACAGCCCGGAGCGCAGGAACGCCTTCGAGCAGTGGGAGAAGACCTCCTCCACGGCGACCTCGACGGCCAGCAGCGGGCGGTGGCCGCGCACCTCGAGGTCGTCGAACCACGGCGCGTCGCTGACCAGCCGGGCCCGGCCGTTGACGCGCAGGGAGTCGCCCCGGCCGGGGATCAGGAAGAGGAGCCCGACGTGGGGGTTGGTCAGCACGTTGCGGTAGCCGTCGACGCGGCGGTTGCCGGGGCGCTCGGCGATCGCGACGGTGCGCTCGTCGACCACGTGCGTCAGCCAGCCGGCGGGGTCGCCCTTGGGCGAGGCGTCGCAGCGACCGTCGGCGTCGGCGGTCGCCAGCACGCAGAAGGGCGAGGCGGCCAGCCAGTCGCGGTCGAGGTCGGACAACGCGTCCCGGCCCTTGTCGCGGACCCGTGCGGTCGGCTCGCCGACCAGCGCGACGAGGTCCTCGAGGGTGTCGACGGTGCGGGTGCTCACGACGTCACGGTAGCCGCGGCCACGGAGGCGACGGCGGCCAGCGCCACCTCGAGCCGGCCCGGGTCGTCGTGATCGACCCAGCTGATCCGGCCGTCCTTGCGCCACCAGGCCAGCTGGCGGCGGGCGAAGCGGCGGGTGGCCACCACCGTGCGCTCCACCGCCTCCTCGCGGGTCAGCTCCCCGGCGAGGTGGGCGGCGGCCTCGGGGTAGCCGATCGCCCGGGCCGCCGTACGCCCCTGCGCCAGCCCGCGGTCGAGCAGTCGTCGCACCTCGTCGAGCAGGCCCCCGGCGTACATGTCCTCGACCCGACGGACGATCCGCGCGTCGAGGGTGGGGCGGTCGATCGCCAGGCCGACCTGGACCGTGGCCGGGTCGACGTACGCCATCGTCGGCAGGGTGGCGGTGAAGGAGCGGCCGGTGAGCTCGCCGACCTCCAGCGCGCGCACGACACGACGGCCGTTGGCCGGCGAGATGGCCTCCGCGGCCGCGGGGTCCCGGACGGCCAGCTCGCGGTGCAGCGCCGGCGCCCCGACCTCGGCGAGGCGGGCCTCCCACCGCGCGCGCACGGAGGGGTCGGTGCCGGGGAACTCGAAGGGGTCGAGCACCGCGCGGGTGTAGAGCGCCGAGCCGCCCACCAGCACGGGGACGGCACCGCGGGCGCGTACCTCGGCCACCGTGGCGCGGGCCAGCTCCTGGTAGCCGGCCACGCTCGCGGGCTCGGTGACCTCGAGCAGGTCGAGCAGGTGGTGGGGCACGCCGCGCCGCTGCGCCGGGGCGAGCTTGGCCGTCCCGACGTCCATCCCGCGGTAGAGCTGCATCGCGTCGGTGTTGACGACCTCGCCGCCCAGCCGCTCGGCGAGGCCGAGCGACAGGCCGGTCTTCCCGGCCGCCGTCGGGCCCACCACGGCGACGATCGGGGGCAGGGCCATGTCGCTAGTCTTACAAGAGCGACCCCGACCCCGGGGCCGCGGCCACCAGGAGGACCGATGAGCTTTCTCAACGACGCGAAGAAGAAGCTGACCAGGGCCGTCGACCAGCACGGCGACAAGATCTCGCAGGGGATCGACAAGGCCGCCGCCGCCGCCGACAAGCGCACCGGTGGCAAGCACGGCGACAAGATCGGCAAGGCGAGCGTGAAGGCCAAGGAGGCCCTCCAGAAGCTCGACGGCAAGGACGACGACTTCCGCCGGGGTCCGGGCACCGGGCCGACCGGGCCCACCGGGCCGACGGGGCCCAGCGGACCGACGGGGCCCACCGGCCCCCGCCCGTGAGCGGCAACGGCTCGACCAGCGACCCCACCACCGAGCCGGAGGGCGGCACCAGCACCACGCCGGCCACCGAGGCCGACGACGCCCCGCCCGACCCGGGCGCCCTGGGCACCCCGCCCGGTGAGCACTCCAGCGAGCTGCCCGGTGACGACAACGGGGAGGCCGCGTCGGCGCCCGGCCAGGAGGCCAACGCCGAGGAGTCCGAGCAGGGCCAGCCCTCCCAGTGACCCACGACCGCTTCGTGGTCGTGCCGGCCTCCTACGTCTTCCTGCTGCGCGAGGCACCGGGCGGTCCGGAGGTGCTCCTGCAGCTGCGGCGCGGCACCGGTTTCATGGACGGGCACTGGGCCGCCGCCGCGGCCGGTCACGTCGAACGCGGCGAGACCGCGAGCGACGCCGCCCGGCGCGAGGCGCGCGAGGAGGTCGGCGTCGAGGTCGGCGAGCTCACCTTCCTCACCGCCATGCAGCGCACGCGCGGGGGCGAGCCGATCGACGAGCGGATCGACTTCTTCTTCCTCACCCGCGACTGGCAGGGCGAGCCCACGCTGCTGGAGCCGGAGAAGTCGGCCGGGCTGCGCTGGTGTGCCCTGGACGGCCTGGACGACCTGCCCGACCCCGTGGTGCCGCACGAGCGGCACGTCCTGGTTAGCCTGCGCCAGGGCGGCACCCCGCCCTACACCACCTTCGGGTTCGATCAGGAGACACGATGAGCAGCCAGGACCCCGGTCCCAAGCCCGAGCCCGAGTCCGAGCCCGGCGAGGCCAGCCCCGGAGGCGCCGACGCGGTGCACTCCGGCGCCGACGGCGTCGAGCGCGGCGCCGCGGTGCCCGCCGACCTCGACCCCTCACTGAACCCGGCCGTCGAGGACGCCCTGCCCGACGAGGTGGTCGAGGGCGAGGACACCGAGACCAAGGCCACCCGCGCCGACGAGGACGCCGACGACCTCGACCCCGAGGACGACGCACCGGTCTGAGTGCGTCCTGCGTAGAGATCGGCGCGCCCGACGACCCCCGGTCAGCATCGGCGCAGGTCAACCGGCTCGAGCGAGCCGATCGCTACGCAGGACGACCGCGGCCCTGAGCATCGAGGCCACCCAGACCGGGTCGCCCATGACCTGCTCGTAGGCGAAACGCTGGACCAGCCACCCGGCGACCACCATCTGGTCGTAGCGACGGCAGTCGTGGGTCAATGCAGCCCGGTCGCCGTGCCAGGAGAACGAGTCGGCCTCCAGCACGATGCCGAGCTCGTGGTCGACCAGGTCCGGCCGACCGAGGAACTCCGCACCTGACCACAGCTCCGACTGCGGCCGCACCTGCAGCGCGGGGATCTCCAGTGCGATGGCCCGGAGCATCGACTCGAAGGGGTTGGCCGCCCGATCGGTGGCTTCGGCGGCCACCCGCCTGGCCTGGACGGACCCCGGTCCGCGCAGGCTGCGGGCCACCATCTCCAGGCGCCGCGGCGTGACCCCGGACCGGAGCGCCGAGTCCGCGACCGCCAACGCCTCGCCGAACGCGAGTCCGCGCAGGCAGTCGGCCAGGGTCCGGTCGCGCGAGGTCGTGGGCACACCCTGCACCTCCGCTACCTCGCCTCCGAGGAAGCCGCGGTGCAGGGTGACCGAACGGCGGGCCGCGGCCGACACGCGACGGTTCTGAGCCACCGTCACGTCAGGCCGTCGGGGGACGGTCGCCACCCCCCAGCCGTGGCAGGCGGCGGCGCTGCGGAACGAGAGCACGCCACCGGCGGCATGGGCGAGCCGAGGAGCCTCCGCGACGCCCCGCAGCACGTAGCGGCCGCGTCCGAGCCTGGTCACGAGGCCGGCGTCGACCGCCCGGGCAAGAGCCGCATTGCTGGCACGACCGCCGAGCTGGGCGCGGGTCGCCACGCCCCCCAGCTCGGCCAGCACCTCCACCACGTCCACGCACCCAGCATCACCGACCCCGGCCGAGCCCGCCGGCGTCCTCCACAGGTGTGGCGACGGCACCCCCGGCCGCCCGTAGGCTCGACACATGAGCGACATGACCGGCCAGCCGGGCGAGGACGAGCTCGTCGCCTCCCACCCCAACGCCGCCGGACCCGACGGGGCCGCGGGCGACATGGGCGTCAGCAGCGAGCGCGAGGGCGCCACCGGGCCGGGCCAGCACGGCACCGACGGCCAGCTCGACACCAGCCCGGACGCGCCGGCCGCCGACGCCGACACCCCGCAGGAGCAGTCGGCCGGCGAGCACGACGACGTGCACCCCGACCCGCCGCGAGCGCCGGTCGCGGGCTACAACTCGCGCGACCCGCGCTCGGACGAGGCGCCCTACGAGCCCGGCCCGTCCTACGAGCGCTGACCCTCGGACCCGGACGGCCTAGGTGCAGGCCGGTGCCGGCGGCAGCGGGGCGGGCACGCCCACGGCCGGCATGCCCAGCCCGACCCCCGGCCCGACGCCTGAGCCGGCGCGACCCTGCCGGGCGTCCCACGCGTCGCCGGACCGGGTGCGACGCAGCTCGAGCACCGGACCGTCGGCCACCAGGTGGTGCGGCGCGGCGTAGGTGATCTCGACGGCCACCACGTCGCCAGGACGGGGCCGCTCGCCCTCCGGCAGCGCGAAGTGCACGAGCCGGTTGTCCGGACCGCGGCCCGACAGCCGCGCGGTGGCGGCGTCCTTGCGCCCCTCCCCCTCGCTGACCAGCAGCTCGACCCGGCGGCCGACCAGGCGCTGATTCTCCTCCCAGGCGATCTGGTCCACCTCGGCGACCAGCCGCTGGTAGCGGTCCTTGACCACGTCGGGCGGCACCTGGTCGGGCATCGTCGCGGCGGGGGTGCCCGGCCGCTGCGAGTACTGGAAGGTGAAGGCGCCGGCGAACCGCGCGGCCCGCACCACCTCGAGGGTCTGCACGAAGTCCTCCTCGGTCTCCCCGGGGAAGCCGACGATGATGTCGGTGGTGATGGCCGCATCCGGCATGGCCGCGCGGACCCGCTCGATGATCCCGAGGAACCTGGACCGCCGGTAGGACCGCCGCATCGCCTTCAGCACCCGGTCCGAGCCGGACTGCAGCGGCATGTGCAGCTGCGGCATCACCGTCGGCGTCGTCGCCATCGCCTCGATCACGTCGTCGGTGAACTCCGCCGGGTGCGGCGAGGTGAAGCGCACCCGCTCCAGCCCGTCGATCCCGCCGCAGGCGCGCAGCAGCTTCGAGAACGCCTGGCGGTCGCCGAACTCCACCCCGTACGCGTTCACGTTCTGCCCCAGCAGGGTGACCTCGGTGACACCCTCGGCGACCAGCGCCTCGACCTCGGCCAGGATCTCGCCGGGACGCCGGTCCTTCTCCGTGCCCCGCAGCGCCGGCACGATGCAGAACGTGCAGGTGTTGTTGCAGCCCACGGACACCGAGACCCAGGCGGCGTACGCCGAGTCGCGCTTGGTCGGCAGCGTCGAGGGGAAGACGTCGAGCGACTCCAGGATCTCGACCTGCGCCTCCTCGGCGACCCGGGCCCGCTCGAGCAGCACCGGCAGCGAGCCGATGTTGTGCGTGCCGAACACGACGTCCACGTAGGGCGCGCGGGTGATGATGGTGTCGCGGTCCTTCTGGGCCAGGCAGCCGCCGACGGCGATCTGCATGCCCGGTCGCGCAGCCTTGACCGGCGCGAGGTGGGACAGGTTGCCGTAGAGCTTGTTGTCGGCGTTCTCGCGCACCGCACAGGTGTTGAAGACGACCACGTCGGCCTGCTCGCCGCGCGGGGCGGCGGCGTACCCGGCCTGCTCGAGGAGCCCGGTGAGCCGCTCGGAGTCATGGACGTTCATCTGGCACCCGTAGGTCTTGACCTCGTAGGTGCGGGGGGAGGGGGGTTGAGGAGCGAGCGCAGCGCGCGTCGGTTCCTGAGGAGCCGAGGAACGAGGCGTCTCGAAGGGCTCGAAACCGGGGGCAGCAGTCATGGCGCTCCCAGGGTACGGCGGGTCAGTGCCCCGGCCCGCCGCGCCCACCACTCCCGCCGGCGTCCTGGTCCGGCGGCAGCACCGAGCGGCGTACGCCCCGCCGCACCACCACGACGCCCACCGCCACCGGCACCAGCAGCCAGGTGCCCGGCTGCGACCAGGCGGCGGCGTCGACGAGGCGGGCGACGACGAGCAGGACGACGACCAGGCCCAGGGCGACCAGCAGGTCGCGGAGGACGGCAGTGCTGCGCACCGGGGCATCCTAGGGGCGTCGCCTCGGGGCGGTCCGGTCACAGCCGGGTCACGACTGGGCCCACCGGGTCGCGTGCCATGGCCCTCCGGTGCCCCGGATGGCTAGGGTGCCCGCCATGACCGTGCAGCAGGACCGCGAGATCAACGCCGCGACCGGACAGCCCCTCGTCGTGCTGGACAAGGTCAACAAGCACTTCGGACAGCTCCACGTCCTGCAGGACATCGACCTGTCGGTCAAGCGCGGCGAGGTCGTCGTGGTGATCGGCCCGTCCGGCTCGGGCAAGTCGACGCTGTGCCGCACGATCAACCGGCTCGAGACGATCGACGAGGGCTCGATCATTCTCGACGGCACTCCGCTCCCGGCCGAGGGCAAGGCGCTGGCAAACCTGCGCGCCGAGGTCGGCATGGTCTTCCAGAGCTTCAACCTCTTCGCCCACAAGACGATCCTTGAAAACGTCTCTCTCGGCCCGATGAAGGTGCGCGGGATGAAGAAGGCGGAAGCGGAGAAGAAGGCCCTCGAGCTGCTCGAGCGGGTCGGGGTTGGACATCAGGCCGAGAAGTATCCCGCCCAGCTCTCCGGCGGCCAGCAGCAGCGCGTCGCGATCGCCCGCGCCCTCGCGATGGAGCCCAAGGTGATGCTTTTCGACGAGCCCACGTCGGCCCTGGACCCGGAGATGATCAAGGAGGTTCTCGACGTCATGGTCGACCTCGCCAAGCAGGGCATGACGATGGTCGTCGTCACCCACGAGATGGGTTTCGCTCGTACGGCCGCAGACCGGGTCGTCTTCATGGCCGATGGCGCCATCGTCGAGGAGAACACCCCCGAGGAGTTCTTCACCAACCCGAAGTCGGATCGCGCCAAGGACTTCCTCGGCAAGATCCTCAAACACTGAACCGTTCGTGCTCGGAAGTTCCACACACAAGGAGATGCAGATGCGATTCATCCGTACGAAAGCAGCAGTTGCCGGTCTCGGCCTGGCCCTCAGCCTAGCCGCCTGCGGCAACGCCGGCTCGGACAGCGAGGGCGTCGACGTCGAGGTGAAGGAAGACGCCGCCTCGGACTTCGAGGACGGAACAAGGATGAAGGAGTTGGCGGACGCCGGCACCATCAATGTCGGGGTGAAGTTCGACCAGCCTGGCCTCGGGTTCAACGAGACGGGGGCGGACTTGCCCACCGGCTTCGACGTCGACATCGCGAAGCTTCTGGTGGCCAGCCTGGGCATCGACCCCGAGGACACGTCGAAGGTCAAGTACATCGAGACCGTTTCCGACAACCGTGAGCCCTTCCTCGTGGAGGGCAAGGTCGACCTCGTGCTTGCGTCCTACTCGATCACCGACGAGCGTCGTCAGGAGGTCGGCCAAGCGGGCCCTTACCTCCTCACCGGCCAACAGTTGCTGGTCCCGGAGGACTCTGACGTCGAGAGCCCCGACGACCTCCAAGGCAAGGAGGTCTGCTCAGTGACCGGCTCGACCTCGCTCGATACCGCCGAGGGTCTGGGCATGAAGCCGGTCGGCTTCGACACCTACAGCCAGTGCGTGGACAAGGTGCTGGACGGCACCGTCCAGGCGATGA
>JBKJPE010000057.1:0-30371 GCA_046595185.1 Nocardioides sp.
CTTCACCGACGACTCCGTGCCGCCCTTGGACGCAGGATCCGCGGGCACGCAGGTGTGCACCACAACCGAGTAGTGCTCGACGAACCCGACGAGCTGCGGGTTGCGGACCGGGATCCCGGCGATGTGCTCGACGGTGACGGTCTTCTCGTTGTCAGTCAGCACATAGGTCGGCAGCCCGCCCAGGCGTCGGAACGTCTGGTCCAGGGCGGCGAACACGCTGGGCATCGTCTTGTCGCGCAGCGCCAGCACGACCCGGAACCGCGACCACGCCACCCAGGCCACGAACAGCACGGTCTTGGCGCCGTCGATGACGGGCCCGTCGCCGTAGTCGTACTGCAACCACATGCCGGGCTCGACCACCCAGGGCCGGTGGACCCGCACGTGCCCGGCGCGGTATGACTTCTTGACCCTTGCGACCGCGCGGCGGGTGGTGCGCTCGGAGCCGGTGTAGCCCAGGGCCAGGAGCTTGTCGTGGGCCACGTCGGCGCGGACCTTCCCGGCGGAGCGTTCGACCCATTCCTCGACCTTGGGCAGGTAGGCATCGATCAACTGCGGGCGGGCCGCGGCCCGGGCGAGCTCGCCGGCAGCGGCACGGCGCTCGACGTAGTGCTTCACGGTGTGGTGCGAGCAACCAGCCAGCTCACCGGCATCACGCAACGACCCGGTCAGGTCGTAGGCATCCAGGATTTTCATGATCTCCTCGGCAGACTTCATGGTGTCCCTCCTCAGGGCGACGGGCGCATCAGCACCGCCGATCGCACCTGAGGAGGGGCCTCAACCGGGGGAACCGGTGAGGCAGACGACGTCGTGTCGGGCAGATCCCGTGACCATCAGCGGGCAGTTCTCATGTCCGCCAGCGGGCAGCTTCATGGCCGTCTCTGGGCAGAATTTCATGGCCGCCGACACGGAAGCGAAAAAACTCGCTGCCGTCGGCCCGGATGGTTGCGAGCCCCCGGACGGCGGTAGGTGTCCGACCCCCTCCGCGGAGGATGCGAGAGAACGCGATCCTCGACCCATCGGGTGACCAGTCCGGTTGCAGCACCGGTTGCAGCGAGCAGCGATCCCGGCCTGGTGGCACCCGATCGCGGATCGACCCTGGAACTTCGAAGGCACAGGTCAGTGGCACTGCTGCCTGTGGTTCTGCGTGGTGCGCCTGTAGGGATTCGAACCCCAAACCTTCTGATCCGTAGTCAGATGCTCTATCCGTTGAGCTACAGGCGCCCGTGCCCGGTCTCCCAGGAACCCGAGAGAGAATAGCCGAACCGCTGGGCGACCACGAACCCGGGTACGGACCCGCCGCCCGTTGATCGTTCCAATGTCGCCGCGTAGTGACCCGCGGGTAGCCTCCCGTCGAAATGGTCGGAGTCCGAACTATTACCACCGACGACGACACCACCGCCACCGCGCAGCGGATGCGGCGAGATCACGGGAGAGGGATGAAGGCATGACCGCCACCCAGGAGTCCGGCACGAGTGCCATGAACCACCCGACCACCCACCAGGGGATCATCGACTTCGTCGAGGGGGTCGCGGCGATGACCACGCCCGACCGCGTCTACTGGTGCACCGGCTCCGACGAGGAGTGGGTCGAGCTCACCACCGCCCTGGAGTCGACCGGCACCTTCACCCGGCTCAACCCCGCCCTCAAGCCGAACTCCTTCCACGCCGCCTCCGACCCGATCGACGTGGCGCGCGTCGAGGACCGCACCTACATCTGCTCGGTCGACGAGAAGGACTGCGGGCCCACCAACAACTGGATGGACCCGGAGGCGATGAAGGAGCTCATGCGTGGGCTGTACGCCGGGTGCATGAAGGGCCGCACCATGTACGTCATCCCGTTCGTGATGGGCCACCTCGAGGCCGAGAAGCCGATGTTCGGCATCGAGGTCACCGACTCCGCCTACGTCACCGCCTCGATGCGGGTGATGGCCCGGATGGGCAGCCACGTGCTCGAGCGGATGACCGAGCTCGACGCCGACTTCGTCCCCGCCCTGCACTCCGTGGGCCACCCGCTCGAGCCAGACGAGCCCGACGTGGCCTGGCCCTGCAACGACACCAAGTACATCGTGCAGTTCCCCGAGGAGCGGGCGATCTGGTCCTTCGGCTCGGGTTACGGCGGCAACGCCCTGCTCGGCAAGAAGTGCTACGCCCTGCGCATCGCCAGCGTCATGGCCCGCGACGAGGGCTGGCTCGCCGAGCACATGCTCATCCTCAAGCTCACCAGCCCCGAGGGCGTCGTGAAGTACCTCGCCGCAGCCTTCCCCAGCGCCTGCGGCAAGACCAACCTGGCCATGCTCGAGCCCACCATCCCCGGCTGGAAGGTCGAGACCCTCGGCGACGACATCGCCTGGATGCGCGTCGGCGACGACGGCCGGCTGTGGGCGGTCAACCCGGAGTACGGCTTCTTCGGCGTCGCCCCGGGCACCAACGAGCACACCAACCCCCACGCGATGCGGACGATCAACAAGGGCAACTCGGTCTTCACCAACGTCGCGCTCACCGAGGACGGCGACGTCTGGTGGGAAGGCCTGGAAAACCCGCCGGCCCGCGCCACCACGTGGAAGGGCGAGGCGTGGACGCCCGAGAAGGCCCAGGAGGGCCTGCTCACCAGCCACCCCAACTCCCGCTACTGCACCCCGATCAAGCAGTGCGACATCCTCGCCGACGAGTACGACGACCCGCGCGGCGTCCCGATCGACGCCATCCTCTTCGGCGGCCGGCGCAAGACCACCGTCCCGCTGGTGTTCGAGGCGCGCGACTGGACCCACGGCACCTTCCTCGGCGCGACGCTGTCCAGCGAGACCACCGCGGCCGCGGTCGGCGAGGTCGGGCTGGTGCGCCGCGACCCGATGGCGATGCTGCCGTTCATCGGCTACAACGCGGGCCACTACTTCGACCACTGGATCTCCCTGGGCAAGGACCACGACGCGGCCAAGCTGCCGAGGATCTTCTACGTCAACTGGTTCCGCCGCGACGAGGACGGCGGGTTCCTGTGGCCCGGCTTCGGCGAGAACAGCCGGGTGCTGAAGTGGGTCGTCGAGCGCATCGACGGCCAGGCCGCCGCCGTCGAGACCCCGATCGGGCACGTCCCGACCCCGGAGTCGCTCGACACCGACGGCCTCGACCTGACCGAGGACCACCTGCGCGCCGTGCTCGCGGTCGACCCCGCCGAGTGGCGCGCCGAGCTCCCCGAGATCCAGGAGTGGTTCGAGAAGTTCGGCGACGACCTCCCCACGGTGCTCTGGACCGAGCTGGACGGGCTCCGCGCCCGCCTCGACGCCTGAGGACCCGTACGCCTCTCGCGACGCCGCCGCACCGGCGCCGCAGGGCCCCGACCGCGCGACCAGCGGGCGGGGCCCTGGTGCGTGTGGGACGATGAGGTCGGCTCCCTGACGCGGCCGGAAGGAGTCCTGGTTTGACCACCTACGGCCCCGAGGAACGCGCGCTGTTCGAGTCCGAGGCCGCTGCCCTCTTCGCCGAGATCGTCGGCACCGGGGGGATCTCCGCCGAGGACCCCCGGATCGCCGTCGGCGGCACGCGCCGCCCGGCCTTCGACCTGCTGCTCGGGCTCGGCCTGCTCCAGCTCGACCACGACGGGACCGCCTACCAGCCCCAGGACCCGAGCACGATCCAGTCCCGGGTGGTCTCGCCGCTCTCCCAGGAGGGCTCGCGCCTGCTCGAGGAGTCCTCGCAGTGGGCCTCCGCCTTCGGCCAGCTCAGCCAGACCTGGCGCCGCTCGCCCCGGGCCGCCGAGGGCGGTCCGATCACCCACCTGCGCGGCAACGCGATCGGACCGTTCCTTGCCGGTCTCGTCGCTGAGTGCGAGGGCGAGATGCTCACGGCGCAGCCGCAGACCGGCCGTGACCCGCAGACCCTGGCCTCCGCCGCGCTGCGTGACATCGAGATGCTCGAACGCGGCTGCCGGATGCGCACGCTCTACCAGCACAGCGCGCGTCGCAGCTCGGTCACCCACCAGTACGTCGCCGCGGTCACCGAGCGCGGGGCGGAGGTCCGCACCCTGGACGAGTTCTTCAACCGGATGCTCGTCTTCGACCGCCGGATCGCCGTCATCCCCGGCGACGACGACCTGCGCCTGGCCATCGCGATCCGCGAGCCGTCGGTGGTGGCGTACCTGGTCGACGTCTTCGAGCGGGCCTGGGAGCGTGGGCGACCCTTCACCAACCGCGACACCGCCATGATGAAGGACATCGCCGCCGAGCAGCGCGCGATGACGATCCGGATGCTGATCGAGGGCCACTCGGACCCGGCGAGCGCCAAGCGGCTCGGGGTCAGCCCCCGCACCTACGCCACCTACGTGGCCGACCTCAAGCTCGAGTGGGACGCGCAGACCCGCTTCCAGCTCGGCTACGTCATGGGGAACCAGGGCGTCTCCGGGCAGGAGCCTGCGGTCGAGGACGGCTGACCCACCCACGGGCCCGGAAGAACATCGAAGGCGGTGACTCGATCTGGTCGAGTCACCGCCTTCGCCGTGAGGACCGACCTCGAGAGGTATGGAGCCCCACAAACTGGGGGGGATGGTGAGGCCCTGGTCCTACGTGTGTACGGCGCTCAGGCGCCGGTCTTGTGAGAGATCAGGTCCTGCCGCGGCCCACCCGCTGCAGGACGACAGATCACTTGGTCGAGACGGCGCAGGGTCCGCCGCAGCCCCAGCTCGAGTCGCGCGCCTGGGCCGGGGCGGAGACGCCCAGCAGGCCGAGGCTGACGGCGGTGGCCGCGATGGTGATCCCGATCTTGCGAGTGAGGTCCATGGTGTCTCCTGAGGCTGTGTCCCGGTGCGGACTGTCTGACCGCTGCTCCAGTCTGCGGGCGGGACCCGGCTACCGTCAGCACGTCGCTGCCTCAAGTCTGTGCATTGCAGAACCCTGCAACGCCTCACCCAGCGAGCCACCACCCGCTCCCCCGGACGGGGGAGCAGGACTGGCGGAGGCGGCGGGATTTGAACCCGCGAGAGGGCATTACCCTCAACCCGCTTAGCAGGCGGGCGCCATAAACCTGACTAGGCGACGCCTCCCCGACAGCGGACACAGGCTACAAGCACCACCGGGTGACGGCGAATCCGGCTCAGCCCCGGCGCCCCAGCCGCGCGCGGACCTCGCGGACCAGCTCCTCGCGGTCCCCCGCGACGGCCTCGACCGGGATCACCGTCTCCCGCCCGTCGCCCAGGCGCAGGACCAGGCACGGGTGGCCCCCCGGGGCGCTGGTCACCACCTCGCGCACGTCCGCCCAGGCGGCCTCGGTGACGCGCGCGCCACGCACGAGGCGCACGGCGTACCCCTGCTGGTCCAGGCGCAGGACCCAGGCCCGCGAGCGGAGCCACCACCCGAGGGTGAAGGACCCGACGACACCGACCAGCAGCGGGACCACGAGCAGGTCGCCGTTGAGCCCGGCGGCGTAGACCGCGGCGGTCGAGACGAAGAGCAGCAGCGCGACGGCCACGAAGGACGAGCCGACGAGCCGGGCGACCAGGACCGGCGCCATCCGGTAGACCCGCACGTCCCCCGGACGGTCCGCCGGTCCGTCTGCCGGTGGGGGCGGCTGCGCGCCGGGGGTGCTCATGGCCCCGATCATCCCCGACCACGCCCGTCTAGACTCGCCCGGGTAGGGCGGCCCGCTACGCCGCGGCGCCCGCACGGAGGGGTGCCGGAGCGGCCGATCGGAACCGCCTTGAAAGCGGTCGCTGGCAGAGATGTCAGCCGCGGGTTCGAATCCCGCCCCCTCTGCCGGTGCCGGTGGACGTGAGGCTCAGTCGGCGAGGAGCAGCTCGACCAGGACGTCGCCCTCCTGGACGACGTCGCCGGGTGCCACCTTGACCGCACGGACGGTCCCGGCGTGCTCGCTGGGCACGGGGATCTCCATCTTCATCGACTCCAGCAGCACCACGGACTGGCCGACGGCGACCTCGTCCCCGGGCGCCACCTCGATCTCGAGCACGTTGGCCACCATCTCGGCGAGGACGTGACTGAGGCGTTCACGGGGCATGGGAGCGAACCTAGGGCATGTCGCCGCGTCGGCCCGCTACAGCAGGGGCTGGGTGCGCCGGGGCTCCGGCCGCACGGCCAGGCCCTGCTCGGCGGCCCGGCTGCGCCGCCCGCGGGTGCCGGTGACGGCGAGGTCGACGCGGACGAGCAGGTAGCCGATCACCAGTCCTGCGAGCAGGCCGTAGACGACCGAGAGGCCGCTCTCCAGGAGCGTGACCCCGGGGTTGACCAGCGCGGCGGCGGTGGACGCCGTCGCGGCGGCCCCGAAGGCGCAGACCCACCAGCCCTGGCGGCGCCGGGCGCGCATGTGGCAACCCCACACCAGGGCGGGCACGCCGACGACCGTCGCGATCGGGCGGGGGAAGGCGCCGAGGCGTTCGCGGACCCAGACGACCCCGTCGAGGAGGTTGTCGACCAGCGCGGGGGTCCCGTAGCGGCGCAGCAGCTCGGCGTAGAGAAGCGTGGCGCCCAGCACCAGCACCCCGACCACGACCGCGACCACGCCGCGCCGGCCCAGGCCGTGCAGACCCGCGCCGAGGCGGTGGACCACCGCGAACGTCCCCGCGAGGGCCAGGCCGAGGGTGACGTACTCGAAGCGGGCCAGGGTCAGTGCCGGCGCGTAGCCGAGCGTGGCCAGCGCCCCCACCCCGGCGACCACCACCGCCACCACGCACTCGCGCGCAGCCTCCCGGAAGCGCACCGCGGGGACGGTGGCCATCACGCCCAGGACCGCCGCCACCGCACACGTGGCCACGGCCGCACCGGTGCGCAGCCAGGTCAGGTCGAGCACCGTCGCGAGGACCGCGGCCACCAGCGCCACGTTGCCGAAGAGGACCGGCCGGCCCCCGACGCGGGCGGCCAGCGCCCAGGCGTACGCCGTCGAGACGACCACGGCGCCGGCCTGCGGCAGCTCGTCGGGTCCGACCGGGACGAGCCCGGCGACCAGCAGCCCGGCTCCAGCGGCGACGAGCAGCAGCCACAGCGGCGCCAGCAGCCGGGACGAGGTCGCCCTGGCCACCAGGCCGGCGCGCCGCCCCGCGGCCGGACCCGGCGCCGCGGCGGGGGTCTCGACGGGGGTGGGCACGTCGTCGAAGGCTACAGACCGACGGCCGGCGACCGGACCTCCAGGCGGCGGTTGGCCAGCGACGGGTTGGTACGCCGCGCCTCCTCCAGCGCGGAACGCCCCAGCACGGCGGTGACGACCGTCGGCTCCTCGCCCGCCTCGCCGAGGGCGTCACCGAGCGGGTCGACGACCATCGAGTGGCCGCTGTAGCGGGGCCCGGGCTGCGCGGCGGCGGCCACGAAGACGGTGTTCTCGATGGCCCGGGCGCGCACCAGCGTGCGCCAGTGGTCGACCTTCCGCTCGCCGGCCACCCACGCCGACGGCACGACCAGGACCTCGGCGCCCGCGTCGACCAACAGCCGGGCGTGCTCGGGGAACCGCAGATCGTAGCAGGTCATCAGACCGACCGCCCAGCCGCCGACCTCGACCACGACCGGTGCGGTCTCCCCCGCCAGCAACCGGTCGGACTCGCGGTAGCCGAAGGAGTCGTAGAGGTGGATCTTGCGGTAGTCCGCCGCCGCCGCTCCCCGCAGGACGAGGGTGTTGAACGGCCGGGTCTCGTCGTCGCTGCTCTCGAACATCCCGGCCACGACCGTGGTGGACCGCGCCGCCGCCACCTCCTCGACCGCACCGACGAACGGGCCGTCGAGGCTCTCGGCGAAGGCGCTCACGTCTGACCCGGCCCGGCCGAAGTCGCGGGCGAACGCCTCGGGGAAGACCACGAGGTCCTGGTCCGCGGGGGTCAGCGACGGCACCGCCTCCCGGTTGGCCGACGGCTCGAGCGAGGACGCCTCCTGGACGAGGGCCACCCGCAGGCGATCACGACTCATGCGACCAGGGTGACAGACTCGACCGGTGCCCGACCCGATGCCGTCCTACGCCGCCGTGGTGCTGTCCGGCGGCCGGGCGACGCGACTGGACGGGATCGACAAGGCCGGGGTCGAGGTCGGCGGGAGGACGCTGCTGGCCCGCGCCCTCGACGCCGTGGCCGACGCCGCCGAGGTGGTCGTCGTGGGGGAGGCGGTGCCCACGGGGCGGCCGGTGACCTTCGTGGTCGAGGACCCGCGCCACGGTGGACCGGTGGCCGGCCTGCTGACCGGCCGCGAGGCCCTGCGGGGCGACCCGGCGTACGTCGCCGTGCTCGCCGTCGACATGCCCCACCTGACCCCGGGCACCCTGGCCCGCCTCCGGGCCGCGGCGACGGGCCGCGACGGCGCGGCGCTGACCGACCCGGACGGGCGCCGCCAGCTCGCGCTGGTGCTCGACACCGCGCGCCTCGACGCGGTCGCCCCCGGGCTCGAGGACCGGCACGGCCACGCGGTGCACCGCCTGCTCGCGGGCCTGGACCTGGTCGACGTGGCGTCACGGGGCCACGAGCACCGTGACGTCGACACGTGGGCGGACCTGCGCGACCTCGCCGGCGAGCCGGGGCCCGGGACGCCGCGGCCAGGGTCGTAGGATCTGTCCATGCGTGCGGTCGTGACGGACGGGGCCGGAGGCCCTGAGGTCTTGTCGGTCGGTGAGGTCGAGCAGCCCGAGCCGGGGCCCGGCGAGGTGCTGCTCGAGGTGCGGGCGACCGCGGTCAACCGGGCCGACACCCTGCAGCGACGGGGGATGTACCCGCCGCCCGAGGGCGCCTCGCAGGTCATCGGCCTGGAGTGCAGCGGCGTGGTCGCCGCGCTCGGGCCGGACGGCGACGCCGGGCCCGCGACCGGGGCCGACGGCACCCCGCTGACCGTCGGCGACGAGGTCTGCGCCCTGCTCGCCGGTGGCGGGTACGCCGCCCGGGTGGTGGTCGCCGCGGGTCAGGTGATGCCGGTGCCGGCCGGAGTCGACCTGGTCACCGCCGCCGCGCTGCCCGAGGTGGCCTGCACCGTCTGGTCGAACCTCGAGATGGTCGCCGGCCTGGAGCAGGGCGAGACCCTCCTCGTGCACGGGGGTGCCGGCGGCATCGGCACCTTCGCCATCCAGCTGGCCCACCACCGCGGCGTCCGTGTCGTGACGACCGCGGGGTCCGCCGAGAAGCTGCGGACCTGCCGCGAGCTCGGCGCCGACGTCGTCGTCAGCTATCGCGACGAGGACTTCGTCGAGGTCGTCCGGGGCCTCGGCGGCGCCGATGTGATCCTGGACAACATGGGCGCCTCCTACCTCGGCCGCAACGTGGCCGCGCTGGCCACGGGCGGTCGCCTCGTCGTGATCGGGATGCAGGGCGGCGCCCAGGGCGAGCTGGACCTCGGGGCGCTGCTCGGCAAGCGCGGCAGCGTCTCGGCCACCTCGCTGCGGGGCCGCCCGGCGACGGAGAAGGCGGCCATCTGCGCCGAGGTGGTCGCCGAGGTCTGGCCGATGGTCGCCGACGGCCGGATCCGGCCGATGGTCCACGCGATCATGCCGCTCGAGGAGGTCCGGGCCGCCCACGAGCTGATGGAGGCCTCGGGCCACACCGGCAAGATCGTCCTGACGCTCTGAGCCGGGTCCTCGCCGCACGTGCCGACGCCTGCCGTCCGGGCACGTCCGCGCGGGTGGGCGGGGGCCGTCACGGGCTGGCTAGGGTTGAGGGCATGAGCGAGCAGCAGGACCAGCAGCCGCACGCCGGCGAGACCGCGCCCGAGCAGCACCAGGTCGTCGTCATCGGCCCGGACGGCCAGCCCGTCGGCACCGTGCCGGCCGCCGCACTCGGCCTCGCCGGTCAGGCCCGCGACGGCGCCTCGCCCGGCGAGGGCGACGACGACGGCGAGCGCGCGATCACCGACCTCGTCGAGCAGCCGGCCAAGGTGATGCGGATCGGCAGCATGGTCCGCCAGCTGCTGGAGGAGGTCAAGGCGGCACCCCTCGACGACGCGAGCCGCGCCCGCCTCCGCGAGATCCACCAGGCCTCCGTCCACGAGCTCGAGGCCGGTCTGGCGCCGGAGCTGGTCGAGGAGCTGCAGCGGCTCTCCCTGCCGTTCACCGACGACTCGGTGCCCTCCGACGCCGAGCTGCGGATCGCCCAGGCCCAGCTCGTCGGCTGGCTCGAGGGCCTCTTCCACGGCATCCAGACCGCGATCTACGCCCAGCAGATGACGGCCAAGGCCCAGATCGAGCAGGTACGCCGGGCACTGCCCAGCGGCGCCGGTGGTCCCGAGCATGGCCGGCCGGGGCAGCCCGGTCCGGGGGGCGGCGCACCGGGCGGGCCCGCGCAGACCCCCGACGGCGAGGGCCACGGCAGCGGCGGGATGTACCTCTAGCCGGTGGGGCCCGGGCGACCGCGGGGACCGGGGTTCAGCCGGCGCGGTTGAGCCGGCGGGTGACGAGCAGCCCGACCAGCCCGACCAGCACCAGGCCGGCGCCGGGGACGGCGGCCTGTGCGAACGGCGTCGGCGCGCTGCTGGCCACCGGGGTCAGCGACACCACCGGCGCCTCGGGGGGTACGGCCGGCCGGCCGGTGCCCAGCAGGTCCTCGACCTCGGTCACCAGCGCGGCGTCGGCGAGGGCAGTACCGCTGCCACCGGTGGCCAGCAGCACCTCCCCGGACAGATCGGCGAAGACGACGTAGCGCTCGCCCTCGTCGAGGGCACCCAGGCTGCACCGGTCGGCGGTCCGCTGGGTGACCAGCTCGACCTCCTCGGTGTCGATCACCGAGCTGCGGCCGGGCTTGTAGACGCGGTCGACCACGACGCTGTGCACGTAGTCGGTCTCCTGGGCGCTGACCTCGTCCCTAGCCACCCCGCGCACGGTGCCGGTGAAGACGGCGGTGGCCGCCATGGTCGCCTCGGCCACCGACCCGGCGGTGCAGGACCGAGGGTCCGCACCGGTGCCGTCGGCGCCCCCGGTGGTGTCGCCGGCGCCCGCGGCAGGGGCGAGCAGCACCAGCCCGAGCACCGTCGCCGGCAGGGCTGCGCGGGGGACCCACGTGCGGCTCAGCATGCGCCCATGACAGCAGACGGCAGGCCGAACAGACCAACCAGGGCGTGCGCCACCCCGTCCTCGTCGTGGTTCCCGACGACCTCGTCGGCCGCGGCTCGGACGTCGGGGTGGGCGTTGGCGACCGCGCAGCCGCGACCGGCCCAGGCCAGCATCGGCACGTCGTTGGGCATGTCGCCGAACGCAATCACCTCGGCCGCGTCGACCCCGAGGCCGGCGGCGAGGTGGGCCAGGGCCGCGCCCTTCGTCACGCCGCGCGCGCTGACCTCGACCAGGCCCGGCAGGGTCCAGGTGGCCACGGCGTCGTCGCCGACGGCCGCCGTCACCGCCTCGCGCAGCGCGGCCGGGTCGGCTGACTCGTCCTGGACCAGGAGCTTGAGGCCCGGTTCGTCCCACAGCCGCTCCCGGTCGTCGACCACGCGCCCGGCGGGCGGGTCCTCGATCTCGGTGTACGCCCGGTCGCAGACCAGTCCGGAGACCCGCTCGACCCCGAAGCCCGCACCCGGGGCCGCGGCCGCGACCCGGGCCACGACGGAGCGCCCGACGGCCGCATCGAACGGACGCACCTCGACCGGACGGTCGGCGGCCACGTCCCAGGTCAGCGCCCCGTTGGAGACCACGGCGAGGCCGTGCGCGCCGACGACGGGCCACAGGTCGTCCATCCAGCGCCGCGGGCGGGCGGTGACCAGCACGACGTGCACGCCCCGCTCGTCGAGGGCGGCGAGCACCCGGCGGCTCGCCGACGAGAGCGTGCCGTCCGCGCCCAGCAGCGTGCCGTCGAGGTCGGTCGCGACGAGGCGGGGCGGTGGTGGTGGTGGCGCCGAGGCTCGCTCCGCTCGCACCTCAACCACCGTGGGGGTCGGTGCCGAACCAACGCTCGAGCTCGCGGGCGGCGCCGTCGTCGTCGACCGCCTCCGTCACCGCGTCGGCGGCCCGGTGCACGACGTCGACGGCCTGGCCCATGGCCACGCCGCGTCCGGCCCAGCGCAGCATCTCCACGTCGTTGCGGCCGTCGCCGATCGCGAGCGCGTCGGCCGCGCTCAGCCCGAGGGCGTCGGTCACGTGGTCGAGGCCGGACGCCTTGGAGACGCCGGGGGCCGACAGGTCGAGCCAGGCCGTCCAGCCGACGACGTAGTCGGTGCCGTGCAGGCCGAGCTCCTCTCCGAGGCGTACGAAGTCGTCGACGGTCGCGGCGGGGTCACGGATGATCACCCGGCTGACCGGCGCGGCGACCATCCGCTCGACCGGGGTCGCGATGAGGTCGCCGCTGAGCTCGCCCACCGGGAAGGCGCGGTTGACCCGGTAGCCCACGCCACGCTCCTCGACGGCGACCAGCGCCTCCGGGTGCAGCTGCAGGATCCGCTCGACGGCCGGTCCGGCGTCGAAGGTCTCCTCCTGCACCACCTCGAGCGGCGGGTAGCGGGCCACGACGGCACCGTTGCTGGCCACGATCCACAGCCGGTCGTCGGCCAGCTCGGCCAACCCGAGCAGGTCGGCCACGCCGGTCATGCTGTGCGGGGAGCGCCCGGAGGCCAGCACCACGTGGGCACCGGACCGCGCTGCCCGGCGGACCGCGGCGCGCACGGCGGGAGGCACCTCCTCGTGGGTGCTTCCGGCACCGGTCATCCACCGCAGCAGCGTGCCGTCGATGTCGAGGGCGACCAGCCGCGGCTGCCAGCCGGCGTCGCCGGCCAGGGGCGCCGCGGGCGCGGGGGTGCTCATGCCGTGACCGGGGTCAGGACCTCGAGGCCACCGAGGTAGGGCCGCAGCGCCTCGGGCACGCGGACCGAGCCGTCGGCGCGCTGGTGGGTCTCGAGCAGCGCGATGATCGGCCGGTTGGTGGAGCTCAGCGTCCCGTTCAGGGTGGCGACCGGGCCGATGCCGTCGCCGAACCTGCCCCGGATGTCGAGGCGGCGGGCCTGGAAGTCGGTGCAGTTCGAGGTCGACGTCAGCTCGCGGTAGCGGCCCTGCGAGGCGATCCAGGCCTCGCAGTCGAACTTGCGCACCGCGGACAGGCCCAGGTCGCCGGCGGCGACGTCGACGACCCGGTAGGCCAGCTCGAGCTTGTCGAGGAAGTCACGCTCCCAGGCGAGGAGCCGGGCGTGCTCGGCCGGGGCCTCCTCGAGCGTGGTGTAGACGAACATCTCCACCTTGTCGAACCAGTGGACCCGGAAGATCCCCCGGGTGTCCTTGCCGTGCGAGCCGGCCTCCTTGCGGAAGCACGGGCTGTAGGCGGCGTAGCGCAGCGGCAGCGCGGCGGCATCGAGGATCTCGTCCGAGTGGAAGGCCGCCATCGGCACCTCCGAGGTGCCCACGAGGTAGAGGTCCTGGCCCTCGATCCGGTAGACGTCGTCGGCGGCCTGGCCCAGGAAGCCCGTGCCCTCCATGGCGCGGGGCTTGACCAGCGACGGCGGGACGACCTCGATGAAACCGTGCTCGGCGGCCTGGTCCATGGCCATGTTGACCAGGGCGCGGTGCAGCCGGGCGCCGAGCCCGGTCAGGAAGTAGAACCGCGAGCCGGAGACCTTGGCGCCCCGCTCGAGGTCGATCGCGCCGAGCATCCGGCCGAGCTCGACGTGGTCGCGCGGCTCGAAGTCGAACTCGGGCACGGTGCCGACGTGCTCGAGGACGGCGAAGTCGTCCTCGCCGCCCGCGGGGACCTCGTCGGCGGCCAGGTTCGGGATCTCCATCAGCGCGGCGCGCCAGGCACCCTCGGCCTCGCCCTGGGCGGCCTCGGCCGCCTTGACCTCCGCTGCGAGCGCCTTCGTGCGGGCCAGCAGCTCCTGCTTCTCCTCGCCCTGCGCCTGCGGGACCAGCTTGCCGAGCTGCTTCTGCTCCCCCCGCTTGGCCTCGAAGTCGGCGATCGCGGCCCGACGGTCGGCGTCGGCGGACAGCGCCCGGTCGACGACCTCGGCGGAGAGGCCACGCTTGGCCTGGGCCGCGCGCACTCGGTCGGGGTCGTCTCGCAGCAGCCGGGGGTCGATCATGGCGTCAGGCTACTGGCCGCACCGCGTCGCTCCCCGTCCGTCCCCACCCCCGGGGCGCCCTATCCTGGCTGCGGCCGCGCGTACCGAGGCCCCCTCCCCTGCCCCCGAGGAGCGTCGTGCCCGACCGCCCCCGCCGCCTCCAGCTCAGTGCCGGTCTGGCCTGCCTGGTGCTGCTCGGCCTGCTCGCCCTCGGCGTGGAGCAGGGCTGGGGATGGCTCGCCTCGGTGGACCACGCCGGCAGCCGTGCCGCGGCCTGGACCTCCGGTGAACCGTGGCTGCGGCAGCCGCTGCTCGTGGTGGAGCTGGCCTTCGGCACGGTCGGGATCACCGTGCTGACCACGGCGCTCGCGGTCTCCCTGTGGGTCAAGGGCCATCGCCGGGCGGCGGTGTACGCCGTGCTGGTCGTCGCCGTGACCGCCCTGGTGACCACGGTCCTCAAGGTGCTGCTCGCGCGCGAGCGCCCGCCGTGGCAGAACCCCGAGCTGCTGCTCCTCTCCCAGGCCTTCCCCTCCGGCCACGCCTCCTCGATCACCGCGCTGGGGGTCGTGGTGCTGGTGCTGGTCGGGATGCTGGTGCGCCGCAGCGGGGTCCGCCGCCTGACCGCGCTGCTGGTCGCGCTCGTCGTGGCGGCGGTCTACGCGGACCGGATCCTGCTCGGCCGGCACTACCCCAGCGACGTGGTCGGCGGGCTGCTGCTCGGCCTCGGCCTGGCCCTGGTCGGCCTCGTGGTCCAGGACCCGCTGCCGCGCAGCCACGCCCGCCGCAGCGAGCCGCTGCCCGTCGCCGGCCCGACCACCCGGGACCTGGCCGTCGTGCTGAACCCGAGCAAGGTCGAGGACGAGCAGGCCTTCCGCGCCCTGGTCACCTCGATGGCCACCGCCGCCGGCTGGTCGGAGCCGCAGTGGTTCCTCACCACGCCGCAGGACTCCGGCACCGGGCAGGCCGAGGCGGCCGCCGTCGCCGGCGCCGACCTCGTCGTGGTCTGCGGTGGCGACGGCACCGTGCGCGAGGTGTGCGCCGAGCTGGCCGGGACCGGTGTCCCGGTGGGCATCATCCCGGCCGGCACCGGCAACCTGCTGGCGCGCAACCTGGAGCTGCCGCTCTACATCCGCGCGGCGGTCGACGTGGCGCTGACCGGCCAGGACCAGGCCGTCGACCTCGTCGAGGTCTCGGGCGACGACCTCGAGAAGACCCACTTCATGGTGATGGCCGGCATGGGGTTCGACGCCGCGATCATGGAGGGCGTCAACGACAGCATCAAGGCGCGGGTCGGCTGGCCGGCCTACGTCCTGTCGGCCCTGAAGACGCTGATGTACCCGGCGGTGAAGGTGCGGATCTCGGTCGACGGGGGCGAGCCGGTCGAGACCCGGGCGCGCACCATCGTGGTCGGCAACGTCGGGAACCTGCAGGCCGGGATGCCGCTGCTCCCGGACGCCCGGATCGACGACGGCCTGCTCGACGTCGTGCTGCTGCACCCCCGTCGCTTCCTGTCCTGGATCCCGCTGGCCGCGCGCGTGCTCCTGCGGTGGCGACGCGTGGACGACCTGGTCAACCGGATGACCGGACGGACCGTGGTCATCCGCACCGACGTGGAGACCCCCCGGCAGCTCGACGGCGACGTGATCACGCCGGGACGCGAGCTGCGGATGGAGTGCCTGCACGGCCGGGTGCTGGTGCGCGTACCGCGCTGAGCGCCGGGGACGACCGGCTCAGTCGTCGAGCAGGTGGCGCAGATGGCGCTGCGGCTCCGAACAGCTCCAGCCCGGGTCGAGGCGGAGACCCTCCAGCTGCGCCGCGGCGGGGACCCTCCTCGGCCACGCCTCGGGATCCAGGCGACGATCGGGGTCCACGGTGACCTCGACGACCGGCGGCTGGTCGAGGTCCATGCCGCGCAGGCTAGGCGGTGGCGCCGACGTCGTCCGGAGCCGGCTCGGGCGCCGGTCCCTGGACCACGAAGTCGCGCTGCCGGATCAGCACCAGGCACAGCAGGCCGGAGACCAGGGCGATCACGGCGGCGATCAGCAGGATGTGGTCGAGGGCGTCGACGACCGCGGCGGTGCCGACCTGGGTGACCAGCTCGCGGGCGGCGTCGGCCCGACCACCCGGGGCCGCACCGGCTGCGGCGTCGGCCGCGACCTGCACCTGCCCGCCCGACAGCGCGGCGATGAGCGGCTCCAACGCGGCCGGCGGGACCTCGGCCTGCAGCCCGGCGGTCGCGTCGGCGGCGATCTCGCGGCTGAAGATCGAGCCGAGGCCGGCGATGCCGGTCGCGATCCCGACCTGGCGGAAGGTCGAGTTGACACCCGAGGCCATGCCGGACCGCTCGACGGCGACCACGCCGACCGCCGTGGACGCCAGCGGCGGGTTGATCATCCCGATGCCGACACCGGTGACGAGCAGCCCCGGGACCAGGTGGGTCCAGTCCTCGCCGACGCCGATCATCAGCGCCAGGCCGCCGGCGGTGAGCAGGAAGCCGGGACCGATCAGCCACTTCGTGGGCACCTTCTCGGTGAGCCGCCCGGCGATCGCTGCTGCGAGGAAGGACGCGCCGGAGAGGAACAGCAGGCGTACGCCGGTGCCGACCGCGGAGTAGCCGAGCACGTTCTGGAGGTAGATCACCAGGAAGGCCAGCACCGAGAAGATCGAGGCCGAGACGCCGAAGGCCGCGACCAGGCCGCCGGTGAAGGTCGGCTTGCGCAGCAGCGCCAGGTCGAACATCGGCTGCGCCTGGCGCAGCTGGCTGACCACGAAGGCGGTCATCAGCACGGCCGCGGTGACCAGGCACCCGACGACGAGGCCGTCGGACCACGACCGCCCGCCGGCCTCGATCAGACCGAGCACGAGGGCGGCCAGCGCGGTGCTGAAGGTGGCGAAGCCGATCCAGTCCGGGCGCCCGGCCCGGGGGTTGCGCGACTCTCGGACCTTGCCGAGCGTGAGCACGACGGCGCCGACGCACAGCGGGACGTTCACCCAGAAGATCCAGCGCCAGGACAGGCCGGTCGTCAGCACGCCGCCGAGGACCGGGCCGACGGCGACGGCCACGCCGGTGACGGCCCCGAAGACGCCGAACGCGATGCCCCGCGCGCGCCCGGTGTAGGTGCTGGCCAGCAGGGCGAGGGCGGTGGCGAACATCGCCGCCCCGCCGATGCCCTGGAAGGCGCGGGCGAGCGTCAGCAGGAGCACGTCCTGGGCGAGGCCGCAGGCCGCCGAGCCCAGCCCGAAGAGCACGATGCCGATCACGAAGACCTTGCGGCGCCCGTACAGGTCGGCCAGCGAGCCGGCGGTGAGCAGGAGCGCGGCCAGGCTCAGCGCGTAGGCGTCGATGACCCACTGCAGGTCGGAGATCGAGGCGTCGAGCTGGGCCTGGATGTCGGGCAGCGCGACGTTCACGATGGTGATGTCGAGCAGCAGCATGAACACCCCGGTGGCCACGGCCACCAGCGTCCACCAGGGCGACCCGTCGGTGGTGTCGTCACGGTCGGGCACAGGGATGACGATCCCCCTCCGACGCGATATGGTCAAGGGGTTAACGATCAACAGGTTGCCTATGTCAGGAGCGCCGCGTGCTCGAGGTGCTGGCCGCCCTGCCGGGCCACCTGCTCTTCCGGGCCCGGATGCGCGTGGCCGTCGAGCTGGCCGAGGTGCTGCCGGTCGGCGTCGACGTGCACGGGTTCGCCGTGCTGCACGTCCTGGGCGACGGGCGGGCCCGGTCGCAGCAGGACCTGGCCGAGGCCGTGGCCGTCAGCAGGACCACCCTGGGCACGACGGCCGCGGGCCTGGTGCGTCAGGACCTCGTGGCCCGGGTGCGCAACCCCGGGGACCGCCGCTCGTGGCTGCTCACCCGCACGCCCGAGGCCGACGAGGCCGTACGCCGCTGGGGCGCCGACCTCCGGGTGGCCGTCCGGCGCCTGACCGCGCCGCTGGGGGAGGCCGGGTCGGCCGAGCTGCGCGACCTGCTGCACGACCTCGCGGACCCGTACCTGTCACCGCAGGTGCCGGCTGTGCTGCGCGCCAGCACCGGCTTCCTGGTCACGCGGGTGCACGAGCGGGCGCACCGCGACGTGCTCGCCGCGCTGGAGCCGGTCGGGCTGGAGCCGCGCCACGTCGCGGCGCTCGTCGTGCTCGCCGAGACCGGGCCGGTCCCCCAGGCCGACCTGGCCCGCCACCTCGGGCTCAGCGGGGCCCGGGTGGTCCAGCTGGTCGACGGGCTCGAGGAGCGCCGGCTGGTCAGCCGGCGGGCTGCGGCGGGCGACCGGCGTACGCACCTGCTGCACCGCGAGTCCGGCGCGGACGCGGTCACGAAGGCCGCGCTCGCGGCGGGTGCCCGGGCGATCGACGACGTGCTGTCCCCGCTGTCGGCCGGGGAGCGCGAGCGGTTCATGGTGCTGCTGCGGGTGTTCGTGTCCTAGGACGGTGCCGTCAGGGACGGGCGTGGTCGACCGACTCCTGCTCCTCCGGGGAGAGCGGCTGGTCGCAGGTCCAGGCGGCGATGTTCTTGGCGTAGGTGCGCGCCTCGCTGCGGCCGTGGATCGAGGTGAGCACCACGCCGTGCCCGCCGTCGTCGAGCAGGGCCAGCGACCACGACAGGTGCCCCCCCATGTCGCCGAAGGCGTCGTAGCGCACGACGGCGAGGTTGCGCAGCGCCGCGCGGCTCTCGGCGGTGAGCGCGGCGACCTCCTGGCGCAGGCCGTGGAGGTCCTTGGGCAGGGCGTCGACGGAGCCGCCGCGGGGGCGCGCGGTGCGGCGCAGGGCGACGACCGAGAGGGCGACGGCGGTCGCCGCGAGGAGGGCGACCACGGCGGTGAGCAGCGACAGGACCAGCACGTCGCGAACCCTAGACTGAGCCGGTGACCAGGACGGGACGCATCGCCTACCAGGGCGAGCCGGGCGCCAACTCCCACGCGGTGTGCGCACACCACCACCCCGACCTCGAGCCCGTGCCGTGCGCCTCCTTCGAGGACGTCTTCGCCGCTGTGGACCAGGGCGCCGCCGACCTGGCGATGATCCCGATCGACAACTCGCTCGCCGGCCGGGTCGCCGACATCCACCACTTCCTGCCCGACTCGGGGCTGCACATCGTGGCCGAGCACTTCTGGCGCATCCAGTTCGTGCTCCTCGGGGTGCCGGGGGCCACGACGGCCGGCCTGCGCACCGTGCACAGCCACGTGCACGCGCTCGGCCAGTGCCGCAAGGTGATCCGCGAGCTCGGCCTGACCCCCCGGATCTCCGGCGACACCGCCGGCGCGGCCCGCGAGATCGCCGAGGCCGGCGACCCGACCCAGGCCGCGATCTCCCCCCGCCTGGCCGCGGAGATCTACGGCCTGGAGGTGCTGCGGGAGGACGTGGAGGACGAGGACCACAACACCACCCGTTTCGTGGTCCTCTCCCCCGAGCTCGTCGAGGCCGAGGCCGGCCGGGGCCCGGTGGTCACCAGCTTCGTCTTCAACGTCCGCAACATCCCGGCCGCGCTCTACAAGGCCCTGGGCGGCTTCGCGACCAACGGGGTCAACATGACCAAGCTGGAGAGCTACATGGTGGACGGCCAGTTCACCGCCACCCAGTTCCTCGCCGAGGTCGACGGCCACCCCACCGAGCCGGCCCTAGCGCGGGCGCTGGAGGAGCTGCGGTTCTTCACGCACGAGGTCAAGGTGCTCGGGGTCTACCCCGCTGACGCCTCGCGGCGCTGACGCGGGGCGCGGGCGGGCGCGGTCGAGGTCGCGGTCGCGGTCGCGGTCGATCCAGCGCAATTGCAGAGTTCCGACCGATTCTCGGCCCGTCGCCGTGTCACAAGTCGACAATTGCGGAGTTCCGACAGCCACCCCGCACCGACACCCACCCCACCCGCACACCGCCCGGGCCGTACGAACCCGCGGGCCGGTCAGCCCCTAGGCTGAGTGCCATGACGGCTCACGCGCCCTCCGGGGCCGACAGCGAGGTCGGGATCCTGCGTACGGTGCTGCTGCACCGCCCCGGTGCCGAGCTGCAGCGACTGACCCCCGGCAACAACGACCGGCTGCTCTTCGACGGCATCCCGTGGGTGGCGCGGGCCCAGGAGGAGCACGACGCCTTCGCGCAGGCGCTGCGCGACCGTGACGTCGAGGTGCTGTACCTGACCGACCTGCTCACCGAGACGCTGGCCGACCCCGACGCGCGGGCCACCGCGATCGGCACCGCCCTGTCGGGCCTGGACCTCGGCGACACCATGCGCGGCTACCTCGCCGGCAAGCTCGGCGACGCCACCCCCGCCGAGCTGACCCACTACCTGACCGCGGGCATCCGCAACGACGAGGTGCGGGGCGGGTTCGGCCTGGTCACCGCGCTGCTGCCGCACGACGCGTTCCTCGTCGACCCGCTGCCCAACCTGCTCTTCACCCGCGACTCCAGCTTCTGGGTCCGCGACCGGGTCGCGATCACCTCCCTGGCGATGCCGGCGCGCAAGCGTGAGACCCAGCTGACCGAGCTCGTCTACAGCCTGCACCCGCGCTTCGCCGCGACCGAGCGCATCCACGGCCACCGCCTCGAGCACGTCGAGGGCGGTGACGTCCTGCTGCTCGCCCCGGGGGTGATCGCCGTCGGTGTCGGCGAGCGGACCACGCCGGCGGGAGCCGAGCGGCTGGCCCGCCAGGTGCTCGAGGAGGGGCTGGCCCACACGGTGCTGGCGGTGCCGATCGCGCAGGAGCGCGCCACCATGCACCTCGACACGGTCTGCACGATGGTCGACGTCGACAAGGTCGTGATGTACCCCAACGTCGCCGACTCGCTGACGGCCTACGCCGTGACCGACGCCGGCCGGGCCGACGACGGCACCCTGCTGCTCGCGGTCGCCGGGGCCGAGCCGTTCCTGGTCGCGGCCGCCCGCGCGATGGGCGTCGACCGGCTGCACCACATCGACACCGGCCTCGACCCGGTCACCGCCGAGCGCGAGCAGTGGGACGACGGCAACAACACCCTCGCCCTCGCCCCGCGGGTGGCGGTGGCCTACGAGCGCAACACCGAGACCAACGCCCGCCTCGAGGAGGCCGGGATCGAGGTCGTACGGATCTCCGGCTCGGAGCTCGGATCGGGTCGTGGCGGTCCGCGCTGCATGAGCTGCCCGGTCGAGCGCGAGCCGCTGCCGGTCGGCTGAGCCGCCGACCCGCGCGCCGCCACGGCCGGGCGCCGGCTGGGATGATGCGTCGGTGAGCGACGACGACGACCGACCTGCCGGGCCCCCGGCCGGCCCGCCCCTGCACGACGCGGTGCAGAGGCTCGAGGAGCAGCTGCTGGACGGGCGCCCGCGACTGACCCGCCAGGAGGTCGCGGACGCCGCGGAGGTGCCGCTGGTGCTGGCCGAGGAGCTGTGGCGGCTGCTGGGCTTCGCCCGGGTCACCGACGACGACGTCGCGTTCACCGACGCCGACGTGGAGGCGCTGCGCCTGACCCACGACCTGGTACGCATGGGCGTCCTCGACGACGACTCGCAAGCCGCCCTGGTGCGCACGTGGGGCCGCAGCTTCGCCCGGCTGGCCGAGTGGCAGACGTCGTTGATGGCCCGCGTCGCCCTGGCGGACGGGCACGACCCCGCCGAGCAGCTGACCCGGCTGGCCGACGACGTGCTGCCACGCATCGACAGGCTGCAGTCCTACGTCTGGCGGCGCCACCTCACCAGCGCCGCCGGCCGCCTGCTGACCTCCGACGGTGGCGCCCGCAACGCGGCCGACGCCGTCTCGACCCAGACGGTGTGCTTCGTCGACATCGTCGGCTACACCGCCCACAGCCGCTCGCTCGACGAGTCGGAGCTGGTGGCGTGGCTGGAGTACTTCGAGGACCAGTGCGCCGGGATGGCCCTCGACGCCGGCGCCAGGATCATCAAGAACATCGGCGACGAGGTCCTGCTCGTCGCCGACGCGCCGGGACCGATGGTCGGGCTGGCGCTGGCGATGACCGCACGCGGCGAGGACGACGCCGACCGCTTCCCGCGGGTACGCGCCGGCGTCGCGACCGGCGAGGTGGTCAGCCGGCTCGGCGACGTCTTCGGCTCCACGGTCAACGTCGCCGCCCGCCTCACGTCGGTGTCGCGCCCGGGCCGCGTGCTGGTCGACGCCGGCACGCACGACGCCGTGGCACGGCCCGAGGACGGTGAGGCCGGCAGGAACGACGGCCCGGGAGGGACCGCCGGGTCCGGCGCCGCGGCGTACCGCTTCAAGCGGGTCCGCCGGGTCTCGGTGAAGGGGTTCTCCCGGCTGGCGGCCTGGACGGTCCGACCACGGTCGTCCGGCTGAGGCGCCGCGCCCGCCTCAGCGGATCGTGACCTGCCTGTTCGCCATGCCGGAGCGGGCGGAGCGCTCCTCCGAGGTGAGCGGGGCGGTGTCGGCCAGCGCCGCGTCGAGCGCGGTCCTGAAGTCGGCGGCGGGGTCCTCGAGCGCCTCGGCGCCGGTCCCGACGGGCAGGTCCCAGACCGGGGTGAGCAGGCCGTGGGCCCGGAACATCCCGACCAGACGGCCCTCGGGGATCAGCGAGTCCCGGCCGGCGGCGTGCAGCCGGGCCAGGGCGTCGAGCAGCTCGCCCTCGGGCTCGGGCATCACCCAGCGCAGGTGCTCCTTGGCGCCCATCCGGGTCCAGTACGCCGAGTCGACCGAGGTCAGGCGCGCGGTCGGAGCGGCCTGCTCGTCGGCCTGCTCGAGCAGCTCGGAGACCTCCTCGGACTGCTGGGACTCCTCGACCCAGTAGGCGTACCCGTCGTGGACGGTGATGTCCAGCGGCTCGTCGACGACGAGGTCCTGCAGGCGCGGGCCGTCACCCGGGGGGTCGGTCAGCCCGACGACGCCGGGCTCGGCCTCGAGCGCGGCCAGCAGCACCGCGGCCAGGTCACGGGAGGGGTCGCCGAAGGCGTGCTGCACCTGGAGGCCGAGGAGCACCTCACCGGAGTCGCGCACGACCGCCGGCACGGCGCCGGGGGCCAGGGTGCAGAGGGTGACGGTGCGCCCGTGGGCGTCGACGTCGTCGCGCAGGGTGAGCGGGGCGGTCGCGGCGGGGACCAGCTCGCGCAGCGCGACCACGTCGCCCTCGGCGGCCAGCCCCTGGAAGGGGCGCGCGACGTACACGTCACCGCCACCGGGCGCACCGTGGCACGCCTTGTAGCGCTTGCCGGACCCGCAGGGGCAGGGCTGGCGCGGACCGACCTCGCCGGCTGCGTCGGTGGTGGTGGTCGCGGCGCGTTGCCGGCGGTTCTTCTTGGCCATGGCCGCAACCTATCGGGACCGGGAGGACGGCCCTACGCGCCGGGGCTCCGGGCGTCGAGGTCGGGTCGCCCGTCGAGCAGCTCGATCAGGTACGCCGGGCGGTCGGTGATCACGGTGGTCACGCCGAGGGCCTGGCAGAGCCGCAGCTCCTCGGCGGTGTTGACCACCCAGACGTGCACCTCGTGCCCGCTGCGCACCAGTCGGGCGCCGTACCTGGGGTGCTCGGTCAGGTCGGCCATGCCCGGCCCGACCAGCCAGTCCCGGCCGATGACGCGCTTCAGCATCGGCCAGGTCGCCGGACGGTCGATCAGCTGCACCAGCTGCAGGCCAGGGGCGAGCCGCTCGACGCGCTGCAGGGCGGTGTAGGAGAAGCTCATCACCCGCGCCGGGGAGCCGGTCCGGTCCCAGCCGAACTCCCCCAGCATCTCGACCAGTCGCTTCTCCACCAGGCCGCCGTAGCGGGTCGGGTGCTTGGTCTCGATCGCGACCTCGACGCGGCGGTCGAGGTCGGCGACGTGCTCCAGGAGCTTGCGCAGGGTCAGCACGCCGGTGGTCTCCGGGTCGGGCTCGGGCGCCTCGTCGTCGAGGTCGGCCCACGGGTTCTTCCAGCTGGCGAAGTCGAGCTCGGCGATCTCGGCCAGCTCCATGGTCGACACCGCGCCGGGCGAGGCGGCGGTGCGTCGCAGGTCGCGGTCGTGGACGCAGATCAGGTGTCCGTCCGCGGTCAGCCGCACGTCGCACTCCAGACCGTCGGCCCCTGCGTCCAGCGCGGCGAGGTAGGCCCGCAGCGTGTGCTCGGCGTTGTCGTGGCTGGCGCCGCGGTGGGCGACGACCTTCGGCCTCATGCCACCCATCGTGGCACCGTCACCGGCCTCCGGGCGGGAGGTGCGCCCGCGCGTAGGCCGCGACCACGGCGGCGGGGACCCGGCCCCGGTCGGAGACCGTCCAGCCTGCCTCGCGCGCCCACGCCCGCACCACTCCCGGTGAGGGCGGGAGGGGCTCCAGGGGTGGCGCGGCGACGAGGCCAGCGACCCGGTCGCCGCCCTCGGTGTCGGCGCGCACCCCCAGCTCGGCGGCGGCCAGGAACCGGTAGGTCCACTCCTGGGCCAGCTTCCGGGTCTCGCAGAACACGATCGGCACCGCAGGCCAGGCGACCTGGCACTCGGCGAGGCCGTCGGCGACCACGGCGGGTCGGACGTGCGCGAGCTTGAAGACACCGGAGTAGCGGTCCTCCACCACGACGGCGGCCCGGGGCAGGGCGGCGAGCGCGGCGATCTGGAACTTCAGCTTCCCGGTGGTGAGGGACGAGACCAGGTCGGCCAGGCTCTTGCGCTCCACCGAGGCCAGCAGGACGCCGTCGCGGACCACGCCGTAGTCACCGGCGCTCAACCCGACGCGGGTCGTGCGGACCTGCCGGTCGGCGAAGGACCAGGCGTACCGCTCGTGGCTGTCGACGGCGACCTCGAGGTCGGCGACCCCGGAGGCGCGGGCCGTGGGGACCGCGACGGCGGGCCGGGCCTGCTTCTGGGTGCGGGCGGTCTGCCAGAAGATCGCCGACCGGCCGCCGCGGATGCGGGTGAAGACGAACTGCGACCGGTTCTCCCGGCCCCGGTCGAGCACGAGGTCGACCGCCGCCCCCCGGCGTACGCACGAGCGCACCGCCACGCGCTCGACCACCTCGGCCTCGGTCGGCCACTCCTCGGCGCGGTGGCAGTACACCTTCGCGGTGCGCGGCCACGTGTCGCGCGCCTTGAGCACCACCGCCCCCTCGGGCAGGGGCACGCGCAGCAGGTAGGGCAGCGTCGAGTCGCTCTCGGGGTTGCGCGCGATGACGAAGTCGTCCGGCACCCGACGATCGTGCCAGCCGGGTGTGTCGGGCGCCAGCGTGGGAGCGGGACCGTGCCGCCGTGGCAGGGCGGTCACCGCGCTCGCAGGTACTGGCCGAAGTGGGGCACGGTGAAGGCCACGCTCCCCCGCTCGGCGGAGTAGACCAGCCCCTTCTTGATCAGGCCGTCGCGGGCCGGGGAGAGCGACTGGGGCTTGCGGGCGAGGTGAGCGGCGATGCCCGCGGTGGCCACGGCCAGGTCGCCCGAGTCGGCCCCGAGGTCGGCCATCGCGGTCATGTAGTCGCGCTCCGCGGGGGTGGCGCGGTCGTACCGGGCGCCGAAGAACCCGATGGCCAGCTCCTGCTCGGCCTCGGGCGCGGCGGCTCGGACGTCGTCGACGCGGATCGGGGAGCCGACGGCGGCGTCCCACGTGACCTTGCCGTAGGCCTGCACGAAGTAGGGGTAGCCGTCGGTGAGCGCGTACAGCGCGTCCAGGGCCTCGTCGTCGAAGGTGACGCCCTCGGAGGCCGCGGGGAGCCGCCAGGCGCGGTCGGCCATCTCGCGTGGGAGCCGGTCGACGGAGACGTAGCGGAAGAGGCGCTCGGCGTACGACTTGGAGGCCGCCAGCGCGACGGGCAGGTGCGGCAGGCCCGCACCGACGACGATCAGCGGCGCGCCCTGCTGGCTGATCTCGTGGCAGGCGCCGCAGAGCGCGGCCAGCTCCTCGATCGCGACGTCCTGCATCTCGTCGACGAACAGGCCCACCCCGACGCCGAGGTCGCCGGCGAGGGTGGCCACGTCGGTGAGGAGCTCGACGAGGTCGAGCTCGAGGTCGCCGGAGTCGGCGCGGCCCCGGGTGGCGGGCACGTCGACCGGAGGGGTCCAGCGGACGCCGGCCGAGCGCGCCGTACGCCGCTCCTCGACCGTGGCGCGCAGGGCGAACGACTTCAGGGTTCCGGCGACCTCGTCGACCCGGTCGGGGTCGCGGTGGCGGTGGGCCACCTCGCGCACCGCGGCGTGGACGGCCTGGGCGACGGGGATCCGCACGCTCTGGTCGGGGCGCGCCTCGATCTTGCCGGTCCCCCAGGCGCGGCGCACGGCGGCGCTGCGCAGCGCGTTCAGCAGCACCGTCTTGCCGACCCCGCGCAGCCCGGAGAGCACCATGGAGCGCTCGGGACGCCCGGCGCCGACCCGCTCGAGGGTGACCTCGAACTGGCCCAGCTCACGGTCGCGGCCGGCCAGCTCGGGGGGTCGCTGACCCGCGCCCGGGGCGTAGGGGTTGCGGATCGGGTCCATGTCAGGACCGTATCCGCCTGTCTAGCGCCAGCCCTAGATGGCCGTGGGCCGGGCGTGGCGGCCGGTGACCGTGACGGCGCGGGCCGCGGCCGGGTGGTTGTCGGCGTACGCCTGGTCGAGCCCGGACTGCAGCACCTGCATCAGCTGGGCGGCCTCGGGCAGCCCGAGCCGGAAGGAGCCGGTGCAGACGTTCTCGCGCCACAACGAGATCACGATCAGGTCCCGCTCGGAGTGCCACGACACCCGCATGGCGCGCTCGGCCCCGCGCGCGTCGAGGAAGATCGCGCCCGTCTCGGGCAGTGGGTGCGGGAACGGCACCCCTCCATCCTGCCCGCGCCGACGCCCCGGGGGAAGGGACGGGCGTCCCCCCCGGCCCCGGTGGGGGCGTGCCTCCCTAGGATGGCGCCATGCCGGAGCTCCCCGAGGTCGAGGCGCTGGCCCTCGACCTGCGCCAGCGGCTCGACGGCCGGGCGATCACCAAGATCCACCTGGCCGCCTTCAGCGCGCTCAAGACCTACGACCCGCCGCTCACCGCCCTGGAGGGGACCCTGGTCGACGACGTGACCAGGCACGGCAAGTTCCTCGACATCCAGGCCTCGGGCACGCACCTCGTGCTGCACCTCGCCCGGGCCGGGTGGGTGCGCTGGCGCGACGAGGTCCCCGACAAGCCGCCGAGCGCGAGCAACAAGTCGCCGCTCGCGCTGCGGGTCGTGCTCGACCCCGAGGCCGGCCTCGACGTGACCGAGGCCGGCACCCGCAAGTCGCTGGCCGCCTATGTCGTGCGGGACCCGCTCGACGTGCCCGGCATCGCCAGCCTCGGCCCGGACCCGCTCAGCGACGACTTCACCCTCGACGCCTTCACGGTGATCCTCGAGCGCGAGGGCCGCAAGCAGGTCAAAGGCGTGCTGCGCCACCAGGGCACGATCGCCGGGATCGGCAACGCCTACTCCGACGAGCTCCTGCACGCCGCCCGGATGTCGCCGTACAAGCCGGCCGGCAGCCTCGACGAGGAGGAGGTGCAGACCCTGTACGCCGCGATCCGCGGCGTGCTAGGCGACGCGGTCGCGCGCAACCGGGGCCTGGCCGCCAGCGAGCTCAAGGGCGAGAAGAAGTCGCACCTGGCCGTGCACGGGCGCACCGGCGAGGAGTGCGGTGTCTGCGGGGACACCGTGCGCGAGGTGTCCTTCGCCGACTCGAGCCTGCAGTACTGCCCGACCTGCCAGACGGGCGGGAAGCCGTTGGCGGACCGGCGGACGAGCAAGTTCCTGAAGTAGGGCGGCGTACGCCCGACCGCCCGCTCGGCGACGGCTCAGGCCGGGGGCGCCACCTCGAGCACGTCCCCCGGCTGGCACCCGAGGACGTCGCAGATCGCGGTGAGGGTGTTGAAGCGGACGGCCCGCGCCCGGCCGTTCTTGAGCACGGACAGGTTGACGACGGTGATGCCGACGCGGTCGGCGAGCACGGCCAACGTCATGTCGCGCTCGGCCAGGAGCCGGTCCAGCCTGACGACGACCCTGTGGTCGCCCTGCGTGTCGCTCATACGAGCGCGTCGATCTCGTCCTGCATCGGCACGCTCAGGCGCAGCACCCGGGCCACCGTGAGCACACCGACCGCGACCACCAGCAGCAGCACGCTGAACGGTGCGGCGAGCAGCGAGCCGTGCCACGGCTGGCCCGTGGCCTCCTCGAGGGCGACGCCGCGCGAGGCCCCCACGACGAAAGGCCAGACCAGCGCCTGGCCCAGCAGCAGCCAGGCCAGGTGCCGCACACGCGCCGCGACGCCGTCGGTGAACGGCCCCTCCTCGCGCGCGGCCCGGATGATGCGTCGCAGGAGCACGACGGCCGCGAGGACGAGGGCGAGCTGTCCGACCGGTTCGACGTCGCCCGCCAGGTCCTGCCACCAGGTGGCGTCCGTCAGGCAGATCCGCACGTCGTCGACGTTCACGGAGGCCTCCGACCGGTCGACGCCGCGGCCGTAACCGCCACTGGTCGCGATGCCCGCGGCGCCGGCCGTGGTCTCGATGCACGGGTCGGGGTCGCCGATGCCGGCCACGCTCACGCCGAAGGCGTCGCCCCGGACCACGCCGACCGCGGCGAAGAGGACGACGATCGTCAAGGACGCGACCAGCACGGACAGGATCACGCCGGAGATCACGCCGAGGGGCCCGAGCGGGTCGCGGGTGCTGGGTCGGCTCACGGGGTCTCCATGTCGTTTGTCGATATTGTCGAGAAACGATATCCCAGGGCGGCCCCGGGCGCCAGGGTGGCCGCGGGACGGGCCGCCTCACCCCTCGGCGTCGGGTCCCTCGGGGAGGATCGGGACGTGCCCGGAACCCCCCGCCTGATCACCGTCGCCCGCCCCCACGAGCCCGAGGGCGTCGTCCTGCTCCTGCACGGCGGCGGCTCACGACGAGACTCCGCCGCGGTCAGTCCCACCCAGCTGTCGGTGCTGCGGATGCTGCCGGTGGCTCAGCGGGTACGCCGTGCCGGCCGGGGCCGGCTGGCCGTGTTCCGGCTGCTGAACTCGGTGCGCGGGTGGGACACGGGCCGTACTCCTGTCCAGGACGTGGACTGGGCCCTCGACCAGGTGCGCGCGGACCTGCCCGACGTCCCCGTCGCGCTGGTCGGCCACTCGCTCGGGGGGCGCGCGGCGCTCCTGGCCGGCGTTCGGCCGGCCGTACGCGCCGTGGTCGCCCTCAACGCGTACGTCTTCCCCGACGACGCCCCCGACCTGCGCGGGCGCCAGGTCCTCTTCGTGCACGGCGACGAGGACCGGATCGCCAGTCCGACGAAGGCCGAGGACGTGGCCCGACGGCTGATGCGGACGACCGACGTCGGGTTCGTCACCGTCACCGGCGGCAAGCACGCGATGCTGGCCCACGGGGCGACCTTCGAGCGCGCCGCGGCCGACTTCGTGGCCGCGACGCTGCTCGGTGACGGGGACGCGGACGGGGGCCCGGCCGCGCGGGTCCTGGCCGGCGAGCAGTGGGTCACCTCGTGACGCCTCGAGGTCACCTGCTGTCGCTACCCTCCCCGCCATGCGCCTGATCCTCGTCCGGCACGGTCAGACCTCCTCCAACGTCGCCGGCGCGCTGGACACCGCCGAACCGGGCGCCGACCTCACCGACCTCGGCCGACGCCAGGCTGCGGCGGTGCCCGCGGCGTTGGGTGACGAAGAGGTCGCCGCGGTCTACGCCTCTCCGCTCGTCCGCACCCAGCAGACCGCGGCGCCGCTCGCCGAGACCCGGGGCGTGCCGGTGGTCGTGCGCCGCGGGCTGGAGGAGGTCTCGGCCGGGGACCTCGAGATGCGGACGGACGACGACGCGGTGCACGCCTACGTCGACCTGCTGCGCTCCTGGATGCACGCGGACCTCGGACGCAGCCTGCCGGGCGGTGAGGACGCGACGACCTTCCTGGCGCGGTACGACGCCGTCGTCGCGGGCATGGCCCACGAGCACGGACCCGACGACACCGTGGTCGTGGTCAGCCACGGCGCAGCCATCCGGGTGTGGGCCGCCGCCGCCACCTCGATGTCACCGGAGCGGGCGGGCGAGCTGCACGTCTCGAACACCGCGGCCGCCTTCCTCGAGGGGTCCCCCGAGGGTGGCTGGCAGCTGACCTCCTGGGTCAGCGACCCCCTCGGTGGGGCCGACCTGCTGGACCCGCGCGCCCACGACGTGACCGGTGACGACGTCGACGACTGACGATCGCTGGTGTCACCGAACGTTTGATCGAATGTATACGTCCTGGTTGTGCACAACCCTCTCTGGGCTGTGGAAACAGGCCAGGAGTGTCGGTGGGCCCTGCTTGGATTGATCTATGGCCACCGACGAGGACACCCACACCAGGCACCCCGTGCCCACCGGTGTCCGCGCCCTCGGGGTCGGCGTGACTGCGTTGGCGCAGCGCCCGTTGTTCGCCCTGGATGCCGCCACCACCCGGCGGACGATCCTGGAGCTGGCAGAGCTGAAGTCGCGGCTCGCGGCGTATGAGTACGCCGTGCTGGCCCACGCCGAGCAGGTCGGTGTCGGCGCTGCGACCGGGTGCACCTCCACCGGTGTCTGGGCCGCGAACGCCACCC